>JBOHYC010000043.1:0-21154 GCA_050737755.1 Lysobacter sp.
TGACGTCGATGCCCGGCGCCTGTGCGATCACGGCCTTGAGCACGTGGGCGAGCATGTCGTCGGGGCGGGTGTTGGCGAACACGCCGCGCGCCTTGCCGACCGGGGTACGGGTGGCGGCGACGATGTATGCGTCTTGAACTTGCTTGGTCATCTGTATGTCCTCGTCGTCGCTTAGTTGCGGAGCGGCTTGCCGGTCTTGAGCATGTGCGCGATGCGCTCCTGGGTCTTGGGCATCTGCGCCAGTTCGACGAAATGCTGCCGCTCCAGCTTCAACAGCCACTCTTCGTCGACTACCGAATGGCGATCGACTTCGCCGCCGCACAGCACGGTGGCGATGCGGGTGGCGATCTCGTAATCGTGCTGCGAGATGAAATGGCCTTCCAGCATGTTGACCAGCAGCATCTTGAAGGTGGCGATGCCGACGTCGCCGGCAACCCTGATGCCGCGGGCCGGCAGCGGCGGGCGATAGCCGGATTCGGCCAGTGCGCGGGCCTGGGCCTTGGCCACGTGCAGCAGTTCGAACGCGTTGAACACCACCACGTCGTCCTTGCGTGCCAGTTGCAGGTTCTTCGCTTCAACGGCCGAGGTGGAAACCTTGGCCATCGCCACGGTCTCGAACACGGTCTTGAGCTCGGCGAACACGTCGCCGTTGGGACCGGCTGCATCGGAGGCGCGTACCGCCAGTTCCTTCAGCCCGCCACCAGCCGGTAGCAGGCCGACACCGGCCTCGACCAGCCCGATGTAGCTTTCCAATCCCAGCACGGTCCGCGCCGAGTGCATCTGGAATTCGCAACCCCCGCCCAGCGCCAGCCCGCGCACCGCCGCGACCACCGGCACCAACGAGTACTTGATCCGCTGGCTGGTGGCCTGGAAGTTGGCAACCATCGCCTCGAAACCTTTGACGTCACCGGCCTGCAGCAAACCCAGCGCACCGGCCAGGTCCGCACCGGCGGAGAACGGCTCCTTTGGCTGCCAGATCACCAGCCCGGCGAAGTCCTTCTCGGCACGCGCAACGGCCTCCTGAAGGCCGTCGAGCACATGGTCGGACACGGTGTGCATCTTGGTCTTGAAGCTGACCACCGCGATGTCGTCGCCCTCATCGGCCCACATCCTCACGCCGTCGTTCTCGAACACGGTGCGCCCCTGCGAGGACTTCTCTCCGATCAGGGCATCCGGGAACCGCTGGCGCGCATACACCGGGTTGTCCGAGCGCGGCACCTTGGCGTCGCGGCTGGGGCTGTAGCTGCCGCTGTCGACATGCACGCCATCGCGACCATCGAACACCCAATCGGGCAGGGTGGCGTTGCTCATCGCGTCGCCGGACACGATGTCCTCGGCGATCCAGTCGGCAACCTGCTTCCAGCCGGCGGCCTGCCAGCTCTCGAACGGTCCGACCGACCAGCCGTAACCCCAGCGCATCGCGAAATCGACGTCGCGCGCGGTCTCGGCGATGTCCTTGAGGTGGTAGGCGCTGTAGTGGAAGGTGTCGCGGAAGCAGGCCCACAGGAACTTCGCCTGCGGGTGGCCGGACGCGCGCAGGGCGGCGAATTTCTTCGCCGGGTCGCGCTCCTTCAGCAGCGCGGCGACCTCGGGCTCCAGTTCGGACGTCGATGGGCGGTAGTCCTGCGCCTTCAGGTCGAGGACGAGGATGTCCTTACCCTTCTTGGTGTAGACGCCGGCCCCGGTCTTGGCACCGAGCGCGCCTTTCTCGACCAGCCCGGCGAGCCATTTCGGCGCCTTGAAATACTTGTGCCACGGGTCGTCGGGCAGGGTGTCGGCCATGGTCTTGATGACGTGGACCATGGTGTCCAGCCCGACCACGTCGGCGGTGCGGTAGGTCGCCGACTTCGGCCGGCCGATCGCCGGGCCGGTCAGCGCATCGACGGTGTCGAAGCCGAGCTTGAACTGTTCGGTGTGGTGCATCGCCGCCAGCATCGAGAACACGCCGATGCGGTTGCCGATGAAGTTCGGGGTATCGCGCGCGATCACCACGCCCTTGCCGAGGGTGGTGGTCAGGAAGGTCTCGAGGTTCGCGAGCACCGCCGGATCGGTGGCCTTCGCCGGGATCAGCTCGGCCAGGTGCATGTAGCGCGGCGGGTTGAAGAAGTGCACGCCGCAGAAGCGCGGACGCAGCGCCTCGGGCAACACGTCGGCGAGCTTGTTGATGCCCAGGCCCGAGGTGTTGCTGGCCAGCACGGCGTGGCCGGCGATGTGCGGGGCGACCTTCCTGTAGAGGTCCTGCTTCCATTCCATCTTCTCGGCGATCGCCTCGATGATCAGGTCGCAGCCGTCCAGCAGGTCCAGACCGGTCTCGTAGTTGGCGGCGACGATCCGCTTGGCCAGGGCCTTGTCGGCGAGCGGCGAGGGGCTGAGCTTGACCAGTCCGGCGATCGCCTTGTTGACCACGCCGTTGGGGTCGCCTTCCTTCGCCGGCAGGTCGAACAACACGGTGTCGACGCCGGCATTGGTCAGGTGGGCGGCGATCTGCGCTCCCATCACGCCGGCGCCGAGGACGGCGGCGCGACGTACAAGTAGTTTCTCGGACATTTTCAGTAACTCCCTGATAAATTTGTTTTTGTCGCGGAAGCAAAAGGGCTCAACTCTTGAAGCCCGCTGCCGCAAACCGGATCAGCTCGCGCGCTGCGCGCTCCCGGTGAGCCTTCTCTGCGGTACCGGTGGGCCGCTTGATCAGGCCGAAATCGGCCATTGCGTAGGTCAGCGCGCCGGCAAGGAAATCCAGCCGCCAGTACAGTTCTTCCTTGCTCAGTGCCGGCACGCAGGCCGCGATCGCCTTGGCGAACTCGCGCAGCACGTAGCCGTAATGGTCGGAAAGGAACTTGCGCAGGCTGTCGTTCTTTTCGGCATAGGCGCGAGCGACCACACGGACGAAAGCGGCGCCGCCGTGGCGGTCCTGGGCGATGGCCAGTGCGGGCTCGACGAACGCGGCGAGGATCGGCTCCAGCTCACCCGGATGCTGCGCCAATGCGGCTTTCAGCGCCGAGAGGCGGTGTGCGCTCATGTCGTCCATGCGGCGGCGGAAGACCTCGTTGACGAGGTTCTCCTTGCTGCCGAAGTGGTAGTTGACCGCCGCGATGTTGACGTCGGCGCGGCTGGTGACCTGGCGCAACGAGGTGCCGCTGAAGCCGAACTGGGCGAACAGTTCCTCGGCGGCGCCGAGGATGCGGTCCTTGGTGGAAAAATGGGTGGTGGCGGCCATGGTCGTCCGAAAGAGTTGGTGCCCGCGGGGCGGGTTAATCAAACGCTTGTTTGATCCTACGGCCGGGCGACGACCGTCGTCAACAAACCGGGCGGAGGAGTGAAAAACAATGCGCCGTGGCAGTGCAAAACGGCATGACGATCCGGTAGTATTACCGTAGCCATATCGGCTAAACCCGCGTCCTGACGCGGGTTTTTCTGTTATCCTCGGGCGCGAACCCACGATCCAGGGTCGCGACCCGCCTACCCGGAGATATCCCCATGGCGCTGGAGCGCACCCTGTCCATCATCAAGCCCGACGCCGTCGCCAAGAACGTCATCGGCGAAATCTACACCCGTTTCGAGAAGGCCGGCCTGAAGGTCGTCGCCTCGAAGATGAAGCACCTGTCCAAGGCCGAGGCCGAGGGTTTCTACGCCGTCCATCGCGAGCGTCCGTTCTTCAACGCGCTGGTCGAGTTCATGATCTCCGGCCCGGTGATGATCCAGGCGCTTGAAGGCGAGGGCGCGGTGCTCAAGAACCGTGACCTGATGGGCGCCACCAACCCCAAGGAAGCCGCCGCAGGCACCATCCGCGCCGACTTCGCCGACAGCATCGACGCCAACGCCGTGCACGGTTCGGACAGCCTGGAGAACGCCGCGAACGAGATCGCGTACTTCTTCCCGGCAACCGACGTCTACGCGCGCTAAACCACCCGGATTGAAACCAAGGTCATGACCCATAACCGCGACAACACCATCGACATCACCCTCGCCAGCGCCCCGGGCGCCGACGCGGCCGTGTCGACGGCGCGGGCAACGGGCTCGGCCGGTACCACCGCGGCGGGGTCGAAGACGAATATCTTCGACCTCGACCGTGTCTCGCTGGAAGACTTCTTCGAGAACGTCCTTGGCGAAAAGCGCTATCGCGCACATCAGGTGATGAAGTGGATCCACCACCGCTACGTCACCGACTTCGACGACATGACCGATCTCGGCAAGGCGCTGCGCGCCAAGCTGCACGAGTACGCCGAGGTCCGCGCGCCGATGGTCCTGCTTGAGAAGCCATCGACCGACGGCACCATCAAGTGGCTGATCGGAATGGACCCGAAGAACGCCATCGAGGCGGTCTTCATCCCCGACAAGGGCCGCGGCACTTTATGTGTGTCGAGCCAGGTCGGCTGCGCGCTCAACTGCCAGTTCTGTTCCACCGCCACCCAGGGCTTCAACCGCAACCTGACCACCGCCGAGGTGATCGGCCAGGTCTGGATCGCCGCCCGCCAGCTCGGCAACCTGCCGCACCAGCAGCGCAAGCTGACCAACGTGGTGATGATGGGCATGGGCGAGCCGCTGATGAATTTCGACAACGTCGTGCGGGCGATGAGCATCATGCGCGACGACCTCGGCTATGGCCTGGCCAACAAGCGCGTGACCCTGTCGACCGCCGGCATGGTGCCGATGATCGACAAGCTGGGCGAGCTCAGCGATGTCTCGCTGGCCGTTTCGCTGCACGCCGCCAACGACGAGTTGCGTACCGAACTGGTGCCGCTCAACAAGAAATACCCGATCGAGGAGCTGATGGCCGCCTGCCAGCGCTACGTCATGCGCAAGCCGCGGTCGTCGATCACGTTCGAGTACACCCTGATGAAGGGTGTCAATGACCAGCCGGTGCATGCGCGCCAGCTCGCGCGACTGATGCGCCAGTTCGACAACGCAACCCAGATGAAGGACGCGGCCAAGGTCAACCTGATCCCGTTCAATCCGTTCCCCGGCACCCGCTTCGAGCGTTCGGCCGAGACAGACATCCGCGCATTCCAGAAGCTGTTGCAGGAGGCGCGGGTGCTGACCACCGTGCGCCGGACCCGGGGCGACGACATCGACGCGGCCTGCGGCCAGCTCAAGGGACAGGTCGCGGACCGCACGCGTCGGCAGGCCGAATTCCGCAAGACCCTCGAAGCGCAAGGGGGCAACGATGCTGTCGCCTGAGGAGCGCGGAAGCGTTGTCCGGGGACCGGTCGGGGGGCTGCTGCTGGGATTGATCGTGATGGTCATCATGGCCGGCTGCAACCGGCTGAGCTTCATCAAGCCCGATTACACGCGCAGCGATTTCCGCCGTACCGCGCCGGAACTGGACGTCGTCACCGATGACCGCAGCAAGGGCGCGGTCAAGGCCCGGACGACGGTCCAGCAGGGCCAGTTGGCCTATACGCGAGGCGATCTCGATGCCGCGCGGAAAGCGGCGGTGGACGCGGTGAAGGCCGCTCCGGACTTTGCTGCCGCCCACACCCTGCGCGCGCTGGTCGCCGAGGCCGATGGCAAGTCCGCGCTGGCCGGGGATCATTATCGGCGTGCGATCGAACTGGCGCCGCAGGACGGCGGCGTGCTCAACAACTATGGGACTTGGCTGTGCGCCAACGGTCGCGAGCAGGAGTCGTTGCAGTGGTTTGACCGCGCAGTGGCTGATCGCGGCTACCGCACTCCAGCGGGGGCGATGGCCAACGCCGGGGCCTGTGCCGATCGGGCGGGGCAGGGCAAGTTGGCGGTAAAATATCTGGACGCGGCACTTGCGCTCGACCCGCAAAGCCCGGTCGCCTTGGCAGCCATGGCTGAGCATGAGTTCCGTGCGGGTCGTGCATTCCAGGCGCGGGCGTTTTCGCAGCGTCGACTGGCGGCTGCCCCCGCAGATGCCCGCTCGCTGTTGCTTGCGTCACAAATCGAAGAAAAACTCGGCGACAAGGACGCTGCAGCCAGATACGTTCAAAGACTGAGGGCGGAGTTCCCTGATAAATCAGGCTCCGGAACAGGGGATAACGGGAAACGATGATGCACCCGAACACAATCGCGCCCGAAGGCGTCGATAGCTTTGGCATTCGCCTCATGCAGGCGAGGCAACGCGCGGGGCTCTCCCAGGAAGAAGTCTCGGCACGGCTGAAAATGCCGGTGCGCGTCATTCGCGCGCTCGAATCCGATGACTGGGCCCGGATTGGCGCGCCGGTATTCGTGCGTGGACAGTTGCGAAGTTATGCCCGGCTGCTTGGCGTCGACCTGGACCTGGACGCGATCCGGACTGAAGTCGGGCCGGTCACCCCCTCGGATCTGGTCAGCCACAGCCACACGCCGCGTTACCGCCGGATGTTCGAGCAGGTAACCCGTCGTGCGGTCTATATCGGGATCACCGCGATGATCGCGGTGCCGGTCTGGCTCGCGACCCAGCAGCATCTCTCGAACGACCTGAGCGTGCAGTCGTTCGACCTGCAGCAGTCGCTGCCTGTCGAAACCGGCAACGCCCCGGCGTCCGCGGTGCGCAAGCCGATCCAGCGCAAGCCGTTGATCGCATCCATGGGCAGCGTGCATGGCACGTCGGTCGACTCGCCCGCGTTGTCGATCGAGTTCAACGACGAAAGCTGGGTGCAGATCTTCGCGCCGGACGGAAGCAAGCTGGAGCAGGGCCTGCTGGCTGAAGGCGAACGCCGCAGTTACGGACAAGGCGAGGTCGGCCGGCTCGTGCTCGGCAACTCGTCCGCCGTTGAAGTCCGCCAGGACGGGGAACCGATCGACCTGGAACCGTTCAGCCGCGCGAACGTGGCGCGCTTTACGCTATCCTCTGACGGCTCCCTCGCGCCGGTCGCCGACTGACCCGCGACGCGGGTCCGCTGTTGCCACGGCCGTATAGCGGCCGTGCCGGCATTTCCACCGGCCCGCTTGCGGGCCAGTCCTCACCAATTGCCTCCGGCTCGCGGCCGGGGCGGGATGGCAGCTAGCGCATGGCAATCGACGATCCACTTGACGAACACGAACAAAGCGAACGCGTCCTTCTTTGGCTCCGCGAGAACGGAGTCGGCCTGATTGGCGGCATCGTGCTCGGGCTTGCGGCGATCGGTGGCTGGAAATGGTGGCAGCAGCAGCAGTCCCACCAGCAACTCGCCAAGGCCGACCAGTACCAGGTGGCGATCAATTCGATCGCGGCCAGTGACGGACAGGGTGCGGCCAAGGTCGATGCGCTTGAAGAAGGCGTCTACGCCAATCTCGCAGCATTGGAGCTCGCCGCATCGCAGGTCACGGCAAAGGACGACGCGGCCGCCATCAAGACCCTGCGCTCGATCAAGCCCCGCAACGCCGCCATTGCCGATATCGTGAACCAGCGCCTGGCGCGCCTGCTGATCGCTACCGACCAAGCCGACGCCGCGCTGGCGCTGGTCGATACGGTCGATACCCCGACCGCCCTGCAGGTGCGCGGCGACGCCCAGTACGCCCTGGGCCAGACCGAAAAGGCCCGTGAGTCCTACCAGCAGGCGCTGACCAGGCTCGACGTGGCTTCGCCGCAGCGTCGCGTGCTCGAACTCAAGCTCACGGAAGTCGGCGGGACCCCTACCAGCACCGAGGCACAGTCTTGATGAAGTCCGCATCGACTCCCCGCACCTTTGGCGCCACCCTGATCCGCACCGGAGTGATCGCGCTTTGCGTTGTTTCGCTTGCCGGCTGCAGCACCATCAAGGGCTGGTTCGGCAGCAAGGACGGCAAGAATACGGAGCCGGCCAAGCTGACCGACATCACTCCGACCGCGACCGTCAGCAAGATCTGGTCGGCCGATGCGGGCAAGGGTGAAGGCTTGCTTGGCGCGCGCCAGGGCCCGGTCGTCGCCGATGGCAGGGTCTATGCGGCAGCAGTCGAAGGTGGCGTCCACGCGTTCGACCTGCAGACGGGCCAGAAGGTCTGGACCCATGAAAGCGAATTGCGCCTGAGCGGCGGTCCCGGTGCCGGCGATGGCCTGGTTGCGGTAGGCAGTCTGGACGGCGACGTGATCGTGCTAGACGCCGCCACCGGCGTCGAAAAATGGCGCGCCGAGGTGGGCAACGAGATCATCGCGGCACCTTCTATCGGCATGGGCATGGTCTTCGTGCGTTCCAATGATGGCCGGGTGACGGCCTTCGACGCCGCCAATGGCGAACGTCGCTGGTTCTGGAACCACGAAGTGCCGACTCTGTCGGTGCGTGGCAACGACTCGCCCGTGGTCGGCCCCGGCTTCCTGTTCGTAGGCAACGACGACGGTACCGTCAGCGCGCTGTCGGCTCAGGATGGCCGCCCGCTGTGGGATCAGGCGATCGGGCAGCAGGAAGGCCGCACCGAACTCGACCGCATGGCGGATGTCGACGGCGCCCCGGTGCTTGAGGACACCACCCTCTACGCCACCAGCTTCAAGGGCCAGACCATGGCCATCAACGCCCCGACGGGCCAGCCGATGTGGCTGAGCGACAACGGTGGTCCGGGCCAGGTCGCGGTTGCCCCCAGCGTGGTGGTGATCACCGAGGCGAGTGACACGGTGTTCGGCTTGGAGAAGTCCGGCGGCAGCGCGATGTGGCAGCAGCCGGCGCTGGCCCGCCGCAACCTCACCGCGCCCGCCATCCATGGCAGCTACGCGGTCGTGGGTGACTACGACGGTTACCTGCACTGGCTGGACCTGGGCACCGGTGAATTCGCCGCCCGAGCGCGTGCCGGTGGAGACGCATTGCGGGCCACCCCCGTGGTGGCGGACGGAATCCTGATCGTGCAGAACATCGACGGCGACCTGAGCGCGTTCCGCCTCGGGCAATGAGCCCGATTTCCCCAAATTCCGGCTGAACCCCATGCTCCCGCTAGTCGCGCTCGTTGGTCGACCCAACGTAGGTAAATCAACGCTGTTCAATGCGCTTACGCGCAGCCGCGACGCTCTGGTCCACGATCAGCCCGGGGTCACCCGGGACCGCCACTACGGCGTGTGCCGACCGGAGGGCCAGCGCACGTTCGCGGTGGTCGATACCGGCGGCATTGCCGGAGAGAGCGAGCATCTTGTCGAAGGCCTGCTTGGCGCGACCGCGCGCCAGGCGCGTGCCGCGGCGGCCGAGGCCGACCTCGTGCTGTTTATCGTCGACGGACGCGAAGGCGCGTCGGCGCTGGACGACGAGATCCTCGCCTGGCTGCGCAAAACCGCGCGGCCGACCCTGCTGGTGATCAACAAGACCGACGGCATCGACACGCAGGCCGCGCTCAATGACTTCGCCCGCTACGGTTTCAGCGAGGCGGTTGCGGTTTCCTCGGCGCACCGCCAAGGCATCGACGAGCTGATCGACGAGGTCATCGAGCGGTTGCCGGAAGAGGGCACCTCGAATGAACTCGACGACGATCCGACGCGCGTCCGTATCGCATTCATCGGCCGCCCCAATGTAGGCAAGTCGACCCTGGTCAATCGGCTGCTGGGCGAGGAGCGGATGATCGCGTCCGACGTGCCCGGCACCACGCGTGATTCGGTCGCGATCGACATGGAGCGTGACGGTCGCCTGTACCGGCTGATCGACACCGCCGGCCTGCGCCGCAAGTCGCGGGTCGACGAGGCGGTCGAGAAATTCTCGATCATCAAGACCCTGCACGCGATCGAGCAATGCCAGGTCGCCGTGATCATGCTCGATGCCGGCGAAGGCGTGACCGACCAGGATGCCAGCGTGCTCGGCTACGCACTGGACGCCGGTCGCGCGCTGGTGGTCGCGGTCAACAAGTGGGACGGGCAGAGCGACTACCAGCGTCAGCAGGCCGAAGCATTGCTGTCGCGCAAGCTGGCGTTCGTCAATTGGGCCGAGGCGATACGGATCAGCGCGAAACACGGCTCGGGACTGGGCGAGCTGTTCAAGGCGATCCACCGCGCGCACGCTTCGGCGACCCATGAGTTCAGCACCAGCGAAGTCACCAAGGCGATGGAAATCGCCTACGAGACCAACCCGCCGCCGGTCGTGCGCGGTCATGTCGCCAAGTTGCGCTACGCCCATCCCGCGGCCAGCAATCCGCCGACCTTCGTGGTCCACGGCAACCGGCTGCGGACGCTCAGCGACACCTACAAGCGCTATCTGGAGAACTTCTTCCGCAAGCGCTTCAAACTGGTCGGCACCCCGATCCGCTTCGTCTTCAAGGAAGGGGCGAACCCCTACGAAGGCAAGAAGAACGTGCTCAGCGCGAAGCAGGTCGCCAAGAAGCAGCGCCTGATCCGGCACGTCAAGCGCGGCAAGTAGGCCGCTGGCCCGCGACGGCGGATAATGGCCGCATGGCCATCGAGATCCTTGCCCCCGCCGACGCCCGTGAACGCCAGCTCGCCGGCGCCATCCTGGTCGACGTACGCGAATCGCACGAGCGCGCGTTGGGCATGGCCGACGGCGCGATCGGGATCGCGCGTAGCGATCTCGAGGCCGAGCCGGCGGCAACCTTGACCGACCGCGATGCAGACGTCCTGCTGATCTGCGAATTGGGTGGGCGCTCGCTGAAAGCGGCCCAGACGCTCATCGACGTGGGTTACCGCCGGGTCGCCTCGGTCGACGGCGGAACCCGCCGCTGGCGCGAAGAACAGTTGCCGATTACCGAGCCGGCCGGCGACGTCGACCTCGACTTCCACGACCGCTACTCCCGCCACCTTCGACTGCCGGAGGTCGGCGAGACCGGCCAGCGCAAGCTGCAGCAGGCGAGGGTGGCGATCGTCGGTGCCGGCGGTCTGGGGTCGCCGGCCGCGTACTACCTGGCGGCTGCCGGTGTCGGAACCCTGGTCCTCGCCGACGACGATCTGGTCGAGCGCAGCAACCTGCAGCGCCAGATCCTGCATACCGAAGCGCGGATCGGCGTCTCCAAGGTCGAGTCGGCGCGAACCGCGTTGTCGGCACTCAACCCGACAATCGACGTCCGGAGCTTTCCGGAACGCATCGGCAGTGACAACGTCGAACGCCTGATTGCAGACGCCGACGTGGTGCTGGACGGCGCCGACAACTTCGCCGCGCGCTACCTGCTCAACGACGCCTGCGTAAAGCTCGGCAAGCCGCTGGTCTACGGCGCGGTATTGCGCTTCACCGGTCAGGTCAGCGTCTTCGATGCGGGGCGTCATCGCGGCGCGGCGCCATGCTATCGCTGCCTGTTCCCCGAACCGCCGTCGCCGGAAGACGCACCCAACTGCAGCGATGCCGGCGTGCTGGGTGTACTGCCCGGAGTGATCGGCATGTTGCAGGCGACCGAGGTGATCAAGCTGATCCTCGGCATCGGTGAACCGCTGGCCGGACGCCTGCTGCACTTCGATGCACTGGCAATGCGGTTCCGCGAGACCCGCGTGCAACCCGATCCCGCCTGCGTCGTCTGCGCACCCGGCACTGCATTCCCCGGATACATCGACTACCAGCAGTTCTGCGCGGGCTGAGTCCGCCTGCACACCCCGGTCACGCCAGTCCCGGACGATGCGTCACGTGCGTACGAATTGGGGAAACAGCATGGCGGGTCATTGGTTGCGGCGACGGTTCCGGCTTGTGGTTCTCCTGATGTTGCTGGCCATCGCTTCGCCCATGGCGACAGCTGCCACCGCTTGCTCCGAAACCGATCCGTCCCACACCACCACGCTGGGCGACCGGATCTCCGCGGTCGCCTGCCGCGAAAACACACTCTGGTATCGCCCCTTCATCAACCTGCAGGGCCAACTCGCAAGTACGACGTTGGCGGAAGCGGAAACCGACCTTCTTCAGGACCGCGCCACCCCAGCCTGGAAACGGGTCGCCGAGTACTGGCGCGGCAGCGGACTGCTGTGGGGGATGAACTCGTTCCCTGGCGCCGCCGCGTGTGCCCGCGCCTTCAACACCGATTTCGGCTCGCCCGACTGTCGCGCCTTCCTGATCGACCGGCCCTGGTCGGCCGCGTTCGTCTCGTTCGTGCTGGTGCGTGCGGGGGTGCCGGGCTTCAGCCCGTCGGCGCGGCACATCGATTACGTCCGCGATGCCTACCTGCGCCCCGACAGCAGCCCCTTCCTGTTCGTCGACCCGGACACCGCCGTGCCCACCGCCGGCGACCTGCTGTGCTATGTCCGCGGTGCAACGGCATTCGGCCATGCTGGGCTGCAGGCATGGATCGCGGCCAATCCCGATGCGTCGCTTGCGATGCACTGTGAAGTCGTGACGGCGAGTGGCGATGCCCGCACGGCGGCTTATCTCGTTGGCGGCAACGTGCTGCAAAGCGTCACCCTGCGGATGCTTGCGTTGAACCGCAGCGGGCGATTCTGGAACCTGCCGCGCGGCAGCGATATCGGCTGCAGTCCGGACAACGAGCCGGCCTGCAGCTTCAACCGGCACGACTGGGCCGTGTTGCTCAAGCTGAAACCGTCACTGCAGGCGGTGCCGGTCACGCCGATACCCGCCCAACCAGTCGATCACGGCCAGTGTTGCGTCCAGTGCGTCGTCGGCGCCGGCATACCCCGGTGCCCGGCTGGCCGCTGAGCTTGCGATAATGGCGGCCAGATCGTCTCCAAGGCCACCGTTCCATGACCCATACGCCCGACACTCCGCAGCACGCCGCCCGCATCCTCGACGGCAAGCGCATCGCGGAGGATCTCCTTGACTCCCTCAAGGCACGGGTGGATGCGCGGTTGGCCCAGGGCAAGGCGCGCCCGGGACTGGCGGTGGTACTGGTGGGGCAGGATCCGGCCTCGGCGGTGTACGTGCGCAACAAGCGTCGTGCGGCCGAGAAGGTCGGCATCCGCGCAATCGATTTCGACCTGCCGGCCGAGACTACCGACGACGAACTGCTGGCCCTGATTGACCGCCTCAATGCGGACCCGGACGTCCACGGCATCCTGGTCCAGTTGCCGCTCCCCGACCGCCGCGACGCCTCGAAGCTGATCCACCGGATATCGCCGGGCAAGGATGTCGACGGCTTCCACCCGGAAAACGTCGGTCACCTGGCGTTGCGCGAATTCGGTCTGCGCCCGTGTACTCCGCGCGGGATAACCACCTTGCTGGCCTATACCGATCGACCCGTTCGCGGCGCCAGTGCGACGATCGTGGGGGTTTCCAACCACGTCGGCCGGCCGATGGCGCTGGAACTGCTGATCGCCGGCTGCACCACCACCAGCTGCCACAAGTTCACCCCGCCCGAGGTGCTGGAAGCGGCCGTGCGCGGCGCGGACATTCTGGTGGTCGCGGTGGGCCGCCCGCAGCTGATCCCCGGCGAATGGGTCAAGCCGGGCGCGGTGGTGATCGACGTCGGTATCAACCGGCTTGATGATGGGCGCCTGTGTGGCGATGTCGGCTTCGAAGCAGCGGCGCAGCGGGCCAGCTGGATCACCCCGGTGCCGGGCGGGGTCGGGCCGATGACGGTCGCGACGCTGATGGAGAACACCTTGGAAGCGGCCGAGGCGGCGGATAAATAGGGCTCCTGCGGCACTTGGAACAGCTCCCCTGTAGGAGCGACGTAAGTCGCGAACGCACGGCGGCTCCGTAGATCGCCGAATTCGCGACCTACGTTGCTCCTGCAAAAAGCTAGCTTGGCTTCTTTCGATGGCAGCCACGGCTTTTCCGCCATTCCGCCCCCCTCGTAAGGCCGCCGAACGCGGTACAATGGCGCGCTTCATCCTCTCCGGGCCGCCCCATGTTGCGCATCCAGGCTGAAGCGCTGACGTACGACGACGTATCGCTCGTTCCCGCGCATTCCACCGTCCTTCCCAAGGACGTTTCGCTCTCCACCCGCGTCACCCGCGATTTGTCCATCCGCCTGCCATTGCTGTCGGCGGCGATGGACACCGTCAGCGAAGGACGACTGGCCATCGCGATGGCCCAGCTCGGTGGCATCAGCATCATCCACAAGAACATGAGCCTTGCCCAGCAGGCCGCGCACGTGGCGCAGGTCAAGACGTTCGAGGCCGGGGTGATCAAGTCGCCGTTCACGGTCAGCCCCGAGACCAGCATCGCCGACGTGCTCAAGCTGACCCGGACGCGCAACATCTCCGGCGTTCCGGTGGTCGATGGCGGGCAGCTGGTCGGCATCGTCACCAGCCGCGACATGCGTTTCGAGACCAAGCACGACGATCCGGTCCGCCACATCATGACCCGCAAGGACCGACTGGTCACGGTGAAGGAGGGCGCCAGCGACGAGGAAGTGCTCGGGCTGCTGCACAAGCACCGGATCGAGAAGGTGCTGGTGGTCAACGACGGCTTCGAACTGCGCGGCCTCATCACCGTCAAGGACATCCAGAAGAAATCCGACAACCCCAATGCCGCCTATGACAGCAGCGAGCGCCTGCTGGTCGGCGCCGCGGTGGGTGTCGGCGGCGACACCGAGGCGCGCATCGAGGCGCTGGCAGCAGCCGGGGTCGACGTGGTCGTGGTCGACACCGCGCACGGCCATTCGCAGGGCGTGCTGGAACGCGTGTGCTGGGTCAAGAAGAACTTCCCGCAGTTGCAGATCATCGGCGGCAACATCGTCACCGGCGATGCAGCGCTGGCGCTGATGGACCACGGCGCAGACGCAGTCAAGGTCGGCGTCGGCCCGGGTTCGATCTGTACCACCCGCATCGTTGCTGGCGTCGGCGTGCCACAGATCACCGCGATCGACATGGTTGCCGAGGCGCTGCAGGACCGCATTCCGCTGATCGCCGACGGCGGCATCCGCTATTCGGGCGACATCGGCAAGGCGCTGGCCGCCGGCGCATCGTCGGTGATGGTCGGCGGCCTGTTCGCCGGCACCGAGGAGGCACCCGGCGAGGTCGAACTGTTCCAGGGCCGCAGCTACAAGAGCTATCGCGGCATGGGCAGCATCGGCGCGATGGAACTGGGCTCCAAGGACCGCTACTTCCAGGATTCGTCCGACGCCGACAAGCTGGTGCCGGAAGGCATCGAAGGCCGCGTTCCGTACCGCGGCCCGCTTGGCGGCGTGGTCCACCAGTTGATGGGCGGCCTGCGCGCGACGATGGGCTATGTCGGCTGCGCGACCATCGAGGACATGCGCCAGAAACCGCAGTTCGTGAAGGTGACCAGCGCCGGTTCGCGCGAGAGCCACGTCCACGATGTACAGATCACCAAGGAACCGCCGAACTACAGGGCCGGCTGATTCATGACCGACATCCATTCCGACAAGATCCTGATCCTCGACTTCGGCGCGCAGTACACGCAGCTGATCGCCCGCCGCATCCGAGAGATCGGGGTCTATTGCGAGATCTGGGCCTGGGACCACGACCCGGCCGAGATCGCGAAGTACGGTGCGAAGGGCATCATCCTGTCGGGTGGACCCGAGTCGACCACGCTGGAAGGTGCGCCCCGTGCACCGCAGGAAGTCTTCGACAGTGGCCTGCCGATCCTCGGCATCTGCTACGGGATGCAGACCCTGGCCGCGCAACTGGGTGGCACCACCGAGGCAGCGGATGCTCGCGAATTCGGCCATGCCGAGGTGGAGCTGGTCGCGCATGATGCGCTGCTGGGCGGGCTCAGCGACCACGGCGGAACACCGCGCCTGAACGTGTGGATGAGCCACGGGGACCACGTCGCCACCGCGCCGCCGGGCTTCACCGTGACCGCGAAGACCGACCGGATCCCGGTCGCGGCCATGGCCAACGAGGACAAGCGCTGGTACGGCGTCCAGTTCCACCCCGAGGTCACCCACACCCTGCAGGGCCAGACCCTGCTGCGCCGCTTCGTCACCGACATCTGCGGCTGCCAGACCCTGTGGACCGCGGCCCACATCATTGACGACCAGATCGCCCGCGTGCGCGAGCAGGTTGGCACCGACGAGGTGATCCTTGGTCTGTCGGGCGGCGTCGATTCGTCCGTTGTCGCCGCGTTGCTGCACAAGGCGATCGGCGAGCAGCTGACCTGTGTGTTCGTCGATACCGGCCTGTTGCGCTGGCAGGAAGGCGACCAGGTGATGGCGATGTTCGCCGAGCACATGGGCGTCAAGGTGATCCGGGTCGATGCCGCCGACCGCTATTTCAAGGCGCTCGAAGGGGTCGGCGACCCCGAGGCCAAGCGCAAGATCATCGGCAACCTGTTCGTCGAGATCTTCGACGAGGAAGCCGGCAAGCTCGCCAACGCCAAATGGCTGGCGCAGGGCACGATCTACCCCGACGTGATCGAGTCGGCCGGCAGCAAGACCGGCAAGGCCCACGTCATCAAGAGTCACCACAACGTCGGCGGCCTGCCCGAGCACATGAAGATGGGCCTGGTCGAACCGCTGCGCGAACTGTTCAAGGACGAGGTGCGGCGCCTGGGCGTCGAACTCGGCCTGCCCGCACCGATGGTCTACCGACATCCGTTCCCCGGCCCCGGCCTGGGCGTGCGCATTCTTGGCGAGGTCAAGCGCGAGTACGCCGATCTGCTGGCCAAGGCCGACCATATCTTCATCGACGAACTGCGCAAGGCGGATCTGTACGACAAGACCAGCCAGGCGTTCGCGGTGTTCCTGCCGGTCAAGTCGGTCGGCGTCGTTGGCGATGCGCGTGCCTACGAGTGGGTGATCGCATTGCGCGCGGTTGAGACCATCGACTTCATGACGGCGCATTGGGCGCACTTGCCGTACGAGTTCCTCGGCAAGGTTTCTAATCGTATTATCAATGAGTTACGCGGCGTCTCTCGCGTAGTTTATGACATAAGCGGAAAGCCGCCCGCGACGATCGAGTGGGAGTAGCGCGGCTTGGCCGTGCCGCTGCAATCGGACGAGGACTGGATGCGCCGTGCGCTGGCGCTGGCCGAACGCGCCGAACGCGAGGATGACGAGATCCCCGTTGGCGCGGTACTGGTTTCGTCCGATGGCGAGGTTCTGGGCGAGGGCTGGAACCGCAATATCACCGAGCACGACCCGACCGCGCACGCCGAGATCATGGCGATGCGCGCGGCCGGCCGGCGCGTGGGCAACCACCGGCTGCTGGGCAGCATCCTGTACGTAACCTTGGAGCCGTGCGCGATGTGCGCGATGGCGATGGTGCACGCGCGGGTTGCGCGGGTGGTCTTCGGCGCGGCCGACCCCAAGACCGGCGCCGCCGGCAGCGTGTTCGACCTGCTGGCGGACCCGCGGCATAACCATCGGGTGGCCGTGCAGGGCGGGGTGCTGGCGGAAGAGGCCGGCACGATGCTGAGCAACTATTTCCGGCGCAAGCGCGGCAAGCCGCCGCTGTAACGCTGCAGGGCGCCCAGCTACCGGCGCATGCGCGCCTGGGTCTTCAGGTGCGCGCGGTCCATCTCCTCGTTGAGGATGCGCACCGCGATGGTCGACTCGCGCGACAGCATCAGGCTCGACGCGAACAGCGCCAGCACGCCCAGGACCGCGAACGTCGTCGGCAGCAAGCCCATCCGGTATTGCAGGAACGCGTCGAAGGCGACCGACAGGCTGGTGCCCACGAAGCAGCTCAGGCCGATGTAGAGCATCTGGCTGGCCCGCAGGATCAAACCGCTACGCCGACGCTGGCGCGAGATGCGGTGGTCGAGCCAGCGCCGTTCCTCGTCGTTATCGGCGTCATCCATGTCCTTCATCAACTGCCGCAGACGGTCCACCACGCGCGCCAGGCGATTGTTGGCCGATATCAGCAGCGAGGCCGTGGCCGTCAGGAAGAAGGCCGGCGCGAGCATCGCGGTCAGGATCGAATAATGGGATTCGACGGGCAGCATGTCGTGGATAGGAGCGGGGGACGGGATATCATGCCTTGTCATCCAGGCTACGGCGAACCATGAGCACACGAACAGGGAACGAACACCGACTGATCTGGATCGATCTGGAAATGACCGGGCTGGATACCGGCAAAGACTCCATCCTCGAGATCGCCACCGTGGTCACCGACGCCAACATCGAGGTCCTCGCAGAGGGTCCGGAGCTGGCGATCGCCCATCCGCTGGCCGGACTGGAAGCGATGGACGACTGGAACCGCAACCAGCACCGCAAGTCCGGTTTGTGGAAGCGCGTGCTGGAGCAGGGCGTGTCGATGGCCGAGGCAGAGGCGCGCACCCTGGCCTTCCTGGAAAAGTGGGTCCCGGCCGGGGCGTCGCCGATATGCGGCAACTCGATCTGCCAGGACCGGCGCTTCCTGCACCGGCAGATGCCAACGCTGGAAAAGTACTTCCACTATCGAAATCTCGACGTCAGCACCCTCAAGGAACTGGCCCGGCGCTGGGCACCCGACGTACTCGCCGGCGTCGGCAAGGAAGCCAGCCACACCGCGTTGAGCGATGTGCGCGACTCGATCGCGGAACTGCGCCACTACCGCTACTTCATGGGCCGCCTGAGCGGATTGCAGCCGCCCGAAGCTTCCTGAGCTTGGGCCCGACGCCCCCCACGTCTCAGTCGGAGGACGCTGGCAATGCGGGCTTGCGTGGATCAATGATCACGCCGTCGGCGGCGTGGTGGTACATGTGCACGTCGCGCTGCGGAAACGGGATGCTGATGCCGGCGACGTCGAAGGCCTTCTTGATGCTTTCGTTGAGGTGCACCTTCACGGCGAACCAGTCGCCATTGGCCGTGTGGCAGCGTACGCCGAGGTTGACCGCGTCCTGCGCGAGTTCGTAGACCACCACGTCGGCGGCCGGTTCGGCGAGCACCCGCTCGTCCGCATCGATGATGCCCATGATGACCCGGCGCGCCTCGTCGATGTCGTCGTCGTAGCCGATGCCGATCACCAGCTCGACCCGACGGCGCACGTCGGGCGTCGAATTAATGATCGAATCGGATGTCACCAGGCTGTTGGGCAGCACGATGGTCTGGTTGTCGGCGCCGCGCAGGCGGGTCTGGAAGATGCTGATCGACTCGACGGTGCCGCCTTCGCCGTTGATGTTCACTACGTCGCCGACCCGGAACGGTTTGAGCGCCACCAGCATCACGCCGGAGGCGATGTTGGAAAGCGAGTCCTTCAATGCAAGGCCAATCGCCAGGCCTGCCGCGCCGAGCACCGCGATCATCGAGGTCATCGGAACCCCGACCACCTGCAGCGCCGCGAGGACCAGCACCACGGTGAACACGACCGTCGCGACCTTGCACAGGAACTGCAACGCGGTGGCATCCAGGTCGGTCCGGGCCAGGGCGCGGTCGATGATCTTCACCAGCCAGGCGACGATGTAGCGGCCCACCAGGAACAGCAGCAACGCCAGGGCCACGCGGATGCCGAGACCAATCAATGCCTCGGTCCATTCACCCGCGCGGGCGTAGTCGATCCAGCTCAGGCGGAGGTCCTGCATTCAGCGCTCCAGGGATTGGTTCGGAGGTTGAGAAATGCGAAACCCCGCATGAGCGGGGCGTCGCGCGTTGTCATCAATGATCGTGTCGCTTCCGGCGTTATCGTTCCGTCATGACGTCAGCCGGCCTTGGCCTTGGCCAGCCGCAGCCACGTGTCGACCACGGTGTCGGGGTTCAGCGACACCGACTCAATGCCTTGCTCCATCAGCCACTCGGCGAGGTCCGGGTGATCGCTCGGGCCCTGTCCGCAAATGCCGACGTACTTGCCCTTGGCTCGCGCGGTGCTGATCGCCATCGCCAGCAGCTTCTTGACCGCCGGGTCGCGCTCGTCGAACAGTGAGGCGACGATGCTCGAATCGCGGTCCAGACCGAGCGTGAGCTGGGTCAGGTCGTTTGAGCCGATCGAGAAGCCGTCGAAGATTTCCAGGAATTCCTCGGCCAGCAACGCGTTGGACGGCACTTCGCACATCATGATGATCTTCAGCCCGTCCTTGCCCTGTTCCAGACCGTTGGCGCGCAGCACCTCGACCACCTTGCGGCCTTCGTCCAGCGTGCGCACGAACGGGATCATCACCCAGCAGTTGGTCAGGCCCATCTGCTCGCGCACCTTGAGCACCGCGCGGCACTCCAGCGCGAACGCCTCGGTAAAGCTCGGGTCGACGTAACGGCTGGCGCCGCGGAAGCCGATCATCGGGTTCTCTTCGTGCGGCTCGTAGGCCGCGCCGCCTAGCAGGTTGGCGTATTCGTTGGACTTGAAGTCGCTCAGCCGCACGATCACCGGGTTGGGTGCGAACGCCGCGGTGATCGTGGCGATGCCCTCGGCCAGACGGTCGACATAGAAATCGACCGGGTCGCCGTAACCGGCGATGCGCTCATCGATCTTATGCTTGATCGCGGCGTCCTGGGTCGCGTACTCGAGCAGCGCCTTGGGATGGATGCCGATGTGGCTGGCGATGATCATCTCCAGCCGCGCCAGGCCCACGCCCGCGTTTGGCAGCATCGCGAAGTCGAACGCGCGCTCCGGGTTGGCGACGTTCATCATCACCTTGAGCGGCGCCGGCGGC
Source organism: Lysobacter sp. (assembly GCA_050737755.1). Classification (GTDB taxonomy): domain Bacteria; phylum Pseudomonadota; class Gammaproteobacteria; order Xanthomonadales; family Xanthomonadaceae; genus Novilysobacter. The sequence continues at coordinate 20,229 of JBOHYC010000043.1, forward strand.
ATCTTCTCGAGATCGGCGGTGTGGCGCTCGAAGGGCAGGGCGCCGTCGTAGATGAAACCGGTGTCGCCTTCGGCGCAGCTGATGGTGACGGTCTGGCCGTCCTTGATCGTGTCCAGCCCATTGCCCGTACCGACCACCGCCGGCACGCCGAGCTCGCGCGCGATGATCGCCGCGTGGCAGGTGCGGCCACCGCGATTGGTGACGATCGCGGCCGAGCGCTTCATCACCGGCTCCCAATCGGGGTCGGTCATGTCGGCGACCAGCACGTCGCCGGGCTGCACCCGTGCCATGTCGTCGAGCGAACGCACCACGCGGGCGACGCCGCTGCCGATCTTCTGGCCGATGGAGCGGCCCTCGCAGATCACCGGGCCGCGCTCGCCGAGCTGGTAGCGCTCGATCTGGGTCGCCTTGGTGCGCGACTTCACCGTTTCCGGGCGCGCCTGCACGATGAATAGCTTTCCGCTGACGCCGTCCTTGGCCCACTCGATGTCCATCGGGCGGCCGTAATGCTTTTCGATCACCAGCGCCTGCTTGGCCAGTTCGTGCACGTCGGCGTCCGAGATCGAGAAGGTGTTGCGCATCTCCGCCGGGGTCTCCTCGGTGCGCACGCGCTCACCGGGCTGGTCGGAATAGACCATGCGCAGCTGCTTGGCACCGATCGAGCGACGCAGGATCGCGTGCTTGCCCTCGAGCAGGGTGGCCTTGTTGACGTAGAACTCGTCGGGGTTGACCGCGCCCTGGACGACCATCTCACCGAGACCGAAGCTGGAGGTGATGAACACCACGCCGCGGAAGCCCGACTCGGTATCAAGGGTGAACAGCACGCCGGACGCACCGACGTCGGAGCGGACCATCAACTGCACGCCGGCCGACAGGAACACGTCCTCGTGCTTGAAACCGTGGTGCACGCGGTAGGCGATCGCGCG
>JBOHYC010000044.1:0-6632 GCA_050737755.1 Lysobacter sp.
CCGGCGTTCGGCATCGTGTCGGAGATCATCCCGACCTTCAGCCGCAAGCCGCTGTTCGGTTACCAGGCGATGGTCTACGCGACCGCCGCGATCGCGTTCCTCTCGTTCATCGTGTGGGCCCACCACATGTTCACCGTCGGCATGCCGCTTGGTGGCGAGATCTACTTCATGTTCGCGACGATGCTGATCTCGATCCCGACCGGCGTGAAGGTGTTCAACTGGGTCACCACGATGTGGCGTGGCTCGATCACGTTCGAGTCGCCGATGCTTTGGGCGATCGCATTCGTCATCCTGTTCACCATCGGCGGTTTCTCCGGCCTGATGCTGGCGATCGTGCCTGCCGACTTCCAGTACCACGACACCTACTTCGTGGTCGCGCACTTCCATTACGTGCTGGTGACCGGCGCACTGTTCGGCATCATCGCCGCAGTCTACTACTGGTGGCCGAAGTGGACTGGCCGGATGTACAACGAGGGCCTGGCCAAGTTCCACTTCTGGTGGACCATGGTGTTCGTCAACCTGCTGTTCTTCCCGCAGCACTTTCTCGGCCTGGCCGGCATGCCGCGCCGCATCCCGGACTACAACGTGGTGTTCGCCGACTGGAACTTCGTCAGCTCGATCGGCGCGTTCGGCATGTTCATCACCCCGTTCCTGATGGCGTTCATCCTGTGGCGCTCGCTGAAGACCGGCGCCAAGGCCGAAGCGCGTGCGTGGGAAGGCGCCCTTGGCCTGGAGTGGACGATTCCGAGCCCGGCACCGCACCACACCTTCACCACGCCGCCGGTCATCCGCGATGGCGACCTCGCGCACGGCGACATCAGCCACTGAAGGCCTGACACGTCCATGACCCCGACCCCCGCCCCACGCCAGAATGACGCCGCACGCCGCAAGTCCGTGCGACGCACCGCGCTGTGGATCGGGTTGATCGCGGTAGGGATCTACGTCGCTTTCATCCTTAGTGGAGTGCTGGGGCAATGAGCGCGCCGCAGGTCCCGGACAGGGCGGATCCGCGCCCGACGCCCAAGCCCAGCGCCGGCCTTGCCAAGATGCTGGTGGTCGCGGTGCTTGCATTCGGGTTCGCGTTCTCGCTGGTGCCGCTGTACCGGATCGCCTGCGAAAAGCTGCTCGGCGTCCGCCTTGAGGGTTCTGCTGCGATCGATGCCGGGAAGGGCGCAGTCAACGCGGACCGGCTGGTCACCGTGCAGTTCGACGGCGGGGTCAATTCCAAGCTGCCGTGGGAATTCAATCCCAACCAGCTGACCATGCAGGTGCACCCGGGCGAGCTGTACGAAACTACCTATTACGCGCGCAATACCAGCGATCGCACGATTGTCGGCAGTGCGGTGCCCTCGGTCGCGCCGGCACGGGCCTCGGCCTATTTCAGCAAGACCGAGTGCTTCTGCTTCACGGCCCAGACCCTGCTCGCCGGCGAGACCCGCGACATGCCGGTGCGCTTCATCATCGATCCGGATTTGCCGGACGATGTCAGCACGGTCACGCTGTCGTACACCTTCTTCAAGAACACCGAACTCACCGCACGGGCCGCAGGCGTCCATACGGTGGGCGCGACCCCGGCCTCCGCGCCGTAAGCACCACTGCCTCCATTGAATAACGGAACCACCGCCATGGCCCAAGCCCATACGCCAGACGCCAATGTCTACTTCGTGCCACACAGCAGCCGCTGGCCGTTCCTCGGCTCGATCGCGCTGTTCGTGACCATGGTCGGTTTCGGCGGCTGGCTCAACGAGAGCGGCTGGGGCCAGACGACGTTCTTCATCGGCATCGCCGGCATGATTGCCGTGCTGTTCGGCTGGTTCGGCGACGTGATCCGCGAGTCGGTCCGCGGCCACTACAACCGCCAGGTCGATGTCTCGTTCCGGATGGGGATGGTGTGGTTCATCTTCTCCGAGGTGATGTTCTTCGCCGCCTTCTTCGGCGCGCTGTTCTACACCCGCCACTACGGTCTGGCGTGGCTCGGTGGCGCTGGTGACGGCATCGCGACCAACAACCTGCTATGGGAAGGCTTCACCAGCGCCTGGCCGACCAACGGTCCGGGCAACGTCGGTGGCCAGTTCCAGACCATCCCGGCGTGGGGCCTGCCGCTGCTCAATACCCTGATCCTGCTGACCTCGGGTGCGACGGTCACCGCAGCGCACCACGCGCTGAAGGCCGGCCATCGCAAGTCGCTGCTGATCTGGCTCGGCGCCACCGTGTTGCTGGGTTGCGTGTTCCTGTTCTTCCAGGCGGAGGAATACATCCACGCCTACAGCGAGCTGAACCTGACGATGGGTTCGGGCATCTACGGCTCGACGTTCTTCATGCTGACCGGTTTCCACGGCCTGCACGTCACCCTCGGCACCATCATGCTGGCGGTGATCTGGTTCAGGTGCCTGAAGGGGCACTTCGACCGCGACAATCATTTCGCATTCGAGGCTGTCGCCTGGTACTGGCACTTCGTCGACGTGGTCTGGCTCGGGCTGTTCCTGTTCGTCTACGTGCTTTAATCCGGCGCAACGCGCCGACGGGTCCCGGTCCTGAACGGATCCGGGGGCCCGCCAAACAGATGGCCCACCGGCAACCGCGCTCGCCGCGGTTGCGGTGCTTCCGGGGTCCGGCTAGGCGGTGACGCCGTGGAACTCGATCCAGCCCAGCTTGTGGGCGAGGACGATCAGCAGGATCAGTGCAATGGACAGCACGATGCGACGCGTCAGCGCGTTGACCGTGCGTTTGCTCTCGCCCTTGTCGACCAGCATGTAATACAGGCCGGCCCCGAGGTTCCACAAGATGAGAATCAGGAAGGCGACGATCAACAGAGTCTTCATCAACATGCTCCGACGCGACGGCGCCCTGTACGGCGCGCCGGTTGCGCGCCTGCCCGGATTATCGCAGCCGGCGGCCACGTCCGCATGAGTCGCAACACCAGCTTCGTACTGCTGTGGCTGCTGGCGGTGGCGACGATCGCGCTGTTCACCCGCCTGGGCTTCTGGCAGCTGGACCGCGCCGTCGAGAAGCAGGCGATGCTCGACGCCGCCGCGCACGTACTGGCCGATCGCAACGTGCATCCGCTGTCGGCCGCATCCGATGCCGCGCGCGCCGGCGCCTACGACTGGGCCGTCGGTCGCGGCAGCTTCGACGCCCGTCCGGCGTTGCTGCTCGACAATCAGCAGCGCGACGGCCGGGTCGGCGTGCATGCCTACCGCATCTTCCAGCCCGAGCTTGGCGGCTTTTTGCTGGTCGACCTGGGCTGGCTGCCACTGGCCGGCGACCGCACGCTGCCGACGGTTCCACGACCGGAAGGAACGATCGAGCTGCGCGGCCTGCTCGCGCCGCCGCCTTCGACCGGCATCGCGCTCGGCCCAGGCCTGATGCGCGAGGGCGACAACTGGCTGCTGACCCGCATCGACATGGACGCGATCTCCAGTGAGACCGGCCTGTCGATACCGCTGGCACCGCGCGTACTGCGGCTGGATCCGGCGATGCAGCTCGGTTACGAACGCGATCTCGAACTGCTCGCCAACACACTCACACCGGACAAGCATCGCGGTTATGCGGTGCAGTGGTTCGGGCTCGCGCTGACCGTGCTGGCCACCGCGATTCTCCTCACGTTCCGCTCGCTGCGCAGCCGCCGGGCACAGCATCGACAAGGCCGACCATGACCACCGACAAGCCGTCCATCGACCCCAAGTCGCGCAACCGCAACCGCGGCATGCTGATCGCGATCGCGGCCCTGTTCTTCGGCAGCATGCTGGTGGCCGGAGTCCTGCGCTTCTCCGGCTGGACACCCGAGGGTCGCAAGAACCACGGCGTGCTGCTGGACCCACCGGCCGACCTGCGCACGCTGGTGCCGAGTCTCGCCGACGGCGGCGAGTATCGATGGAACCCCGATGCGCGGACCTGGCGGATCGCTGTGGCGCCGCCGGCCGACTGCGGGCCGGCGTGCGCGACCCTGGCCGAGCAGCTCGACACGGTCTGGCGCCTGTTCGGCAAGGACGCGGACCGCGTCCACCTGCTGTGGGTCTGCGGCACCGAGGCTTGCATGCCGCCCGAAGGCGCGCCGCGACCGCGTACATTGCACGTGCTGCAGCCGGATCCGCGCCTGCTCGCGGCGCTGCCGCCCGGCGAAGTGTCGGGTATCGATTCCGCTGCCACCGATCCCGCGACCGGCGGCGCGGTGCAGATCCCGGTCTACGTGATCGACCCGAATGGCTTTGTCATTCTGCGCTACGCTCCGGGCTTCGATCCCGTCGGCCTGCGCGCGGACATGGCCAAGTTGCTGAAACTGATTTGAGCCCCACGAGATTCGAATGAGCGTCGCTCCCAATGAACCAGGCCGGCCCGTCGCGGCCGCCACCGCACGCGTGACCCGACCGGCCCGTCATTTCCACCGTCTTGCGTGGCTGGCGGTGGCCTTGGCACTCGGGGTCATCGTGTTCGGTGCTTTCGTTCGCCTGTCCGACGCCGGGCTGAGCTGTCCCGACTGGCCGACCTGCTATGGCCAGGCCGCGTGGCCGACCGCGGTTGATCAGGTCGGTGACCACGCGGCCACCGCGATCCGGCCGGTCGATACCAGCAAGGCCTGGCGCGAGCAGTTGCACCGGATGATCGCCGGCGCGCTCGGCGTGCTGGTGCTTGCGCTGGCGTTGCTGGCCGCGCGCAAGCGCCCGCACGGTGCCGCGCAGGTACTCGCGGCCTCGGCGCTGGTCGCCATCGGCATCCCGTTGTACATGCACGAACAACACGTCGCAGCCTCGGTGCTGGCGATACTTGCAGAGGCAACGCTGTTGTTTGCAGCGTGGCGCTGGAGCAACTCCGACCTCGCGCGGGTCGCCACGCTCACGCTGGCGGTGATCATCTTCCAGGCCCTGCTCGGGATGTGGACGGTGACCTGGCTGCTGAAGCCGGTGGTGGTGATGGGCCACCTGATGGGCGGGCTGCTGACGTTCTCGTTGCTGGTGTGGATGGCCTGGCGCGCGACCAACGTGCCGATCCGGCTGGCCGAGGCGAGCCGGGTGCGGCTACTGGTGATCCTTGGCCTGGTGCTGCTGGGCATCCAGATCGCGCTTGGCGGCTGGACCAGTGCGAACTACGCGGCGCTGGCCTGCGCCACCGATTTCCCGAAGTGCGTCGGCCAGTGGTGGCCGCCGACAAACTTCTCCGAAGGCTTCGTGCTGTGGCATGGCATCGGTGCCGATTACGAGGGCGGCCTGCTTGGTGGCGCGGCGCGAATCGCGATCCAGATGACCCACCGGATCATGGCGCTGGTGGTGTTCGTCTACCTGCTCGGGCTGGCGGTGAAGCTGCTGCGCACTCCCGGAATGCGTGGCTGGGCGAGCCTGCTCGGCCTGCTGACGCTGGCCCAGGTCGGCCTCGGCATCGCCAACGTCAAGCTGGCACTGCCGCTGTGGACCGCGGTCGGCCACAACGCCGGCGCGACCCTGCTGTTGCTCGTGCTGGTGTCGCTGCTGGCGCGCCTGCGCTCGCCGGAGGCGTGATGAGCGGCGCCTTGCGACCAGCCGCCAAGCAGTACTGGGACCTGACCAAGCCGCGGGTGGTTGCGCTGATCGTGTTCACCGCGGCGATCGGCATGTTCCTTGCCGTGCCGGGGTTGCCGCCGCTTAAGGAATCGGTGCTTGGCTTCCTCGGTATCTGGCTGGCTGCGTCCTCGGCGGCGGCGATCAACCAGTTGCTCGATGCGAGGATCGACGCTCAGATGGCGCGCACCTCGTGGCGACCGATCGTCGCCGGCCAGGTCAGCCCGCGACAGGCATTGGTATTTGCACTGGTGCTGGCGGTGCTGTCGATGACGATCCTGCTGGTCTGGGTGAATGTGCTGACCGCGCTGCTCACGTTCGCCTCGCTGATCGGCTACGCGGTGGTCTACACCGTGTTCCTCAAGCGCGCGACGCCGCAGAACATCGTGATCGGCGGTATCGCCGGGGCCGCTCCGCCGCTGCTGGGCTGGTCGGCGGTGACCGGCATGACCGGCCAGTGGGACTGGGCGCATGCGCTGCTGCTGGTGCTGATCATCTTCGTCTGGACCCCGCCGCATTTCTGGGCGCTGGCGATCTTCCGCCGCGCCGATTACGCGCGGGCGATGGTGCCGATGCTGCCAGTCACCCACGGGGTCGAATACACCCGCTGGCAGATCCTGTTCTACACCGTGTTGCTGGTGATCGTGACGGTGCTGCCGTGGATCATCGGCATGAGCGGCAACTTCTACCTCGGCGGCGCGTTGATCCTCGGGCTGATGTTCATCTGGCATGCGTGGAAACTGATGGATCCGCCGGACGAGCTGTATGCGATGAAGGTGTTCAACTACTCGATCGTCTACCTGATGGCGCTGTTCGCGTTCCTGCTGGTCGACCACTGGTTGCTGCCGTACCTGCAGCCAGGCGCTGCCGGGTTCGCGCTGCAGCGGCTGGGCGGATGAGCGAGCGGGAAACCACGCCACACGACGCCGCGCCGCACCTGCGCGACAACGCCAGCACCGATGCATTGCCGGTCGCGCCCGCGCTGGGCGCCAGCCTGGACGCCGCGCGGATGCCGCGGCGCTCGACGCTGGTGGAGCCCAGGATCCTGTTCATCGCCGCGCTGGCAATCGTGCTGGGCGTGGCTGCCGCACTGGTGGCGCA
>JBOHYC010000045.1:0-1631 GCA_050737755.1 Lysobacter sp.
GTCGGTTTCCGCGCCGGTGGCGGTGAGCCGGGCTGGTTCGTCGAGGTCGACCGCGGCGAGAACCCGGCATTGAACGCGACACTGGACTACGCCGACCGCACGATCGAAGTCGCGCGAACCGCCGCGCTGGAGGGCGACGCATCCGGCTATGCAGGCACCAGCGCCGACGGCACCAGCGTGGTGCTGACCATTACCCGCGAGCGCTGCCAGGACGGCATGAGCGGCGAGTGGTTCGAAGCCGACGCGAAGCTCCAGGTCGGCGAGCGGACCTACAACGGCTGCGGCGCGTTCCTGTCCGAGTAACACCCGAATTCAATCGCAAGCACCGGATATCGACGTTCGCGCGGCGTCCCTACATTGATCCTCAAGGGTTGGCCCAGGCCACCACGCCACGAGGAACGGACATGAACGCCATTGCCAGCAACCGCGTCACGCGCACCCGACCGACGGCCGCCCACGCCGTCGAGTCGGACCCGCGCTGGGCCAGCATCGTCGCCCGCGATCCCGCGGCCGACGGCCGCTTCTACTACTCGGTCCGGACCACCGGCGTGTATTGCCGGCCGTCCTGCGGCGCGCGCAGGGCGCGGCCGGAAAACGTCGCCTTCCACGCCACCATCGCCGACGCCGAGCGCGCCGGGTTCCGCCCATGCAAGCGTTGCAAGCCCGACCAGCCGTCGCTGCAGGACATACACGCCGCCACGGTGGCCGATGCCTGCCGTTTCATCGAGGCGTTGGAGCAGGCGCCAGCGCTGGACGTGCTGGCCAAGCGGGCCGGGCTGAGCCCCTACCATTTCCACCGGGTGTTCAAGTCGATCACCGGCGTTACGCCGAAGGCCTACGCCACCGCCCATCGCAGCCGGCGCGTGCGGGCCGAACTGGCGCGCGGCAACAGCGTGACCGACGCGATCTTCGACGCCGGCTACAACTCCAACGCGCGCTTCTACGAGAAGGCCGGCGAAGTCCTCGGCATGACGCCATCCCGCTACCGCCGCGGCGGTGCGGATGCCCGCATCGTCTTCGCGATCGGCGAATGTGCGCTCGGCGCGATCCTGGTCGCGCGCAGCGATCGCGGCATCTGCGCGATCAGCCTGGGTGACGATCCGGACGCATTGGCGCGCGAACTGCAGGACCGTTTCCCGAATGCCGACCTGATCGGCGGCGACGCGGAATTCGAGCGACTGGTCGCCACCATCGTCGGGTTCGTCGAAGCACCGCAGCTTGGCCTCGACCTGCCGCTCGACGTGCGCGGCACCGCATTCCAGCAACGCGTTTGGCAGGCGCTTCGGACGATCCCGGCCGGCAGCACCGCCAGCTACAGCGAGATCGCCCGTCGCATCGGTTCGCCAACCTCGGTGCGCGCGGTCGCCGCGGCCTGCGCCGCCAATACCCTCGCGGTCGCCATCCCCTGCCATCGCGTGGTCCGCAACGACGGCGCGCTGTCCGGTTACCGCTGGGGCGTGGAACGCAAGCGTACCCTGCTCGACCGCGAGGCCCAGGCATGAGCGCGCAATTGCAGGCAATACCCGAGCGTCCGGATCTGGAGTCGCTTGACTGGGCCCGTGTCGCCACCGATCTCGACGCCCGCGGCAATGCCGTGCTGCCGGGATTGCTGTCGGCGCGGCAATGCGACG
>JBOHYC010000046.1:0-1902 GCA_050737755.1 Lysobacter sp.
CGGCCTTGGTCGCGCGGAACACGATCGTGGTCGCGCTGCCTTCGCCGACCAGCTGGTCGGACTGGGCGCCGAACTCGGGCACCGCGACGTCGTGCATCGCGCCGTCGCCGTTGATCACGGTGATCGCCACCACGGCGCCCTCGGGCACCTTCAGCTCGGGCGAGATCTGTCCCTTGATCGCGCCGGCGTCGCCGACGAAGACCAGCTGGCCCTCGTGGATCTGGGTCTTCAGGGTGAAGGTGACATCGGCCACCGGGGTGACCGCGGCGTGATGCTGATAGGCGAGGGCCATCGGCGTGAAGCCGGCGGCACTCGCGAGTGCGAACAGCAGTACCAGGTCTTTCATCTTCAGGTTTCCTTGGGGTTGCGGATCTCTCGTTGAGCGCAAGTTAGGCGAACGCCCCAGCCCCGGCCCTGACTTGGGTCAAGTCCGACCACACCGTTGCGTATGGAGTCGGCAGAGCCCGTCGCTAAGGGATTTCGTTCCGTACGCATGCGTCTTGACTTGGGTCAGAACGGTCGGGGGACGATGCGGGAAAATGACCCCCGTGAAGAACCTCTTCCGCCCGCATCGCGCATTCCAGTATTGGGTCAGCCGCCTGGCCCTGTGCGCGATGCTGGCACTGGTGGTGATGCCCACCGCGGGGCGCCTGCATGCGGCCTTCGCCAACGTCCCGGCCACCGGGGCGACCGATGTCGACGGCGCCACCCACCGCGCCGGTGGGCATCAACACAATGGCGCCGCCGCGGAACGCCGCGCACCCGTCCAACCCGACGCGCCCGACCAGCGCCACGCCGGCCACGAGGACTGCGCCTACTGCCCGCTGCTCGCCCAACTGGCCGCAGCCGCCCCTTCGATCATCCTGCTCGCGGAACCACCCGCGGGCCCGGCGCCGTCGCTCACCGCCGCCATCGGCCACGCCCTGCGACGACCGCACGGCCTGCACGCACGCGGACCGCCGACCTCGGCCTGATCTGCCCCCGGAGCTTCGATGCTCCACCCCGATAGCAAGCCTCAACAAGCGTCCCGTTGCGCCTGACGGAGCCGCACGCCCTTCTTTTGCCTGCCCTGGAGCCTTGCCATGACGATCCTCCGTACCCCGGCGATCCGTCTGTCCTCCCTTTCCGCCGCCCTGTCGCTGGTCCTCGCCGCGCCGCTCGCCGCCGCCAGCCCCGGTTCGGCCGCCGACGCCGCCTTGCCGTCCACCAATCCGTTCGACCTCGACGCGATCGTCGTCACCGCCGCCGCACCGGTTTCCGCATTGACCTTCGACACCAGCCCCAAGCTGCCACGCCAGCCGGTGCCGGCCAGCGATGGCGCCGACTACCTCAAGACCATTCCGGGCTTCTCCGCGGTCCGCAACGGCGGCACCAACGGCGACCCGGTGCTGCGCGGCATGTTCGGTTCCCGCCTCAACCTGCTGACCAACGACGGCGCGATGCCGGGCGCGTGCCCGAGCCGGATGGACAACGCAATGTCCTACGTCGCCCCCGAAACCTATGACCGGCTGGTGGTGGTCAAGGGTCCGCAGACCGTGCTCTGGGGCCCCGGCGCCTCGGCCGGCACGGTGCGCTTCGAGCGCGACCGCGAGTATTTCGAATCGTCCACGTTCAAGGCGGCCGGAAGTCTGCTGGCCGGCAGCTTCGGGCGCAACGACCAGGTCATCGACGCGACCTACGGCAACCGCCCGGGCTACGCCCGCGTCAGCGCCAACCGCAGCGAATCCGACGACTACCGCGACGGCAACGGCGACACCGTCGGTTCGGCGTGGGAGAAGTGGAACGCCGACGCCGCGATCGGCTGGACGCCCGACCCCGACACCCTGCTCGAGCTCGGCGTCGGCATCGGCGACGGCGAGTCGCGCTACGCCACCCGCGGCATGGACGGCAGCCAGTTCAAGC
>JBOHYC010000047.1:0-21250 GCA_050737755.1 Lysobacter sp.
CCCTTCTTGCGGATGGCGACCACCTGGCCGGCGACGACGGTTTCCAGTTCCGGGCGCCAGCCGCTGCGGGCGGACTCGGGGCGGTTTTCCCAGATCTTTTCGAGGTCGCCGAGGTCGTGGCCGGTCAGGCCGTGCAGTTCGTCGCGGTAGGGGTCGAAGGGGTGGCCGCTGAGGTAGTGGCCGAGGGTTTCGCGCTCGCCGTTGAGCAGTTGGGCGAGGGGGAACTCGTCGGTTTCCTTCAGCTCCAGCCGCAGTGCGGGGGCGCTGTCGCCGCCACCGCCGCCGAACAGGCTGACCTGGCCGGCTTCACGTTCGCGGGCGATCTGCTCGGTGGCGCGCACCACTTCGGGCAGTTGCAGCATCAGGCTGGCGCGGTTGCGGCCGAGTTTGTCGAGGGCGCCGGCGTGGGTCAGCGCTTCCAGTGCGCGGCGGTTGAGCTTGCCGCTGTCGACGCGCTTGCAGAAGTCCAGCAGGTCGTTGAATGGGCCGGCGCGGCGGGCTTCGACGATCGCTTCGCAGGCGCCGCGGCCGACGCCCTTCACTGCGCCGAGGCCGTAGCGGATCGTATTGGGCTCGGTCGCTTCGAACATGTACGCCGAGGCATCCACATCCGGCGGCAGCACGGTCAGGCCCATCGCGCGGCATTCGTCGAGGAAGCCGGTGACCTTGTCGGTGTTGTCCATGTCCGACGACAGCACCGCGGCCATGAACTCGGCCGGGTAGTGCACCTTCAGCCAGGCGGTCTGGTAGGCGACCAGTGCGTAGGCGGCCGAGTGCGACTTGTTGAAGCCGTACTCGGCGAACTTCTCCATCAGGTCGAAGATCGGGCTGGCGATCTTGGCCGGGATGTCGTTGGCCAGGCAACCCGCCTCGAACTTGGCGCGCTCCTTGGCCATCTCCTCGGCTTTCTTCTTGCCCAACGCGCGGCGCAGCAGGTCGGCGCCGCCCAGCGAGTAGCCGGCCAGGACCTGGGCGATCTGCATCACCTGTTCCTGGTAGACGATGACGCCGTAGGTCGGCGACAGCACCGGTTCCAGCAGCGGGTGCGGGTAGGTGACCTCGGCGCGGCCGTGCTTGCGGTCGACCCAGTCCTTGTCCATTCCCGAGCCGAGCGGGCCGGGGCGGAACAGGGCGGCGAGGGCGATGATGTCCTCGAAGGTGTCGGGCTGGGCGCGCTTGAGCAGCTCGCGCATGCCGCGCGATTCGAACTGGAAGACGGCCACGCCTTCGCCGCGGGCGAACAGCTCGTAGGTGGGCTTGTCGTCCAGCGGCAGGGTGGTGATGTCGAGCGCGTCTTCGCCGGCCTTGGCGCGGCGGACGTTGATGGCCTTCACCGCCCAGTCGATGATCGTCAGCGTGCGCAGGCCGAGGAAGTCGAACTTGACCAAGCCGACGGCTTCGACGTCGTCCTTGTCGAACTGGGTGACGGGGCTCTTGCCGCGGCCTTCGCCATCGTGTTCGGCGAACAGCGGGCAGAAGTCGCTCAGCGGGCTGGGCGCGATGACCACGCCGCCGGCGTGCTTGCCGGCGTTGCGGGTCAGGTCTTCGAGGCTGCGGGCGAGATCGAGCAGATCGCGGACGTCGTCCTCGCGGTGGTAGCGCTCGATCAGGTCGGTCGACGCCAGCGCGGGGTTCTTCTGCGACGCCTCGCTTTCACCCAGCGCGTCGTCGAGGCTGATGCCGAGTGTCAGCGGAATAAGTTTTGCGATGCCGTCGACGAACCCATACGGGTGGCCGAGCACGCGGCCGCAGTCGCGCACCACCGCCTTCGCCGCCATCGTGCCGTAGGTGATGATCTGGCTGACCCGGTCGCGGCCGTACTTGCGCGCGACGTAGTCGATCACCTCGTCGCGGCGGTCCATGCAGAAGTCGATGTCGAAGTCGGGCATCGACACGCGTTCGGGGTTGAGGAAGCGCTCGAACAGCAGGTCGTACGGCAGCGGGTCCAGGTCGGTGATGCCCAGCGCCCATGCCACCAGTGAGCCGGCGCCGGAACCACGGCCGGGCCCGACCGGGATGCCGTGTTCCTTACCCCAGTTGATGAAGTCCGCGACGATCAGGAAGTAGCCGGGGAAGCCCATCTCGATGATGACGTCGAGTTCGGTTTCCAGCCGTGCGTCGTATACCTCGCGGCTCTTGCCCTCGGCCAGCGGCGCGGTTTCCAGCCGCTTGGCCAGGCCTTCGCGCGAGGCGTTGCGCAGCCAGCTCTCGATGGTGTGTTCGCTGGGCACCGGGAATGCCGGCAGTGCGTATTCGCCGAGCTTCATCTCGACGTTGCAGCGCATCGCCAGCGCGACGGTGTTGTCGATCGCTTCGGGCACGTCGGCGAACAGCTGGGCCATCTGCTCGGATGACTTGAGGTACTGCTCGGCGCTGTAGTCCTTCGGCCGCTTGGGGTCGTCGAGCACGCGGCCGGTGGAGATGCAGACGCGCGCCTCGTGCGCCTCGAAGCCGTCGAAGTCGAGGAAGCGGGCGTCGTTGCTGGCGATCACCGGCAGGCCGCGCTTGGCGGAGGCATGCAGGGCGAAGGTGTTGAACGCGTCCTCGTCGGGGCGGCCGGTGCGGGTCAGCTCCAGGTGCAGGCGGTCGCCGAAGCTGCCCTGCCAGTCGGCCAGCCACGCTTCGGCGAGTTCTGGGCGGCTGCCGGTTGCCAGTCGCCCCGCAAGACTCTGCCGCCCGGCCAGTGCGAACAGGCCGGCGTTGTCTTCGCGCAGCCACTCGGGCCGCAGCGCGACGCCGTCGGTGCGGTGGCCTTCCATCCACATCCGGCTGAGCAGGCGCGACAGGGTCAGGTAGCCGTCGCGGTCGCGGCACAACAGAGTCATCCGCGAGGGCGTCTCATTGCCGTCGGCCAGCTCGATGTCGGCGCCGATGATCGGCTTGATGCCGGCGGCCTCGGCTTTCTTGTAGAACTTGACCGCGGCGAACAGGTTGTTGACGTCGGTCAGTGCGACCGCCGGTTGGTCAAGGGCGACGCAGCGTTTGACCAGCTCGCCGATCCGGATGGTGGAGTCGACGAGCGAGAATTCGCTGTGCAGGTGCAGGTGGATGAAACGCGATGACATTCGTGCTGTTGCCGGGCCTCACAGGGCAACAGCCAGAGTATCAGTCCGGGTCGGTCGGACAAGGCTTGACAGTCGCCCGAGGCGCGGTGGCGCGGGCGCACCGGTCAGGTGCTTCCGGTTGAGTGGTCAGTTGACCCGGAAGCTGCGGCTGCCGACCGCCGGAACGTAGGTGCTGGTGGCCACGCGCCGGCAATGTGCGATCCACTCCGATTCGGCCTGGCGGGCGATGGCCCACTGTTCGCGGCTGAAGCCGAAGTGCAGGCGGCGCTCGTTGCGCAATTCGGCCTCGACCCGGCGCAGGCGGCAGAAGTCCAGGTAATCACGGACCTCGTCGGCGGCGCCGGGCCAGGCGGCCTCGACCATCACCGCGTCGTCGAGCCGGCCGACCACGGGCAACGTGTTCGGAATCAGTTCGACACTGCCGCGGATGTAGTCGACCAGCAGTTGCGCGGCCAACGCGGGCGTCGGCAGCGCGTCCCATTCGGGGTCGTGGAACATCAGGTCGATCGCGCCGGCGCGACGCATGCGCTGGCGGATGCAGGGCGGGGCGAGGCCGTCGATGTGGTGGTCGATACGCCGGTCACCTTGACCATCAACCAGCTCGCGTGCCGCGCTGGCGACCTGGTCGCGATCGAGGGGGACGTGGTCGAGGTCGATCTGCGCGAGCAGATCGTTGAAGTGCCGCAGGATGCCGGGGTCGATGTCGTGCCGGCCGATGCGGTGGCGGCGGCCGCTGCCGTTGAGGGCGGGACGCGACAGGGCGTCGGGTAGCGGTGCGATGGAGGCGAGTGGAATGTTCATGGGGATGCCTCGCTCAGCCGACCCGGAACAGCGGCGGCGGGTCGCCGGAGTGTGCGTACTGGCTGTCGTTGACGCGCAGGTGGTGCTGCCACAGGGCGATCTCGGCCAGGCGGTCGCGGACCCACGCGTGGCGTTGGGTCTCGCCGTCACCGGCGGGGTGCTCGTCGTCGCGGTAGGTGCAGAAGTCGCGGTACTCCTCGGCTTCGGCGGAGAACGCCGGCCAGGCCAGTTCGATCAGCAGCACGTCGTCGAGCAGGCCGAGCATGGGCCCGTGGTCGGCGATCAGGTCGTCATCGCGGTCGACGTAGTCCAGCAGCTTGAGCACGCGTGCGCGGGTGGCGCGGCTGGTGTCCCAGTCGGAATCCTCGAGCATCGCGCGCAGGCCTTCGACGCGGCGCAGGCGCCGGTCGAGGACGTCGTGGGCGCGTGTGGCCGGCAGCGACATAAGCCAGTCCATCAGGTGCTGCAGGCGGTCGGGGTCGACGCGCGCGGCGTCGGGGTGGATCTCATGCAGCAGCGCATCGAAACGGGCGATGGCTTCGCCTTTCAACTTCATGCCGGAAGGCGGCACTTTGGCAGGCGCGGTGGTGTCGCCGGGCTGGCTGTCGCGTTTGAACCCGTCGTGGAAAAAATACGGCAGCGGATCGGCGGTTGGGGTGGGCATTGACATGCGCATGGCACACCTCGCTATGTCGGCCGTGAGGCGGGGCGCGCGTCGGCCGGCGGGGCACGCGACCCTCCAGTCCATTGGAAAACATCCCTGCAGGAATCTTTGGATGCGGCTCCATGCTGCGCCGTTGAAACCGGCTTGTCCCTGTTTCCAAAGTGGGGGTGACAATGGGCCTGGGCAACCGTTCGGGCCGTTGCAACGGGGTTTGCCCGTGGCGACGACGCGGCTTGCGAAACCGTTGCTGAATCGTCGTCGCCGTGGGCATGCCTGTTCATCGATCAATGCACTTGGAAGCGCGATGTAGAGGCCGGCAGGTAGGAGTGTTCGCGCACGCTGCGCTGGTGGGCGGCCAGTGCGGCTTCGGCGCGGAATGCCTGCTGGCAATGCTCGCGGGTGAAGCCGAAGTCGCCGGTGGCGCAACCGCGCAGCTGCGCCTCGATGCGGCGCAGGCGACGGTAGTCCAGATACTCGTCGACCTCGGCGGCGAGCAGGGGCCACGCGGTGTCGATGACGATGGCGTCGTCCAGTCGCCCCACGCGCGGCAACTGGTCGGGGATCAGGTCGTCGTGGCCACGGACGTACCCGACCACGCGCGATGCGACGGCACGGGCGTCGTTGTCGGCATCCCATGCCAGGTCGCTGACCATCAGGGCCGCGGCGGCGGCGCGACGCATCTGGAAACCGATCATCGGCGCGGTACCGGTGCTGCAGTCGCACAATTCACGCGCGGCGGTGGCGAGCTGATCGCGGTCGTACGGGGCCTGGCTGCGGCCCAGCGAGATCAGGAAGGCGTTGAAGCGCTCGACCTCCATCGGGGCGAGGCGGAACGCGCCGATGTGGCTGCGGCGATGCATGGGCCGGGTGGTCGGGGCGGGACGTTGCTGTAATGCAGTCGGCAGCGGGCGGGCGGTGGCGAGGATTGCGTTCATGGCGGTTCTCCGGGGAAGGGTGCGGCGGGGATCCGTCGCAGGGCCAGATTCCGCCACGGTTGCGGATGAGTCATGATGTCCGGGGGAGTCTTTCGCCCGCTTTGACGCAGGTTGGCGAGGTCTTCATGAGGTTTTTCCGATGGATCCGAAAGGAGTCACGGGCGAACAGCCGTCGCCGGGCGTTTGTTACCGGTTTGGCGGGATCGTCGTCGACACGGCGGCGCATACGCTGCTCCGCGACGGCCACCCGCAGTCGATCGAGCCGAAGGCGTTCGCGGTGCTGCTGGTGTTGTTGCAGCACGCCGATGAACTGGTCGGCCGCGACCAGTTGCTCGACACGGTCTGGGGCCATCGCCATGTCACCCCCGGTGTCCTGACCCGGGCGATCGCCCAACTGCGCGCCGCGCTCGACGACCATCCGCACGAGCCCCGGTTCATCCAGACCCAGCACGCGCTGGGCTACCGGTTCATCGGTGATCTGACGGGGCCACATGCGGAACCCCCACCCGGGGAGAGGCCGGTTGCGCTGGTGCCGGAACCGCCGGTGGTCGTCCCGGCCGCGCTGCCTCCGGTCGCAGCGCCGATTGCGACGCTGCCAGCGGAGAACGATGACAGGCGCCCACCCGTACCCCCGCGGTCGCGTTGGCGGCTGGGATCGCCACGCACGTGGTTCGTCGCAACGCTGGCACTGGCCTTCGCGTTGCTGGCGCTGGCGTGGGTCGACCAGCGCGGGGCACCCGCCGGCCCGACCGAAGCCTCGATCGCGGTGTTGCCGTTCACCAGCCTCAGCGACAACACCGACGACCGCTACTTCGCCGAGGGCCTGGCGGTCGAGATGCACGACGCGCTGGCCGGCATCCCGGGGCTGCAGGTCGCATCCGCGGGCAGCCGGCCCACATCCGGACAGCCGGGAAGTCCCGACCTGAAGGCGCTGGGCCAGCAGCTCGGGGTGGCGACGGTGCTCGATGCCAGCGTCCGGCGCGAGGGCAGCCGCCTGCGCGTGAATGCGCGCCTGTCCGACACCGCCACCGGTTTCACGTTGTGGAGTGAGAGCTACGACCGCGAGGCCAACGACGTGTTTGCCGTCCAGCGCGAAATCGCCAGCGAAGTGGTCCAGGCGCTGCCGGGCGTGCTCCCGCCAACGCCGCGCGTGCTGGCGCGGCTGGCACCCACCAACGATCTGAACGCCTACGAGGCGTACCTGAAAGGTCAGCGCCAGCTGCGCTCGCCGGGCGAGGACGACTACCTCGACAAGGCCATCGGCTTCTTTGGACAGGCGCTCGCCGCCGATGCCGGTTTCGCCCGTGCGCAGGCCGGCATATGCCGTGCCGAGATCATCCGGTTCGAAGGCGCACGCGACGCTCCGGCGTTCGAACGCGCGCAGAAGGCCTGCGAGCAGGCCGCCAGCATGGATCCGCACCTGCGCGAGGTCAGCCTGGCGCTGGGCGAGATGCATCGCGTGCGTGGCGAGTACGCGCAGGCCAATGAGCAGTACACGCTCGCGCTGGACGACCTCGGCCTGCGTCCGTCCGCCTATGTCGGGCTGGCGCGGGTGCAGAGCGAACAGGGCAACAACGAACTCGCGCTGGAGTATTTCGACCTCGCCCGCCAATTGCGGCCCGGCGATGCGTCGATCTATCGCGAGCTGGGCTACCACCAGTACGTCAATGGCAGCCCGTCCGACGCGATCGAGTCGTTCCGCACCGCGACCAGCCTGCAGCCCGACGACCCGAGCCTGTGGAGCAGCCTGGGCGGACTGTTCCTGGTCGAAGGCGACAACGTGCGCGCGGCCGATGCCTTCCAGCGGTCGCTGGCGATCAAGCCAAGCTATGGCGCGTTGAGCAACCTCGGCACGCTTCGTTACGCGCAGGGCGCGTACGCCGATGCCGCCGGCCTGTACCGGCGCGCCGCAGAACTCGACCCGACCGACTTCCGCATCTGGGGCAATATCGGCGATGCACTTGCGGCCGACCCGGCCACCACCGCGCAGGCACTCGAACCGTATGCCCACGCCGCACGGATGGCCCGGGGCTACCTCGCGGTCAAGTCCGAGGACGCGCAGGCGCAGGCACTGCTCGGGTTCTACCTGGCCAACCTGGGTGATGCCGCTGGCGCGCGGGAGCACCTCGGCCGGGCCGAGGCGCTGGCAACCGAGCGCGGCGAGGTCGCGTTCGTCGCGGCGCAGGCGCTGGCATTGCTCGGTGACAAGGCGGGCGCGCGCCAGCGGCTGGCGACCGCGCGCGAAGAGAAGGTCGCGACCGAGCGGATCCAGGCGGCACCTTCCTTGCGATCACTGCTCGATAGTCCTGCCGTGGTCGGGATACACGACGGCGCACGGTAGAACCCGGTACACAGGCCTGCATCCCGCAGGCGTCACAGGGAGCATCCCCATGCACATGAAATTGGCAGCGCTGGCCGGCGTCTTCATGCTGGCTGGATGCAGTACCTCCGGACCCGTGCGCGATGGCGGGCCGACACCCGATGTGGACGGTGTGCCATGCGCCGATTCCGCAGGAGCGCCTGCCGTCTATATCGACGTGGAATACAGCGGCACCTCGGTGAGTACGCCGACGCCGGTCTGCGAGGTGGACTGGGACACGGTGATCACCTGGCGCGGCGAGGCCGGCGCCGAGGAGTTCGAGATACGGTTCACGGGGGCGGGCGTCGGCGCACGGGGCGAGCCGCGGATGATCATTTCGAGGCCGATGGTTGGCCGCCAGAAGGCCACGCTCAGGGCCGCCAACAACAGTGGTACCTACCAGTACGAAATCCTGACGGCTACCGGCGGCGTCGACCCCGCCATCATCATCCGGGCACGCTGACGGCCGACGCCGCGCGCACCGGCGCGAAGCTGCGGCGGTGGTGAGGGCAGGGGCCGTGGGCGGTGAGCGCGGACAGGTGGGCGGGCGTCGAATAGCCCTTGTGGTCGGCGAACCCGTACTGCGGCCATTGCTCGTGCAGCGCGACCATCATGCGGTCGCGGGTGACCTTGGCGAGGATCGAGGCGGCCATGATCGCGCGGTCGCGGGCATCGCCGCCGATCCACGCCTCGGTCGGGCAGGGTAGGCCGCGTGGCAGTGCGTTGCCATCGATGCGTGCGAGTTCGGCGACGTGCAGCACTCCTTCGACGGCGCGACGCATGCCGAGCATCGTCGCCTGGAAGATGTTGATGCGGTCGATCTCCTCGACGTCCACCGCGACCACGTGCCAGGCCAATGCGCGTTCGACGATGCGCTCGTACAGCGCCTCGCGGCGGCGCGCGTTGAGTTGCTTGGAATCATTGAGGCCGTTGACCGGAGTACGGCCGGGACCGAATACGACCGCGGCGACCACCACCGGCCCGGCCAGCGGGCCACGGCCGGCTTCGTCGACCCCGGCAATGCGTTGCGCGCCGCGGGCGACCGCGAGGTCGAGGCTGAACTGGCCGTCAGCGCCCGGCATCGTTCGAAGCGGCGGGTTGGGCCACTGGTTCGGCTGTGCGCTCGGCGATCAGTTCGACCACCGCGTCGGCCGCCTGTTTGGAGGCATCGCAGCGCAGTTGCCGGTGCAGTTCCAGGAAGCGTGGCTGCAGTGCGGCAACGGCGTCCGGGTCGCGTAACCAACGCAGGGTTTCGCGGGCGAGGTTGTCGGGGGTGCATTCGTGCTGCATCAGTTCCGGCACCACGCACTCGCCAGCCAGCACGTTGGGAAGGGCGTAGTGGTCGACCTTGAGCATGCCCAGGCCCTTGACCATGCGGTAGGTCAGCGGCGCGACCTTGTAGCCGACCACCATTGGCCGCTTGGCCAGCATCGCTTCCAGTGTCGCGGTGCCGGACGCCAGCATGATCACGTCGCTGGCGATCATCAGGGTGCGCGCCTGGCCGCTGATCTCGCGCAGTGCGGGTCCCAACTTGTCGCGGTCCGGGTGCGCGTCGAACACGCGCCGGAACGCTTCGTGGGCCTGCGGGTTGGCCATCGGCACGACGATCTGGAGGTCGGGCTGTTCGGCCAGCACGCGCGCGGCGGCGCCGAGGAAGTCGTTGCCGAGCCGTTCGATCTCGCCAACGCGGGAGCCGGGAAGCAGGGCCAGCAGCGGCGGTACCGGGTCGATGCCGAGCGCTGCGCGCGCGCTGCCACGATCGGGCTGCAACGGCATCTCGTCAGCCAGCGGATGGCCGACGAAGCGCGCGTCGACGCCATGCCGGGCGTAGATCTCCGGTTCCATCGGGAACAGGCACAGCACCCGGTCGGCGCTGAGGCCGATCTTCTCCGCGCGCTTCTCGCGCCACGCCCAGACCGATGGACTGACGTAGTGCACGGTGCGGATGCCGCGCTGTTTCAGCCACTTCTCGACGCCGAGGTTGAAATCGGGCGCGTCGATGCCGATGAACACGTCGGGCTGCCAGTCCAGCACGCGCTGGCGCAGCTCGCGGCGCAGCTTGAGCAGGCGCGGCAGGTGGCGCAGCACTTCGGCCAGTCCCATGACCGCCAGCTCGGAAGCGTCGTGCCAGGTCTCCATGCCTGCCTCGCGCATCGCTTCGCCGCCGATGCCGACAATTTCGGCCGCCGGCCAGCGCTGGCGCAACTGTTCGATCAGGCCGGCACCGAGCAGGTCGCCCGACGCCTCGCCCGCGACCAGCACGATGCGCCTGGCGCGGGTCCGGATGGGGTCGTTGAAAATGTCCACGGCCCGGACCTAGCGGAGCAGCGGGCGTTCTGAGGCTTCGATGAAGTCCAGCAGCGCGCGCACGTCGTCGCTGTCGCCAGCCATTTCAGCCAGCTTGGCCCGTGCTTCGTCGAGCGAACTTCCAGCCACGTACAACGCCCGGTAGGCACGCTTGATCGCGCTGATCCGCTCGGCGTCGAAGCCGCGGCGCTTGAGCCCTTCGCTGTTGATCCCGCGCGGCCGGCCATAGCCTTCCTGCGCAACCATCACGAACGGCGGCACGTCGCCGTTGACGAATGCGCCCATGCCGATGAACGCGTGCGCGCCGATCTGGCAGAACTGGTGGATGCCGACGAAGCCACTGAGGATCACGTGGTCGCCGATCCCGACGTGGCCGGCCAGTGTCGCGTTGTTGGAGAACACGCAATGGTCGCCGACGCTGCAGTCGTGGGCGATGTGGGTATAGGCCAGCAGCCAGTTGTCGTCGCCGATGCGGGTGCAGCCGCCGCCAGCGCCGGTGCCGCGGTTGATGGTGACGAACTCGCGGATGGTGTTGCGGTCGCCGATCACCAGTTCGACGCGCTCGCCGCCGTACTTCTTGTCCTGCGGGTCTCCACCGATCGAGGCATGCCCGTGAATGCGGTTGTCGCGACCGATCCGGGTCGGGCCGTGGATGCTGCAGTGCGGGCCGATGGAGGTGCCATCGCCGATCTCGACGTCGGCACTGATGTAACTGAAAGCCCCCACCCGCACGCCGCTGCCGAGCCGGGCACCGGGCTCGATCACCGCACTGGGATGGATGAGGGAATCGCTCATGCCTCCGGCTTGACCTCGGCGCAAAGGATGTCGGCGCAAGCGGCCTGTTCGCCGTCGACCCGGGCGATGCCTTCGTACAGCGCCATGTTGCGGATGGTGCGCTTGAGCGTCACTTCCAGATCTAGTCGATCGCCGGGCACGACCATCCGCGAGAACCTCGCGTTGTCGATCTTGACCAGGTAGAACAGCTTGGCCTGCGCGGTGTCGCCGTCGCGGGACAACTGGGTCAGCAGGCCGCCGGCCTGGGCCAGCGCCTCGACCACCAGCACGCCCGGCATCACCGGCTGGCCAGGGAAGTGGCCGTTGAAGAAGTTCTCGTTGGCGGTGACGTTCTTGTACGCCAGCACGCGCTTGTTGGGCTCCAGCTCGATCACGCGGTCGACCAGCAGGAACGGGTAGCGGTGCGGCAGCAGCGCCTGGATGGTTGGAACGTCGATCGGAAGCTTCACTGTTTCGGTTTTCCCTTGATCTTGCGGGCCAGCTCGTCGAGCTGCTTGAAGCGAGCGGCGTTCTTGCGCCAGCTGCGATTGTCCATCAATCCGGTGCCGGACGAGTATTCGCCCGGTTCGCGGATCGAACTGCTGACCAGGCTCATCGCGGTGATGACCACGCGGTCGCAGATTTCCAGGTGCCCGAGGATGCCTGCGGCGCCGCCGATCAGGCAGTAGCGGCCAATCTTCGCGCTGCCGGCGACCGCGGCGCAGCCGGCCATCGCTGTGTGCGCGCCGATGCGGACGTTGTGGCCGATCTGGATCTGGTTGTCGAGCCGCACGTCTTCTTCGAGCACGGTGTCCTCGATCGCACCGCGGTCGATGGTGGTATTGGCGCCGATCTCGCAGTCGTCACCGATCACCACGCCACCCAGTTGCGGCACCTTGAGCCAGCGCCCGGCATCCATCGCCAGGCCGAAGCCGTCGGCACCGAGCACCGCACCGGGATGGATGCGCACGCGCTGGCCGAGTCGGACGCGCGCGACCAGGGTGACCCGGGCGATCAGCTCGCTGCCGGCGCCGACCACGCAATCGTCGCCGATGACGCAACCCGGGCCCAGCACTGCCCCGGATTCGACCCGGCTGCGCGCGCCGATGCTGGTGAACGCGCCGACATGAGCGTCGTCGGCCACCACGGCGGACGGATCGATGTCGCATGACGGGTGGATACCCGGCGCGCGTATCGTTTTCGGCTCGAACAGCGCCGACATCCGGGCGAACGCGGCATAGGCATCTTTCGCGACCAGTGCGGTGCCGGTGAAGCCGGATTCGACCAGTCCGGCGGCGTCCTGCTCGCCCATCACGACCACGCTGGCACGGGTGTCGGCCAGTTGCGGGCGATAGCGTGGATTGGCCAGGAACGCGAGGTGTCCGGGGCCGGCGCCGGCGAGGGTGCCGACGCCCTGGATTTCGACCGAGCCATCGCCGCGGAGGCCGAGCGCGAAGCGTTCGGCCAGGGCGGCGGCGGTGTGCATGTTGGACGGTGGGCGATGCATGACGGCGGACGACGCCGTCAGAACGTGCCGCCGAAGGTGAACTGCAGGCGCTCGAGGCGGTCGTCGTCTTCCTTCTTGAAGGGGTAGGCGTAGCTGATCGAGATCGGTCCCATCGGTGAGCGCCACATCAGCGCCAGGCCGGTGGAGGCCCGCAGTTCACCCGCATCGAATGCGTCGAAGTCCTGGTATACGTTACCGAAGTCCACGAACGCCGACACGCGCGCGGCGGTGCTGTCGATCAGGCTCGGGAAGAACATCTCCAGCGAGCCCACGGTCTTGAACGAGCCGCCGACCGGCTGCAGGTACGGGCTGCCGAGCGCGGCCAGCCGCGGGCCGAGGGTGTTGTCGGTGAAGCCACGTACCGAGCGCACGCCACCGGCGTAGAAGTTCTCGAAGAACGGCAGGCCGTCGGCGGTGACCGTCTTGACGTAGTCGGGCGAGTCGGTGAGGCACGGCTCGGTGGGCGCCGGACCCGGCTGGAACACCGGCGGGGTATCCGGATTGCCGTCGTCGTCGACCAAGCCGCCCGCGGTGAAGCACAGGTTGCGGCTTACCGCGTCGTCGTAGTTGTCGCCGTAGCCCAGCTCGATGCGGGTGTTGAGCACCAGGTGGCGCGACATCGGCCAGAACCGCGAATAGTTGTAGTTGAGCTTGAAGTATTCGACGGTCGAACCGGGCAGGGTCGCTTCCAGCCAGATGCGCTGGTTGGTGCCGCGGGTCGGGGTCAGCGCGCTGTTGAGGGTGTTGCGACCCCAGCCGATCTCGCCGCGCCAGGAATGGAACGTGCGCTGGCCGATCGCATCGATATAGTCGACCAGCGGCTCCGGCGTGCGGCCGTGGAACGCGAAGATCTGGTTGCTGTCGATGCCGAGCAACGCGGTGATGCTGTCGGTCTCGGTGATCGGGATGCCCAGGACCATCTGGCCGACACCGCTGGTGCTGGAGAACTGCGCGGTGTTGAAGTCGGAGTTGTCGAATTCGCTCCAGCGCAGGTTGTAGCCCAGCGACACGCCGTTGTCGGTGAAGTAGGGATTGAGGAACGAGAAGTCGTAGCGCTGCAGGTAGGCGTTGCGCTGCGCCTGCACGGCGATCCGGTTGCCGGTGCCGAGGAAGTTGTTCTGCGACAGCTGGATCTGCGTGCTCAGGCCCTGCAGCTGCGAGTAGCCCAGGCCGAACACGAAGCTTCCGGCGGCGACCTCGTTGACGTTGTAGACCACGTCGACCTGGTCATTGGTGCCCGGCACCGGCTTGGTCTCCACGTCGACGGTGTCGAAGTAGCCCAGGCCCTGCAGGCGGATCTTGGAGCGATCGATGGCGGCCTGCGAGTACCAAGTGCCCTCGAACTGGCGCATCTCGCGGCGCAGCACTTCGTCGGCGGTGCGCGAGTTGCCCTTGAACTGCACCTGGCGCACGTTGACGCGCGGACCCGGCAACACCTGCATGTTGATGCCGACGGTCTTGTCTTCGCGGTTCACGTCCGGGATCGGGTTGACCTGGGCGAAGGCGTAGCCGAC
The DNA here is from genome assembly GCA_050737755.1 of Lysobacter sp. Lineage (GTDB taxonomy): Bacteria > Pseudomonadota > Gammaproteobacteria > Xanthomonadales > Xanthomonadaceae > Novilysobacter. Next base: position 13,927 of record JBOHYC010000047.1, read on the forward strand.
GTTGCCGAGGGTCGCGGTGATCGCGTCGGAACTGATCTCGAGCAGGCGGCGCGAGAAGATCTGGTCGGGTTTGACCAGCACCATCGCTTCGACCTGGTCTTTCGGCAGCACCGTGTCGCCGGTGACCGTGACGCTGGAGATCTTGTACTGGTCGCCCTCGGTGAGGCCCGCCGTGATGAACATGTCCTGCTTGTCGCGGCTCATCGACACCTGGGTCGAGTCGATGCTGAAGTCGACGTAGCCGCGGTCGAGGTAGTAGTTGTTGAGCTTCTCCAGGTCGCCCGACAGCTTCTCGCGCGAGTACTGGTCGTCCTTGCGGTACCAGCTCAGCCAGTTGTGCTCGCCGGACTCCCAGGTGTCGAGGATGGCTTCTTCTTCGAAAATCTCGTTGCCGACCAGGTTGATGTGGCGGATCTTGGCGGCCTTGCCTTCCTTGATCGCGATCGCGACATCGACACGGTTGCGCGGCAACTGGGTCACGGTCGGGGTGATCGTGACGTTGTACTTGCCGCGGTTGTTGTACTGCCGGGTCAGCTCCTGGGTAACGCGGTCGAGGCTGAGCTGGTTGAACGTGTTGCCCTCGGCCAGGCCGATGTCGGCGAGGCCCTTGAGCAGGTCCTCCGTTTCCAGGTCCTTGTTGCCGCTGAGGGTCAGGGTGTTGATCGCCGGACGCTCGAGCACGGTCACGACCAGGATGCTGCCCTGGTGGCCGATGTCGATGTCCTCGAAGAACCCGGTCTGGTACAGCGCGCGGATCGCGTCGCCGACGGCGGCCTGGTCGACCGTGTCGCCACGCTCGATCGGAAGGTAGGTGAAGACGGTACCGGCGGAAATACGCTGCAGGCCGTCGACGCGGATGTCGCTCACGGTGAACGAGGTGACCGGCGTGGCCGCGGCAGTCTGCGCCAGCGCGGGCAGCGTCGGCACCGTGGAAAGCGCCGAGGCGAGGGCGAGCACAAGCAGGCGGCGGTGGAGGGGTCGCGTCATCATCACGTCCGGTTGGGGGTCTTGCGGCACCCGCGGGCGCGGGGTCGGTTCGAGGCAGAGCGGGTGGAGGGCGGGATTGAACCGTCAGGCATGGCCGACATCAGTGCACCAGGTTGTTGACGATGTCGTTGTAGAACGCCAGGCCCATGAGTCCGATGATCAGGACAAGGCCAACGTATTGTCCGGCGGCCATCACGCGCTCGCTGACCGGGCTGCCCTTGGCCAGCTCGATAAGGTAATACAGGAGGTGACCGCCGTCCAAGATCGGGATCGGCAGCAGGTTCAGGATGCCCAAGCTCAGCGACAGCAGCGCGAGCAGTGACAGGTACCAGGCCGGCCCCTGGTCGGCATAGGCATTGGCGGCGCGGGCGATGGTGATCGGGCCGGCCACGGTGTTCTGGACCGCGACCCGGCCGCTGAATGCGCGTCCGATCATCGCGACCAGTTCGCGGGTCTGGTGGACGGTTTCCCGAAGCGCGGCCGGTACCGCGGCGACCGGGCCGTAGTGCAGTTCGGCGTCCATCGCCGGCAACTCCGGCCGTGCCGAGGTGATGCCGAGCACCCAGTAGGATTCGCCTGCCTCCGATTCCGTTCGGGTCGGCTCCAGTTCGAGCGCCAGCCGGTCGCCGTCGCGTTCGACCTCGACCATGGCCTTGCCGCCACGTTCGCCGAGTCGCTGTATCAGCGGGCCGATATCTCCCCACGCACGGACCGGCCGGCCATCGATCGCGCTGATCCGGTCGCCCTCGGCCAATACGCCCCATGCCGGGGTATCCGGCGCGACGCGGCCGACCTGTGGCGGAACCAGCAGGTGGCGTGGGGTCAGCCCGATCGCATCGACCGCGCGGCGCTCGTCGAACTCCCCCGGAAGCTGTGACAGCGCCAGCTCGCGGGTTTCGGTGCTGCCGCTGGTGGTGCGGACCTGCAGCGGGATGTCGGCGTGGTCGAGCGCGGCAGGGATAAGCGCCAGTTGCGCCTCGCTCCAGGTCGGGGTGGCTCGATCGCCGACTTGCAGCAGCTCGTCGCCGGGTTGCAGGCCGGCTTCGGCAGCGATGCCCTCAACATGCCCGACGACGGGCGCGTAGTCGGGGCGCCCGATCACGAACATCCCCCAGAACAGCATCACGCACAGCAGCAGGTTGGCGACCGGGCCGGCGGCGACGATCGCGATGCGCTTCCATACCGATTGGCGATTGAAGGCGTGCCCGAGTTCGGCTGGCGCCACGTCGCCTTCGCGCTCATCCAGCATCTTCACGTAACCACCGAGCGGAATCGCGGCGACCACGTACTCGGTGCCGTCCTTGCCGCGGCGCGCCCACAGCGCTGGCCCGAAGCCGACCGAAAAGCGCAGCACCCGGACCCCGCAGCGCCGCGCGACCCAGTAGTGGCCGAATTCGTGGAAGGTGACCAGCACCCCCAGGCTGACGATCAGCCACCAGAGCGAACCGACGAACTCAGCCATGGTGCGTGTCCGGATTGGAAGCGGAGGAGGTCATTGCAGGCCGTATCCGGCAAGAGCCTGAGTCGCATGCTGCCGCGCCTGCTGGTCGGCGTCGTGCAGCTGCGCCAGCGAGGCGGCGGGGGCGGTCGGCAGGGCGGCGAGGGTGTCCTCGACCACGGCCGGAATGGACAGGAAACCGATACGGCGCTGAAGAAACGCTGAAACCGCGATTTCGTTGGCGGCGTTGAGGGTGGCCGGCGCGGTTCCGCCCGCATCCAGCGCATCGAAGGCCAGGCGCAGGCATGGGAATGCCTCAAGGTCTGGCGGTTCGAAATCCAGCCGGCCACCCTCGGCCAGCAGGTCGAGCATGCCGACCCCGGAATCGATCCGCTCGGGCCAGCCCAGGCCCACTGCCAGCGCGGTGCGCATGTCGGGCAGGCCAAGCTGGGCCAAGGTCGAGCCGTCGGTGAACTGGACCAGCGAATGGACCAGGCTCTGCGGATGCACCAGCACGCCGATGCGATGCTCGTCGCCGCGTCCACCAACGCCGAACAGGTGGTGCGCCTCGATGACTTCCAGCCCCTTGTTCATCAGTGTCGCCGAATCGACCGAGATCTTCGGGCCCATCGACCACTTGGGGTGGGCGACGGCCTGTTCGACGGTGACGTCCGCGAGCGATGCACGGCTGCGCCCGCGGAACGGGCCACCCGAGGCGGTCAACACTATGCGTGCGACGCCGGCAGGCGCCTGCCGTGATGGATCGCCGAGCTGTTCGCCGAGGCTGCACAGGCACTGGAAGATCGCGTTGTGCTCGCTGTCGATCGGCACGATGGTCGCGCCGCCCTCGCGCGCCGCGGCCATCAGCAGTTCGCCGGCCAGAACCAGCGATTCCTTGTTGGCCAGCAACAGGCGCTTGCCGGCGCGCGCTGCGGCGAGGGTCGAGGGCAGGCCGGCCGCGCCTACGATCGCGGCGACCACGGTATCGCAGGCATCGCCTTCGACCAGCGCCACCAGTGCGTCGTCGCCGCAGTGGGCGAGGGTGTCGAGCCCGGCGTCGCGCAAGCCGTCACGCAGCGTTGCGAATCCGGCCGGATCGGCGATAACCGCATGTGCGGGACGGTGGCGACGACACAGGTCCAGCAGCGCATCGACCTGCCGCCCCGCTGCCAGCACGGTGGCGCGCAGGCGATCCGGGTGGCGGGCGATCACGTCCAGTGCCGAGGCGCCGATAGACCCGGTGGCGCCCAATACCGCAATCCGTCCCATCGTCAGAAGCCCAGCACGGCCTTGCCGAGCGCGAACGCCGGAAGGGCCGCCAGCACGCCGTCCAGCCGGTCCAGGACGCCGCCATGGCCGGGGATGAGGGCACCGGAATCCTTGACCCCGGCATGCCGCTTGAGCAGGCTCTCGAACAGGTCGCCGACCACCGAGAGCAACCCCGCCAGCAGCGACACCAGCGCGACCGCGGGCAATTGCGCGGTGGTGGCGCCGGCGAACAGCGACAGCACCACGCCCGTGATCACCGCCAGCAACATGCCGCCGATGAGACCTTCGACGGTCTTGTTAGGGCTGATTTTGGGCGCCAGCTTGTGTCGGCCGAACTTGCGACCACTGAAATAGGCCCCGGTGTCGGCCGCCCATACCACCATCAATGCGCACAACAGCCAACGATGGCCGTTTGGCTGGCCGGCGTGGATCCACGCCAGCGCGCACCAGGCCGGGATGGTGGCCAGTGCCCCGGCGGCGAGTTTGAACATCCGCGCATGGGTGTCATGGTCGCTGGCGAAGCGGTAGCGGCCCAGCCACACCAGCGCCAGCAACCACCAGATGACGCCGATGACGGTCATCAGTTCCAGCAGCACGAAACTGAAGCCGTTGGTCGAGCGCGACGCCCAGACCAGCGCCGCCATCAGCGCCAGGTGCGCCACCAGCAATATGGTGCGGGCCAGCGTGTCCTCGATTTCGGCCAGGTCGAACCACTCCCACAGGCCCAGCAAGAACACCACGGCGGCAAGCGCCATCATCCAGTCGGTGGGCAACAGCAGGATCGCGGCAATCGCGACCGGGGCCATCACCAACGCGGCGAGCAGGCGGGTACGGGTCATTCTCGGGTCTCTTCGGTGGCAGCGGGCCCGGACGGGGCGCGGCCCATGCCCTGCGCGCCGGTCAGGCCGAAACGGCGTTCGCGATTGGCGAAGTCGTCCAGCGCGCATTGCAGTGTCGCCGCATCGAGCTCGGGCCACAACAGATCGGTGAACCACAACTCGGTGTAGGCCAACTGCCAGAGCAGGAAGTTGCTGATCCTCAGGTCGCCGCCGGTGCGGATGAAAAGGTCGGGGGCGGGCAGGTCGGCCAGCGCCATTCGCGCTCCCATCGCCGCCTCGTCGATCGCGTCGGGAGCGATGCGGCCGGCGGCCACGTCGATTGCCAGCGATCGCGCGGCCTGGGCGATGTCCCAACGTCCGCCGTAGCTGGCAGCGACGGCCAGTTGCAGCCGCGTATTGCCAAGGGTCTGCACTTCGGCGGCGTCCATGCGCCGGATGATGTCGGCGCTGAAGCGCTCGCGCTCGCCGATGAAGCGCACCCGGACGCCGCGGCGGTCGAGTTCGTCGACTTCGCGTTCCAGTGCGTTCATGAACAGCTTCATCAGCGCGCCGACCTCGTCCTCTGGCCGGCCCCAGTTCTCGCTGGAGAAGGCGAACAGGGTCAGCACCTTGACGCCCTTGTCGAGGCAGAAGTCGATGCAGACGTTGACCGCGCGCGCGCCGGCGCGGTGGCCGATCATGCGCGGCCGGCGGCGACGCTCGGCCCATCGACCGTTGCCGTCCATGATGACGGCGAGGTGGCGCGGAATCATCAAACCGCCATCAGTTCCTGTTCCTTGGCCTTGACCACGTCGTCGACATTCTTGATGCCCTCGTCGGTCAGCTTCTGGATCTCGGCCTCGCTGCGGCTGGCGTCGTCCTCGGTGATTTCCTTTTCTTTAAGGAGTTCCTTGACCTGGCTGTTGGCATCGCGGCGGATGTTGCGGATCGCGATCTTGGAATTCTCGCCCTCGCCGTGGACGTGCTTGGACAGCTCCTTGCGGCGCTCCTCGGTCAGCGCCGGCAGGTTGATGCGGATCACGGTTCCGGCAGTATTCGGGGTCAGGCCGAGGTCGGAATTGATGATCGCCTTCTCCACCGCGGAAACCATCTGCTTCTCCCACGGCGTGATCGTCAGCGAGCGGGCGTCGTTGACGGCGACGCTGGCGACCTGGGTCAGCGGCATGTCGGAACCGTAGTAGTTGACCTTCAGGTGGTCGACCAGCGCGGTGGAGGCGCGCCCGGTGCGGACCTTGGTCAGGTCGTGGCGAAGCGCCTCGACGCTCTTGGCCATGCGGGTCTGGGCGTCTTTCTTGATCTCGTTGAGCATCGCCGGCTCCGGTCTCGTGCGGTAATCGCGGGAGTATAGCGGAGCGGGCCGTCGCGGCCTTCTGTCAGTGGTGCGGCGCGCGGTCGTGGTGGTCGTGTTCGCAGGCCGCGCCGTGCTCGATCTGCAGGGTGGGATGGTTGATGCCGAATTCGTCATCAAGCGCGTGGTTCAGTGCGTCGATGAAGCCATCATGGTCGGCGTCTTCGGGTCGCACCAGGTGTGCGGTCATCGCGATTTCGCCTGCGCCCAGCGACCAGATGTGCAGGTGGTGCACCGCGCGGACGCCGGGCTGGGCCATCAGGAACGCGCGTACCGCGGCCTGGTCGATCGTGCGCGGGACCGCGTCCATCGCTGCGTTGAAGCTCTCGCGCAGCAGCCCGAAGGCGCCAATGGCCACCACCGCGCCGATCAGCAATGAGGTCACCGGATCCAGCCAGGTCCACCCCAGCCACCACATGCCGGCGCCGGCGATGACTGCAGCGAGTGAGACGGCTGCGTCGGCAACCAGGTGCAGGAACGCGCCGCGGCGGTTGAGGTCGTGATCGTGTCCGTCGCGCACCAGCCACGCCGCGCCGAGGTTGACTCCGATCCCGAGTGCCGCGACCAGCATCACTGCCATGGCCGGAATTTCGGGCGGCGAGTTGAAGCGGCGGACCGCCTCCCAAGCCAATGCGCCCGAGAACGCGACCAGCAACAGCGCGTTGGCCAGCGGTGACAACAGCGTGGCGCGGCGCCAGCCATAGGTGTGCCTATCGGTCGGCACACGACGGGCCATGACCGCAGCGCCCCAGGCCAGCGCCAGGCCCAGCACGTCACCGAAGTTGTGCAGCGCGTCCGAAAGCAGGACCAGCGAGTTGGTCGCAAAGCCGTAGCCGGCTTCAAGCGCGGTGTAGGCCAGGTTGACCAGGGTCACCGTGGCGAACGCGCGGGTGCCGTGGGAATGGTCGTGCGAGTGGCTATGCGAGTGCATGGCGCGATCGTGTCACGCGGCTTTGCAGGACACTATTACAGCTCGTCAGCTGCGGCCGTGGACCAGGGTGCCGATGTTCTCGCCCTGCAGGATCTTCAGCAGTTCGCCCGGCTGGCTCATGTCGAAGATACGCAGTGGCAGGTCGCTGTCACGTGCCAGCGCGAACGCCGCGGTGTCCATCACCTGCAGGTTGCGCCTGATCACCTCGTCGTAGCTGAGCGTGTCGTAGCGCACCGCGTCGGCATGCTTGTTCGGGTCCTTGTCGTAGACCCCGTCGACCTTGGTCGCCTTCAGCAGAAGGTCCGCGCCGATCTCGACCGCGCGCAGTGCCGCACCGGAATCTGTGGTGAAGAACGGGCTGCCGACGCCGGCCGCGAAGATCACGAGCCGGCCCTTCTCGAGATGCCGGATGGCGCGACGACGGATGTAGTCCTCGCAGACATCGTTGATCTTGATCGCGCTCATGACCCGCGCCTTGCCGCCAAGCTTTTCCAGCGCGTCCTGCATCGCCA
>JBOHYC010000048.1:0-10618 GCA_050737755.1 Lysobacter sp.
CCGTTGAGGCCGAACTGGATGCTCTCGAACACGTGGCCGTTGTCGGTCTCGTCCGGGTTCTGCCGGGTCGGGAACACGTCGAACACATTGGCCGCACCGACGGTGAACTTGGTGTCCTCACTGAACGCATAGGTCACGCTGGCGTCGGCCGAGGTCTTGGCGGCGTAGTGCTGGTACACCGGCGGTCCCGACCAGGTGCCGAGGGTCTGCTCACCGAAGTGGATCACCTTGAGGCCCAGCTCCCAGTCGCTGATGGCGTAGTCGAAGCCCAGCACCGCCTTGCTGCGCGGCGCGCCGTACTCGAGGAACAGCCGGTCGCGCTCGCTCATCAGCACGTCCTCCCGCCCGGCCAGCGCCGGCGGCGTGTTGACCCGGGTGATCTCGGTCTTGCTGTAGTTCACCCCGAGGTACGTCGCCAGCTGGCCGGCGCCCAGCGGCATGTCGTGGGCGACGGTCAGGTCGACGCCCTGGGTGCGCGTATCGGCGGAGTTGAAGAAGAACCGCGCCAGGCCGACGTCCATCGATTCCAGGATCGGCCCGATCGCCGGGTCGCTGTTGTCGAACTCGCCGCTCAGCACCACTCGGTCATCGATGTCGATGCGGTAGGCGTCGAGGGTCAGGGAGAGGTTGTCGCGCGGCGACCAGGTGAGGCCCAGCGTGGCGCCCCGCGAAGTCTCTTCGGTCAGGTTGGGAATACCCGCGGCGCGGGCCAGTTCGCTGTCGTTGGCGGCGATCACCACGTCGACCGGCTCGCCGGCGATGAAGTCGGTGATCGTCGAGGAGAAGTATTTCTGCTGCAGCGACGGTGCGCGGAAGCCGGTGCTGAGCGAGCCGCGCAGCAGCAGCGTGTCGCTGGCCTCGAACGCCATCGCCAGCTTGCCGTTGAGGGTGGAACCGAAATCGCTGTAGTCCTCGTAGCGCGCGGCCACGCCCAGCAGGAAACGCTCGGTCAGGTCGAACTCGAGGTCGACGTACGCGGCGTCGCTGTCGCGCGAGCGGTCGGTGACGTCCGACGGCTGGAAGCCTGGGAAGCCTTGGCTGCCGGGGTTGCCGCCGGTGCCGGCGCCATCGGCGTCGATGTAGGAACCCGGCTCGCCGGCGCGGATGCGGTAGCGCTCCTCGCGGTGCTCGATGCCGAACGCGAGGTTCATGCCGTTGAGGACGCCGTCGAAGTAGCGCGACACGTCGACGTTGGTGGTGTCCTGCTCGAACGAGAAGCCGCCTCCGTCGAAGCTGTCGGGGCTGACGCCGGCGCCGCCGTTAATCAGGTCGAGGTTGGCGATGGACGCGTTGAGTGTGCCGTTGATGGTGTAGCGCAGCTCGTTGTAGCCGTGGGTCTGCGACAGGTCCCAATGCCAGCGGCCGGCATCGCCGCGCACGCCGAGGATGCCGTAGCGGTCGTCGAGCACGCCGTCGATGAAAGGCACGAAGCCGTCCGGGTACATCGCCGCGGAGTTGCGCGAGGGGATGTCGTCGGTACCGATGCCGCCGCGCCCGAACGCCGCCGAAGAGGCGTCGCGGTTCTGCATGCCGGCGGTGAAATAGGCCTCGGCGGATTCGCCCAGCGGGATGTCGCCGTTGAGGTAGACGGTGCGGTTGTCGACCTCGGAGTCGCCGATGATGCGCGGGCTGCCCTTGGGCTCGGAGCGGTCGGAGCGGCCGCGGTCGAGCCATTCGCCGGTGACCGCCAGACCACCGCCCATCGCGAACTCGACGCCGCAGTAGGCCGATGCCAACGCGTTCTCGCCGTCGCCGCGCGAGTACTGGCCCCAGCCGAGCACCGCCTCGCAGCCAGGCCGGCGCTTCAGCGCGATGTTGATCACGCCGGCGATGGCGTCGGACCCGTACTGCGCGGCGGCGCCGTCGCGCAGCACTTCGACCCGGTCGATCGCCAGGATCGGGATCGCGTTGAGGTCGGTGCCGGTGTTGCCGCGGTTGCGCGCGCCGTAGATGTTGACCAGCGACACCGTGTGGTGGCGTTTGCCGTTGACCAGCACCAGGGTCTGGTCGGAGCCCAGTCCGCGCAGTGCGGCGCCATCGATCAGGTCGGCACCGTCGGCGCCGGTCTGGCGCGTGGAGGTGAATGACGGGGCGGTGTACTGCAGGGTCTGCGCCAGATCGAACTGCGCACCGGACTGCGCCTGCTGCTGCATCGGGATCACGTCGACCGGTACCGGCGAGGCGGTGTCGGAGGAGCGGTCGAGCCGTCGCGAACCCAGCACGCTGACGGTGTCCAGTTGCACCGTGTCCTGCTGCGCGTCGGTCTGCGGCCGGGTTTCCTGCGTAGGTTCCGCCGGCGCCTGCTGCGCCAGTGCGGCGAGCGGCAGCGGCAGCGAGAGCGCGAATGCGATCGCGCGACTCAGGTATCTGTGTCGGGTGTTGCCTTCCATGCGGTTCCCCTTCGATCTGGCGTGCTGCTGGATCCCCCTTGCCAGGATGAATCTAGTACGGCCCCACGCCGACGTCCATTCGCCAGTCCCCACTCATGCCGATACCCCGTCGCGGCAGAACCGCAGCGCCAACGCCATTGCGGCAGGGATGACCGAGGTGTGCGTCTCGCCCTCGATCAGATCGAACGCGCAGTCGACGCCGCGCTGGCGCAGCGACCGGGCGAACCCGCTGGCGTAGTCGACCATGTGTGGCTCGCCGAGCATCGCCGCCTCGTCTTCGCCGTCGATTTCCGGTGGCTTTTCCGGGCCAGCCACCTGTTCCTCGGAGCCGACCGTGACCAGCACGCGCGCGTCGCCGGCGTTGAGCCGGTCGGCACCCGACACATCCGCCAGGATCCGCGCCTCGTCCCACCAGATCGACGGCGAGACGGCGACGTAGCGCTGGAAGCGGTCGGGTCGGGCCAGCAGCGCCTGCAGGACGAACAGGCCACTGAGCGAATGGCCGACCAGCGCCTGCCGCGCCGGATCGACCGCCAGCGCCTGCAGGTAATGCGGTTGCAGCGTGCCGGTGAGGAAGGCGAGGAACGCGTCGGCATCGCCATCTTCGCGCCACGGTCCGGCGTCGCCCTGGAGCGGCCGTACCGGATGCCGCGCGGGCCGGGTGAAGTCGCGCCGACGCAGGTTTGGGTCGACCCCGCCCGGTTCATCCCAGTCGATGCCGATGACCGCGACGCCGCCGTCGCCGGCCTCATGCAGGGCGTGCTGCATCGGCGCCCAGGTGGTCGGGGCATCGAGCAGCCAGACCAGTGCGTGGCCGCCCGCCGGCGGATCGCCCTGCGGCAGGTGCAGGCGGATCGCGTAGTCGCGCCCCTTATCACTGGTCATGCGGTCCTGCATCGAGCGGGTTACCGGCGCGTTGGCGGATCCGGCAGCATCGGATCGCAGCTGTCGGGACCGGGTGATCGTTGTCGGCCGCCGCTATCGCGGCGCGCTAACGCCACTCGTGGGACGGTGTGCTGTCACTTCCCCAAAAGGAGACCGCGATGAACACGCCATCCAATCCGTCCCAGGGCAACCCGGCGGGCCGCAGCAGCGGAGAAGCGGGCGGCCAGCGTCAGGGGTTGCGCCAGCCATCCGACGACGAGCGGACCGAGGACAAACTCGGAAACGTCGATCTCGAAAGCCGTGGAGCGAAGGTTGACGACCACCTGCGCGACCGCGACAGCAAGGGTGTGGCCGGCGGTTACGACGACTCGATCGACCGCGAGGAACGACCGGGCGACAAGGCCTAGGGTTCGGTCGAACCCCGGCCTTGCATGGTGCCTAGCGCCTAGCGCCTAGCGCACCACCACCGTGGTCGCCTTGTTGGCGACGATGTAGGGCTGAACGTCGTCGACCTGGCGCAGCTTGCCGATCGCGCGCTGGGCGAACTTGCGGGTGGTGATGCGGACGTGGCAGTTGTGGAACGGTCCGTCGGGGTTCTTGCCTTTCGAGCAATACACCACGTTGCCGTCGCGGTCCCAGCCCAGCACCAGTCGTTCCTGCTGGTGGCTGGTGCGGTAGATCCAGCCTTTCTGGATATCGTCTTCGGACATCGCCATGGGGATTGCCTCGTGCAGGTGGTGCGTCGCCGTCGCGCGCGTTGGCGTCAATGATGACAGCCGTCGGGCGTCGCCGGCGAATCGGCCTGCCGCGTGCGGCCGACGCGCCGGTACTCCATCGGGGTCATGCCGAAGCGGCGGTGGAACAGTTCGCCGAAATGCGACGGGGTCGAGAAGCCCAGTCCGTAGGCGATATCGCTGACGGTGCGGTCGCTGTCGAGCAGGCGCTGGCTGGCCAGGTGCAGGCGGTGGGTGCGCACGTACTCGCTCCAGGCCATGCCGACCTGCTGTTTGAAGCGGCGGCTGAAGTAGGCAGGCGCCAGCGCGCAGAGTGCGGCGGCCTGCTCGGCGGCGGGGGCGTTGGCCGGATCGCGACGCAGCCGCTCGATCGCGGGGCGCAACCGTTCGAGGCTGTCGCTGTCGCCGGGTAGCTTGCCGCCTTCGATCAGCGGGGCAAGAACCGCCGCGTGCAGCAGCGCGGTGAACAGCGGCAGCGCCAGCGGATCGTCGCTGCGCAGTTCGCCCAGCCATTCCGCGATCTGGCCGATGCGTTGCCGCAGCCGCGGCCCGGGCAGGGCGCAGAACGCCTGCGCGAGGCGTTCCAGCCCGGGTTCGCGGGCGAGGGTTTCACCGGCGATGGCGTCGACCTGCAGCAGTACCCAGTCGCGCGGGCCGGGCTCCAGCGTGAAGTCGTGCTGGCGCATCGAGGGCACGAAGGCGATGCAGCCCGGTTCCAGCGGGTAGCGCCAGCCGTCGGCGAGGAAGTCGCCACGCACGTTGCCGAACAGCACCAGCTCATGCACGTCGTGGTAGTGCGGGAACGGCGTGGTGATGCCGGCATCGCTGCCCTGGCGGACGCGTTCGAGCCGCAGCCCGGTGCCGGGCCGCAGTTCCACCGGTTCGCAGAGGGGACGGTCGAGATGAGGCAGGGGCATGTCGACCGTCCGCGGGGTAGATATTTCAGGGCGAGCCGAGTATCCGGATGGCCATGGCCGGCAGGGACTGGCTCGGGTCGACTGTGCCACCGTCGAGCAGGTCGGTCCACGTCTCGCCGGACAGCGCGGCGTCGAGGCCGGGAGCGGCGGGGGTGGTGCCGAGGTTGGCCAGCAGCAGCGTGTGTTGGGTGCCGGAGGTGCGCAGCAGGCACACGATGTCCGGACTGTCGGGGCAGGCGAATTGCTGGTCGCCGTCGCGCAGTTCAGGCCGCGCGGCGCGTAGGGCGAGCAGGCTGCGGTACAAGTTGAGCAGCGAACCGGCGTCGGCATCCTGTTCCTCGACCGAGACGCCATCGTTGGAGCGGTTGTAGCGGTCGGTCCACCACGGCTGGTCGCCCTGGTACCAGGTCGCCGAACCCGCCGCGTCGAGGTCGGCCGACCAGCGCATCGCTTCGCGCAGCGGGATGTGCGCGGAGTCGGACAACGTGCCGGTGCGGGTGATGCCGCGCATGCCGAGTTCCTGCCCGTAGTAGAGCAGCGGTTCGCCCTGCATCAGCAACGCGAGTGCGGCGCCGGCGCGCGCACGGGCCGGAGCGTCATCGGCGTTGCCGTCGCGTTGGAGCAACGACATGAAACGGTCGGTGTCGTGGTTTTCGAGGAACACGATCTGGCCCTTGCCGTCGGGCGTGATCGCCGCGGTCTTGCGCGCGGCATCCACGATGTCGGACTTGTCGAGGTCGATCAGCGCGCCGCGCAGCGGGAACGCGAACACCAGGTCGGCGTCCCCCTCGACCAGCCAGTCCTCGCCGAACCCCCAGTCGCTCTGCTCGGCGAGGATGCGGAAGCCGGGACGGCGCTCGCGCAGGGCGTCGAAGATCGGCGTCCAGAAGTCGGCGAACAGGTTGGTGGCCAGGCCCTTGTGGTCGAGGTCGTCCATCATGTGGTCGATGCGGAAACCGTCGACGCCGTCGCGGCCGCTGCCGTCGCCGTGCGGGTCGGCGAAGAACAGCAGCAACTCCTCGAAGTAGCGCTTCACCGCGGGCCGGTTCATGTCGACCATCGCGATCTCGATGTGGCGGCCGTCGTAGTGCTCCCAGCGGGCCTGGTGGAGGAAAGGCTCGGGCTCGGTGTGTTCGGCGTCGCGCCACAGCAGGAATTCGGCGAACGGCGCGTCGGGCTTGCCGCGCGACTGCTCCAGCCACGGGTGGCCTTCGGCGACGTATTGGATCTCCTGGTCGAGGTAGACCTTCAGTCCGTGCGCGTGGGCGGCGCGGACGAAGGCGTAGTAGTCGTCCATCGTCCCGTATGCCGGGTCGATCGCCTTGAAGTCGGTGGCGAAATAGCTGTGGTAGAACGGCGACGGCTGCAGCGGGGTCAACAGGATCGAGGTGATGCCGAGTTCGCGCAGGTAGTCGAGCCGGTCCGTCAATCCGGCGAGGTCGCCGATGCGGTCGCCGTTGGCATCGGCGAAGCTGCGCATGAACACGTGGTAGAAAACTTCCTCACCAGCCTTGGCCAGCACGTGTGTGGGCGCGTCCCCGACCGGCGCCTCGACCGCTGCGGCCGCCTGTTCGGGGGGCGTGGGCGAACACGCGGCGATGATCGCCAGCAACGTCGCCGCGAGGGTCATGCGAGGTCCTGTCATGCGCGCTTTTCTCATGCGTGATGTTCTCCGGTTGCGGGCCGCTCGCCGCGCAGGACTGCCCCGAAGAAGCGCAGCGTGTCCTCCAGTGCGAGCGTCCAGTAATCCCAGTCGTGGTCGCCGTCGCGTTGCGCGTATTCGTGCGCGATTCCGGCGTCCTGCAGTGACTGGTGCAAGGCGAAATTGGCGGCCGAAAGACCGTCGCTGCGACCGCAGTCGAAGCGGATCGGCGGCAACGGCGTGCGCGCGTCGCCATGCCCGCGGGTGAGTGCGGCGAGCACGGTGCGGTCGACGCAGGCGTCGCTCCAGTCGTCGCGGCTTTCCTCCATCGCGCCATCGAGCTGGGCGAGGTCGGTCACCGCCGAATGCGCGGCGGCCGCGGTTATGCGTTGTGGATACAGGCCGGCCAACCGCAACGCGCCGAAGCCGCCCATGCTCAGGCCCGCGACCAGCAGCGGCGAGCGCGAGGTGCAGCCGGCCGCCAATTGCGTCGCCAGTTGCGGTACTTCGTCGATGATCCAGCGTTCGAAATCCTGTCCGCCATGTGCGACGTAACCGGAGCCGTCGCCCCACAGCCCGTCGGACGGCATCACCAGCACCACCGGTGGCAGCGCGCCCTCATTGATCAGGCGTTGGGCAGTCACGTGCGCCCCGCCCTTGAGCGCCCACGCCCAGTGCGAGCCGTAGACGCCATGCAGCAGCATCACGATTGGCAGGTCGGTGCAGCCGCGCGCCTGCGGCGGGACGTGGAAGGTGACGTCCGCACGCTGGCCGAGTGCCCGGCTCTTGACCGTCACGAACTCCAGGCCGTCCATCGGGATGCCGAGGTTGGAGCGCTCGACGGTACGGAACGGGGTGGGTTTGCTGTTCATGCGATTCGCAATACTCCTTTTGCGCTGTGGCCGTCGAGCATGTCGGTGAAGGCCCGGTCCAGAGCGTCCAGCGGATATTGGTGGCTGACCAGCGAGTCGAGTTCGAGCTTGCCTGCGGCCACCCACGCGAACAATCGCGGGAAATCGCGCGCCGGTACGCAGTCGCCATAGAGCGGCGTCAGGTAGCGCTTGTTCCAGAAAAAGCGCGGCAACTGGACGCAACCGTCGCCATGCGCGCCGCTGACCTGCAACGCGTTGCCGCCGTTGCGCACCAGTTGCAGCGGCAGGAACGCCAGCGCCGGCACGCCGGTCGCCTCGAATGCGTGGTCGACGCCGCGCCCGTCGCTGAGTGCGCGCACCGCGTCGACGATTGCCTGCGAATCACCGTCGCTGGCCTGCAGCAGATCGGTTGCCCCGAGTTCGCGCGCGCGCTGCAACCTCGATGGCTGCCGGTCGATCGCGACGATGGTGGTCGCGCCGGCCAGCCGCGCGCCCTGCGCCACGTTGAGACCGACGCCGCCGCAACCGATCACCGCGACCGACTCGCCCGGCGCGACTGCAGCAACGTTGACCACCGAGCCGACCCCGGTCATCACCGCGCAACCGAGGATGCAGGCGGCGTCCAGCGACAGGTCGGGTGGCAGCGGAGTCACCGCTTCGGCACGTACCAGCGTGTGCGTGGCGAAGGTGCCGAGGTGGAACGAGCGCGCGATCGGTTCGCCGCGCAGCCGGGTGCCACCGGCATGCGCGCGGCTGCTGCCCAGCCGCGGCACGTCGAGTTCATGCGTGCGCTCGCACAACGCCTGCGCCCCGCGCGTGCACTGGAAGCAGTCGCCGCAGGGGATCGCCCAGTTGAGCAGTACCGGCTGGCCAGGTTCCAGTCCGCGCACGCCGTCGCCAACCGATTCAACATGGCCGGCGCCTTCGTGACCCATCACCAGCGGCCCGGGCCAGCGCAGCGATGCGTGGTCGGTATGGCAGACACCGGCCGCGGCCATTGCCACCCGCACCTCGCCGGGACCGGGCGGGTCGACCTCGATGATCCCGATCGAAAAACCGCCACGCCCGTCGGCTATCGCGGCCGGTCCGGTGACGACATGGCGGGTCGCGCCGCTCATGTGGGTTCGAACAGCACCGGATTGATCGGACTGTCGATCACTTCGCCGACCACCGCGCCGGGGCACCACTTCTCCCAGTCGGCCTGCTGCATGTGGTTCTCGGGCGCCTTGAGCCGCATGTCGCGGTCGATGTAGATCACCGTCATCACCGCGCGCGGTCGGTCGGAACGGTTCGGCCCGGCGCGATGGAAGGTCCAGCCGAGATGGAAGCTGACCTCGCCCAACTCGAACGGCGCGTCGACCACCGGGAAGCCGTGCGCCTCCATGTTGGCGGTGATCAGTTGCTCGCTCTCGTCGGAGATGCCGAGGTCGCGGCCGAACTCGACGTCCTGGCTGCCGGCAAAGAATGCCAGCGGCCCCATCTCCTGCGGCACCGCCTGCAACGGCACCCAGGCAGTGATGCAGCGGTCGCTGTCGACCGGCCAGTAGTACTGGTCCGCATGGGCCGGGGTGATGCCGCCGCCGGGTTCCTTGTACAGCGCCTGGTCGTGGTACAGCCGCACGCCATCGACCTGCAGCAGCGCCGCCGCCAGTCCCGCCAGCCGCTTGCCGAACACGAACTCGCGCACGCGCTCACTCTCGCGCCACAGGTTCATCACCTGCAGGAACGCGCGGTCGTAGGTGCTGCGCTGCTCCAGCGGCAGGGTCTGGGTGTTGAGTGCGATCGTCAGCCGGGTGATCTCTTCACCGTAGTGGCGCAATTCCTCGGCGTTGAACACATCCTTGAGCTTGATGAAGCCGTCGCGGCGGAACTGCGCCACCTGGCTGTCGGACAGGCGATGGGGCCGGTCCACGTCGATCGTCATGCGGGCCTCGTTGATATCGCGATTCGTACACATGCCCGCATCGTAGGCAGCGCCAACGCCCGCCACATCCGCCCGGGTTGTCGTTTCTCCGCCGGAAACTATCGGATTGATGACCTTTTCGCGGGGCTGCGCCGGAGGGGCAGGGTTGATAGCCGTCGCGCGCGGCGCCATCCATGGGGGACCCCACACGGAGTCCCTGCATGAAAACCGTCCTGATCACCGGCGCCAACCGCGGCATCGGCCTCGCGCTCACCCGGCATTTCACCGACCGCGGCGACACGGTCATCGCGGCGTGTCGCAATTCCAGTGACGCGCTGGCGGCGACCGGGGCGCAGGTCGAGTCCGGCGTCGACGTGACCGACGACGACGCGCTTGCCGCGCTTGTCGAGCGCCTCGGCGACACCCGCATCGATCTGCTGGTGCTCAACGCGGGGATCCTCGAACGCGAGGCGCTGGGCGAGATCGACGCCGCCGGCTTCGACAGCATGCGCCGGCAGTTCGAGGTCAACGCGCTCGGGCCGCTGCGGGTCGCGCAGGCATTGATGGACAAGCTCGCCGACAATGCGAAGGTCGGCATCATCACCAGCCGCATGGGCTCGATGGCCGACAACGGTTCGGGCGGCCGCTACGGCTACCGCGCGTCGAAGGCGGCGGTGAACGCGATCGGCAAATCGCTGGCGGTCGACCTGGCGCCGCGCGGGATCGCGGTGTTCCTGCTGCATCCCGGGTTCGTCGCCACCGAGATGGTCGGCGGCAGTGGCGACGTCAGCCCGGAGCAGGCCGCCGCGCAACTGATCGAACGGCTCGACACGCTGACGCTGGAGCAGACCGGCACGTTCTGGCACGCCAACGGCGGTCCGTTGCCGTGGTGAGCACGCCGCACCGGGGAAGGCGGTAACCCGCGGCGCTCAACGGCTGCCGGGAAGAACAGCGATATCGATGGCGTCGGCCATCGCCTTGTTGCCGGCGTCACCCGGGTGCAGGTGGTCGCCGGAGTCGTAAGCGGGCAACAGGCGGGTCGGATGGGCCGGGTCGCGTGGATGGGCGCATCGAGAGCAACCAGGGCGACCTCCTGCACACGGCGGCGCTGGCGGGGCTGGGCATCGTGCGCTACTCGCTGTGGCACGCCAGCGCCGACCTGCGCGCCGGGCGGCTGCACATGGTGCTGCCCGGATACCGGTTCAGGGACACCGGCATCCACGCGGTGCCGCCGCGGGTTGGGGCTTTCGTCGATTTCCTCAGCGGACAATGGGG
>JBOHYC010000049.1:0-2813 GCA_050737755.1 Lysobacter sp.
GTCGAGAACTTGTAGCCGCGGCGGTACTCGAACTTGTCGACCGCCTTCATCAGGCCGATGTTGCCTTCCTGGATCAGGTCGAGGAACTGCAGGCCGCGATTGGTGTACTTCTTGGCGATCGAGATCACCAGGCGCAGGTTGGCCTCGACCATCTCGCGCTTGGCCTTGCGCGCCTTGGTCTCGCCATAGGCCATGGTGCGGCTCATCTCCTTGAGGTCGCCCAAGGTGATCCGCATCGCCTGCTCGGTGGCGATCGACGCCTGCTGCTCGGCGATGATCAGGTCCTTGACGTCACGCAGGCCCGAGGCCCACTTCTGCTTGCGCTTGAGCAGCTCGTCGACCCACTCCAGGTTGGCCTGGTTGCCGTCCCACGAGCGGATGAAGTCCTTGCGCGGCATCTTGGCGACGCGGGTGGCCAGCTCGAGGATGCGACGCTCATGGCGCTTCAGCTCGGCGACGGTGTCGCGCATGTTGCGCACCAGCGTGTCGGTCAGCGGCAACGGCAGCTTGAGGGTGACGAAGATCTCGGCCATGTCCTCGCGCAGCTTGACCACCGACTTGTGGCTCGGGCCGTGCTTGGCATAGGCCTTCTCGAACTTGGCATACAGCGACACCAGGTTCTCGAAGCGCTCGGTGACGATCAGCGGATCGGGGCCGGTCGGACCCTCGTCGGCGGCGGAATCGTCGTCATCGTCGTCGTCACTGTCGCCGTCGTCGTCCTTGTCATCCTTGCCGTTTTTGTCGTCCTTGGCGTCCTTGCCGTTCTTCGACTTGTCGTCTGCGACCGGCGCGGCGGCCGGCGGCGGCGGCTCGTCGAGCATGTCGAGGAAGCCGACCAGCAACTCGGCCAGGCGCTTCTTGCCGGCCTTGTGCAGTTCATAGTCCTGCAGGATCAGCTCGATGGTGCCGGGGAACAGCGCGATCGAGGCCTGGACCTGGTTCAGGCCCTCTTCGATGCGCTTGGCGATCGCGATCTCGCCCTCGCGGGTCAGCAGCTCGACCGTACCCATCTCGCGCATGTACATGCGCACCGGGTCGGTGGTGCGGCCACCCTCGGCGTCGATGCCGGTCAGCGCGGCGGCGGCTTCCTCGGCGGTCGAGTCATCGACCTCGCGGTTGGAACCGCCATCGGCGAGCAACAGCGTCTCGGCATCCGGCGCAACCTCGTGCACCTCGATGCCCATGCCATTGATCATGCCGATGATGTCCTCGATCTGCTCCGGATCGACGATGTCGTTCGGGAGGTGATCGTTGACTTCGGCATAGGTCAGGTAGCCCTGCTCCAGACCCTTGCTGATCAGCGATTTGATGTCGGACTGGGGGGCCTGACGTTCGTTGGCCATACGGCTGCGCCACCACGTAATTGGAGGGAAATGAACCGTCTATTATACCAGCCCGCCTGCTCGAACGCCCGAAAGGACGTGGTTGCGGGGGTCTGGCCGGGCACTCAGGCCCGTAGAAGGAAGGTGACCGGGCCGTCATTGACCAGGCTGATCACCATATGGGCACCGAAACGCGCGGTTTCCACCCCTGAGGCGTGTTTTTCGCGGCAGGTTCGCAGCAATTGGTTGAACACCGGTTCAGCCAAGGCGGGCTCGGCGGCGGTGCTGAAGCCCGGGCGCATGCCGCTGGAGGTGTCGGCGGCGAGGGTGAACTGGCTGACCAGCAGCAGGCCGCCGCCGGTGTCGGACAGACCCAGGTTCATGCGGCCGGCCTCGTCGGCGAACACGCGATAGCCGAGCAGGCGCTGAGCCATGCGCGCGACGTGGGTGTCGCCGTCGCCGGGCTCGATCCCGACCAGCGCGAGCAGGCCGGGGCCGATCGCGCCGACGGTGTCGTCGTCGATGCGGACGGAAGCCTGGGTGACGCGCTGGATCAGGGCGAGCATCGGCACAGGATAGCGGCGCCCGGGCGCCGGCTACACTGCGGCCGATGACCGACCTCGCCGCCCGTCTGCTGTATGCCCTTGTCGCCTTGCTGACGCGGTTGCCGTGGTTCTGGCTGATGCGGTTGGCCGATGCGCTGGCGGCGCGCTCGTTGCGGCGCGACAGCCGCGAGGCGCGGGTGGTGCGCTGCAACCTGGAACTGGCCTACCCCGAACTGTTGCCGGGACAGCGCGAGCAATTGCTGCAGTCGGTCCTGCGTAGCACCGCCCGGCAGTTGCTCGGAACCCTGCGACTGTGGACCCGGCCGCATGCCGAGAACCTGGCGCTGATCCGCGAGCAGCACGGCACCGACCTGTTCGACACCGCTATCGAGGCCGGCAAGGGCGTGATCATCGTCGCCCCGCACCACGGCAACTGGGAACTGCTGAACCAGTGGCTGGCCTCGCGCACGCCGCTGGCGATCCTGTACGCGCCGCCGGAATCAAAGGTCGGCGAGGCCTTCCTGCAGCGGGTGCGCGCCAGTGACGACAGCGCCGCGCGGGTGACCCAGGTCCGCGCCGAGGGCTCCGGCGGGGTGCGCCAGTTGTTCAAGCGGCTGGCTGCTGGCGGGGTCGTCGGCATCCTGCCCGACCAGCAACCCAAGCGCGGCGAAGGCGAGTTCGGCCCGTTCTTCGGGGTCGAGGCGCTGACCATGACCCTGGTCGGCCGGCTGGCCGCGCGCAGCGGTGCAACGGTGCTGGTCGGCTGGTGCGAGCGGATCGAAGGCGGTGACGGGCCGGCGTTCGCGCTGCATTTCGCGCCGACTCCGGCGGAAATCGCCGATCCCGACCCGCGGGCCAGTGTCACCGCACTCAACGCGGCGATCGAGCGCGTTGCCCGGCGCGACCCGTCGCAGTATCAATGGACCTACAAACGCTTTTCGCTGCG
>JBOHYC010000050.1:0-26820 GCA_050737755.1 Lysobacter sp.
CGCCTTCACGATTCAACCGCGGAACCTGGCCCCGGCATCGCAAAGCGATTCACCCTGCCGCCCGGCAGGGGTATGCTCATCGTCCGCGACAGGGGGGCCGCGATGTCTTTCCCGCTGAACAACGACACGCCGCTTGCGATGCCATTGCCCGAGATCAAGGGCTACCGGCTGCTGCGCGTGATCAACCACGGCGGGATGTCGACGGTGTATCTGGCCGAGCAACTCGACCTGGGACGCGAAGTCGCGATCAAGGTCATGGCGAGCCAGGCGCTGTCGGACGAAGTCAGCCGCCGCCGATTCGAGAATGAAGTGCGTACGATCGCGCGCCTCGAGCACGCCCACGTCGTGCGCATCCACGAACTCGGCCGCACCCGCAACGGCCTGCCCTACTACGCGATGCCCTACCTAGCGCGCGGCCACCTCGGCCAGCGCAGCTTCCAGTTGGAAGACGGCAGCGGCCCGGACGAGCCGCGCGTCATCGAGACCTTGCGCGCCCTGTTGTCGGCGCTCGAATACGCGCACGGCCACGGCGTCGTCCACCGCGACGTCAAGGCCGAGAACGTGCTGTTCGACGACACCGAGCGCCCGCTGCTGGCCGACTTCGGCATCGCGCTGCGCCGTGGCTTCGGCCCGCGCGTGACCGCGGCCGGGCTCGCGGTCGGAAGCACCGCATACATGGCGCCGGAGCAGGCGCGCGGCGAGGATGTCGATGGCCGCGCCGACCTCTACAGCCTCGGCGTGCTCGCCTGGGAAATGCTGGCCGGCCATCTGCCCTACCAGGCCGCCGACGCTCTTTCGATGGCGGTCATGCACGCGCAGGATCCAATCCCGAAGCTGCCGCCACGGTTGCGGCACTGGCAACGTTTCATGAACCGCGCGCTGGCCAAGCATCCCGGTGAGCGTTTCAACGACGTGGCACAGATGTCCGCCATGCTGGACATGGTCGAGCGTCGACGCAGCTGGCCGCGTTTGATGCAGTGGCGCGACCGCATCGTCGCACCGCTGCACCGCGTGCCCCGGGCGGCGTGGGTTGGCACGATCGTATTGGCTGCCCTCGCTGGCGGCGGAATGCTGCTGGCCGGCGGCGACCGCGACGACGGTGGCTTCTTCCGTGCCGGCACGCCTGCGATCGCGGAAGCACCGCCCGCCGACCCGATCGCGTCGATGATGCAGCCGCTGCCGGAAGCACCATTGCAGAACGCGCTGGCCGACGCGCGCCGGCAGATCACCCAGCGCAACCTCACGGCCCCGGCCGACGACAACGCCATGGCAAGCGTGCTGCGTGCGTACGAGGTCGAGCCTGAAAACGCCGAAGTCCAGCGCGTGGTCGACGAACTGACTGGCGCGCTCGGCGCCGAAATGGTTGCCAGTATCGGCAAGCGCAGGGACACCCAGGCCCGGGAATATTTCGACCACATCGTGCGGCTCGGCGACCAGACTGCCCGCGCCGACAGCCCGGCGCGACTCGACCTCGCGAGCGACACAACCAAGGCGCTGCAGTCGCGCATGAAGCAGGCCGCCGCCGACTTCGACCACAAGCAGGCGGCCGACCTGATTGTGCTGGCTACTGCGCTCGACATTCCCGCCGAGGCCACCCGAAAGCTGCAGGCCAGTGCCAAGGCCATTCCCAAGCGCGGCGAGACACTGCCCAACGACCCGGCCGGGACCGTGCTCGGCACCGACGGCACCGCGATCAGCCGCAAGCCGGTCAGCCGCGACGAATACGCACGCTTCGCCACGCTGACCGGCCGCAAACCCGCACGTTGTCGCGAAAGCGCCTCGCTGCTGCGCGTGCTGTCGCCGCGCAACTGGCGCGACCCGGGATTCGGCCAGGGCGACAACGAGCCGGTGGTCTGCGTATCGATGAACGACGCGCAGGCCTACGCGGATTGGTACAGCCGCCAGACCGGTCACAAGTACCGGCTCCCGGACACCGCCGAATCACGCCAGACCGCCCCGGAAATCAGTGGCCGTGACCTGTCGTTGTGGCTGCGCGACTGCGGCACCGACTGCAACCAGCGCAAGGTCATCGGCACCTCCTGGCGCAACAGCGACAGCACCAGTCGCGTGCTGGAGCAGGAGCGTGGCTACGACGACGTCGGCTTCCGGCTGGTCCGCGAGTTGTAGGGCCGCCACGCCCCGTACAATCGCGCCATGCGCAATCCCCCCACGCTCAAGCGCCTGTTCCTGACCGGCCTGCTGACCCTGTTGCCACTGTGGCTGACCTGGGTGGTCGGCAAATTCGTGTTCGTGCTGCTGTCGGATACCAGCCGGCCATTGACCGGACCGATGCTGACCCGGCTCGCGACCGACTACCCGCAGGTCGGCGGCTGGCTCGCGCAGTCGTGGGTGCAGACGGTGATCGCACTCATCGCCACCCTGCTGGTGATCCTGCTGTCGGGCGTGATGGCACACCGGGTAATCGGCCAACGGTTGCTGCGCTGGTTCGAGGCGCTGATCGGCCGGGTGCCATTCGCCAACACCATCTACGGCAGCGCGCGGCAGCTGCTCGACATCCTGCAGACCAAGCCGGATGGCACCCAACGCGTGGTGCTGATCGACTTCCCGCACACCGAGATGAAGTCGATTGGCTTTGTCACCCGCGTGCTGAGGGAACAGGGTACGGGCCGCGAGCTGGCCGCGGTGTACGTGCCGACCACGCCCAACCCGACATCGGGCTACCTGGAAATCGTGCCGGTCGAGAAGATCACCCCGACCGACTGGACGGTCGACCAGGCGATGAGTTTCATCATCTCCGGCGGCGCGGTCTCGCCCGACTCCATTCCGTTTTCACCGCCCTCCGCCGCGCCGCAATCCTGACGGCGGCCGCAGTTCGCGGACGCGGGTGACCTATGGCCCATGCCGGGGCCGGCGCCAACGCCGACGCTCGGGGGTCAGCTTGTCCATCAAACCCCGGAGACCGCGATGAAGCCACGCGTCACACGTTCCCTGCTCGCCCTTGCCCTGGTCGCCGCGATCGCCGGTTGCAGCCCGACCACCGCCAACGATGCCGTGCAGAACGCCGACACCAGTCAGGTCGCCGCCGACAAGGCCGGTCAACTCGACCAGTTGTACGCGCAGTACTGGGAGGAGATGCTTGAGTTCAACCCGCTGGCCGCGACGTTCCAGGGCGACCCCCGCTACAACGACCGCCTGCCGAACTTCCTGTCCGCGGAATATCGCCAGGAGTCGCATGACTTCACCACGCGCTGGCTCGAAAAGATCGAGGCGGTCGGGTCGGAAGGGCTGGAAGGCCAGGCGTTGCTGAGCTACGAGATCTTCGTGCGCGATGCGAAGGACGAGCTTGCCAGCGAGAAATTCCCGAGCTGGAAGCAGCCGATCAACCAGTTCTACAACCTCGCCAACATGGCGGTGCAGCTCGGCTCCGGCACCAGCGCGCAGCCGTTCAAGACCGTCGAGGACTACGCCAACTGGCGCAAGCGCGCATCGCAGGTGCCGGTGCTGTTCGACGAGGCGATCGCCAACATGAAGCTCGGCGTCGAGGCCGGCGTGGTGCAACCCAAGGTGCTGATGGACAACGTCGTCGACCAGCTCGACGCACTGATCAAGGACAAGCCGGAAGACACGCTGTTCTGGAAGCCGATCGAGACGATGCCCGAGTCGTTCTCCGACGCCGACAAGGAGCGCATCACCGCGGAGTACCGCGGGATGATCGACAAGGAACTCATGCCGGCCTACCGCGAACTGCGCGAGTACGTCGCCAACGACTACATGAAGCACGCGCGTGACACCGTCGGCATGGCCGCGCTGCCCGACGGCGAGGCGTGGTACGCGTTCAACGCGCACAACTCGACCACCACCGACCTGAGCCCCGCCGAGATACACCAGATCGGGCTGGACGAAGTCGAGCGCATCCATGGTGAGATCCGCAAGGTCATGGCCGAGGTCGGCTTCGAGGGCTCGCTGCAGGACTTCTTCGAATTCATGAAGACCGATCCGCAGTTCAGCTTCGAGAGCGAAGAGGCATTGCTGACCTACTACCGCGGGCTGGAAGACAAGATCAACGCGAAGATCCCGGAGCAGTTCTCGCTGACGCCGAAGGCGCCGTTCGAGATCCGTCCGGTCGAAGCGTTCCGCGCCAAGTCCGCGGCCGGCGGCTCCTACATGACCCCGAGCGAGGACGGCACGCGCCCCGGCATCTTCTACGTCAACACCTACGACCTGCCGACCCGGAAGACCTGGGACGCGGAAGACCTGTACCTGCACGAGGCGATCCCGGGCCACCACTTCCAGCTCGCGCTGCAGCAGGAGCTCACCAGCCTGCCCGACTTCCGCCGCTTCGGTGGCGAGACCGCCTTCACCGAAGGCTGGGGCCTGTACGCCGAGTCACTGGGCAAGGACCTCGGCGTCTACACCGACCCGTACAGCTACTTCGGCTACCTGCAGAACGAGTTGTGGCGCGCGATCCGGCTGGTCGTCGACACCGGCCTGCACAGCAAGGGCTGGACGCGCCAACAGGTCATCGACTACATGCTGGAGAACTCGGCCGAGAGCGAGACCCAGGCCACCGCCGAGGCCGAGCGCTACATGGCCATCCCGGGTCAGGCGCTGGCCTACAAGATCGGCGCGTTGAAGATCCAGGAGATGCGCGACAAGTCCGAGAAGGCGCTGGGCGACAAGTTCGACGTCCGCGAGTTCCACGCCGAAGTGCTGAAGGACGGCTCGGTGCCGCTGGACGTGCTGGAAGAGAAGATCAACCGCTGGATCGAGTCGAAGAAGGCATAGCGTCTGGCGTCATGTGCAAAGCGAAAGGGCCGGCATATGTCGGCCCTTTTCTTTTGTCGGGGCGACGTTCCCCCGGTTTTGAGTAGCGTGCCGACGGCCCGGATTTGAACTATCGGGTGCCGCCGCGGGCTGACGGCAGCATTCCGGTTCGGTGTGGCGCAGGCAGGAATGAAACGGGCTATAGAAAACAAAAAGGCCGGCATTCCTGCCGGCCTCCGGTCAATCCGTGTTCGCGATGCCAGCCGTCAGGCGGCGCCGCCACCACGGCGCGAGTCACGACCACCCTGCCCGCCGCCGCGATGCTGCTTCGGGCCCGCATGGGCATGACCCTGCCGCGCGGCACCCGGCTTGCCATGGCCACGGTTGCCCGGGGCGCGACCCGCCGGACGCGGACCACGGTTGCCTGCGTTCTGGCGCGGGTTCGGGATCGCGACGTCGAGGCGGATCGGACGGCTCGGCTCGTAACCGGCGACGGTGATCAGCTCGACGTCCTTCTTCAGGATGCGCTGGATCTGCCGCAGCAGACCGCCCTCATCGTGCGACACCAGCGACAGCGCTTCACCGCTGGCACCGTTACGGCCGGTGCGGCCGATCCGGTGTACGTAGTCCTCGGCCACCATCGGCAGGTCGAAGTTGATCACCAGTGGCAGGTCGGGGATGTCGAGGCCGCGGGCAGCGACGTCGGTCGCCACCAGCACCCGGGCACGGTTGGTCTTGAAGTCGCGCAGGGCTTTCTGGCGCTGCGCCTGGCTCTTGTTGCCGTGGATCGCGACCGAACGCAGGCCGGCGGCTTCAAGCTGCTCGGCCAGGCGGTTGCAGCCGTGCTTGGTGCGACCGAACACCAGCACCTGGTCGTGCGGGCGCTTGGCGATGATGTCGATCAGCAGGTCGCGCTTGCGGCCGCTGTCGACCGGGTGCGCGATGTGGGCGATGGTATCGGCAATGGTGTTGTTGGCCGCGACCTGCACCTGCTTCGGGTTGCGCATGAACTGCAACGCCAGCTCCTTCAGCTGCGCCTCGAACGTGGCCGAGAACAGCAGGGTCTGGCGCTCGTGCGGCAGCTTGCCGAGGATGCGCTTGATCGCGGGCAGGAAGCCCATGTCGAGCATGCGGTCGGCTTCGTCCAGCACAAGTACTTCGATGCCGTCGAGACGCGCGGTGCCGCGCTCCATGTGGTCGATCAGGCGGCCCGGGGTGGCCACCAGCACGTCGACGCCACGACGCAGCGTGTCGACCTGCGGGCCCATGCCGGCGCCACCGAAGATCGTGCAGAAGTTCAGGCGCAGGTGCTTGGCATAACCACGCAGGCTGTCGTTGACCTGCACCGCCAGCTCGCGGGTCGGCACCAGGATCAGCGCACGCGGCTTGCGCGGGCCATTGGGGGCGGTCTGCTTGGACAGGCGGTTGAGCAACGGCAGGCCGAATGCGGCGGTCTTGCCGGTACCGGTCTGGGCGCCGCCCAGCAGGTCGTGACCTGCCAGCACCAGCGGGATCGCTTCGGACTGGATCGGGGTCGGGGTGGTGTAGTTCTGCTCGGCGAGCGCACGCAGCAACGCGGGCGCAAGCCCGAGGGATTCAAAAGACATGTTGGAACTCCGGATACAAGGAAACCGCAAGCGAATGCGGTGTAACCCGGAGCGTTCCCAAAACCGCGCTGCGAGTTTTCTGATTTGACGGTGCCGGATACTCCGGAACCGTGTCGGCGCGACGAAAGACGTGCGGGATAAAACCGTGGTCGCGCCGGTCGTGATTACGGGGCCGGAGTGCGACGGTTGGCAACCTGGGAAAGGCAGCCGTGCGCTGAACAGGCGAATCCTACGGGAAACCGGTGGTTGACGCCAGCAAAAGCGATATGGCATTCAGCCCCCCGCAGGCATTGCCGACGCCCTGCCCCTGCGTGGCCACATGACCTTCGACACCCGCCCGCGGGACAATTGGGGTCCAATATCGGTCGGTCCCGATCATCGAATCCGGGCCGTCATTCCCAATCAGTCCCGTCCGGAGTCCCCCGTGACCTTGAACAAACCGCAAGTCCTGCTGTTGTCCCTCGCCATCGCCACTGCCGTGGCCGCCTGCTCCAAGCAGGATGCCGCCCCGGCCGATGGCGCCGATGCCAAGCCCGCCGCCGACGCCAACGCGCTCACCCTCGACGAGAGCACGCTGCCGCCGGTCAACCGCTTCAGCGTCGACCAGCTCGACAAGACCAAGAACGCCTGCGTCGACTTCGGCGGCTACGTCAACGGCACCTGGCTCGCCGCCAACGACATCCCGGGCGACCGCACCAGTTGGGGCGCGTTCGAGATGCTCGACGAGCGCTCCACCGCCGTCCAGCGCCAGCTCGCCGAGCAGGCCGCCGCCAACGATGGTGCGACCGGCGTACAGGACATCGTCGGCGACTTCTGGGCCACGGGCATGGACGCCGAGACGATCAACGCCCAGGGCATCAAGCCGATCCAGGGCCGGCTCGACGCGATCGCCGCGCTTGACAGCCAGGACGCGGTCACCGAATACCTGCGCAGCAGCGCAGCCAAGGGCGAGAACTTCCTGTTCTCGTTCGGCGCCGAAGCCGATTTCAAGCAGTCGGACATGAACATCGCCTACGCCGCCCAAGGCGGTCTGGGCCTGCCGGACAAGTCGTACTATTTCGACGCCGACAAGAAGGACAAGCTCGACGCGTACCAGGCACACATCGCCAAGGTGCTCGAGCTGTCGGGCGTTGAAGCCGCCGCTGCGGCCGAGCAGGCCAAGGCCGTGGTCGCGTTCGAGACCCGCCTGGCCAAGGCGTCCAAATCCAGCGAGGAGATGTCGCGCGACGTCTCGCTGTTCTACAACCCGGTGTCGCTGGCCGATGCCGACAAGCTGACCCCGAACTTCTCGTGGACGAAGTTCTTCGAATCGCAGGGCGTGGCCGCGCCGGAAATGTTCTCGCTGGCGATCCCTGCGTTCCACGAGGAAGTCAGCAAGATGCTGGCCGACGTGCCGGTCGGGGATTGGCAGGCCTACCTGCGCTTCCACACCGTCGATGGCGCTTCGCCATACCTGTCGGATGCGCTGGTGCAGGAGAACTTCAACTTCTACAGCCAGGCCATGCGCGGCCAGAAGGAAATCAAGGAGCGCGGCAAGCGCGTGCTCGACACCATCGAAGGCGAAGTTGGCGAGGCGCTCGGCCAGATGTACGTCGAGGTCGCGTTCTCGCCCGAAGCCAAGGCGCGCATGCAGGAACTGGTCAAGAACCTCAGCGCCGCGCTCAAGGTCCACCTGGAAGACCTGGAGTGGATGAGCGACGAGACCAAGAAGCAGGCGATGGAGAAGTGGGCCGCGTTCACCCCGAAGGTCGGCTACCCCGACAAGTGGCGTGACTGGAGTGGCCTTTCGACCAATCGTGACAGCTTCTTCGGCAACGTCATGGCCGCCAACGAGTTCAACTACAAGTGGAACCTCGGCAAGATCGGCCAGCCGGTCGACAAGACCGAATGGGGCATGAGCCCGCAGACCGTCAACGCCTACTACAACCCGCTGGCCAACGAGATCGTGTTCCCGGCCGCGATCCTGCAGCCGCCGTTCTTCGATCCGGAAGCGGGTGACGCGGTCAACTACGGTGGCATCGGCGCGGTGATCGGCCACGAGATGATCCACGGCTACGACGACCAGGGCAGCCGCTTCAACGCCAAGGGCAACTTCGAGAACTGGTGGACCGAGGCCGACTCCAAGGGCTTCTCCGGCCTGACCGACAAGCTGGTCGCGCAGTTCGACGGCTATGAAGCGATGCCCGGCAAGAACGTCAACGGCAAGCTGACCCTGGGCGAGAACATCGCCGACCTGGGCGGCCTGGCGATCGCCTACGACGCCATGAAGAAGGCCACCGACGGCGTCGAGGACCCGATGACCGAGGGCCTGACCCGCGACCAGCGTTTCTTCGCCAACTGGGCAACCGTGTGGCGCCGCAACTTCACCGATGACGAACTGAAGGTGCGCCTGACCACCGACCCGCACGCGCCGGCGAACTTCCGCGCGATCGGCGCGCCGTCGAACATGCCGCAGTTCGCGGCGGCATTCGAATGCGAAGCCGGCCAGCCGATGGTGCGTGGCGAAGACCAGCAAGTGGTGATCTGGTAACCGCCAGCCCACCGCAACGGATTGGCCATCCTCGTCGGCCAAAAGACGGAGGCCCGGGTTGAACCCGGGCCTCTTTCTTTTTGCGGGACCGCCTCGCGGTCGCCGGCGCTATTGGGCGCGAGCCATGCTCAGCGCACGATTCGAGGCCGTGGCGGACCACGCTTGCCAAACGGTGGTTGCCCGCGCCAGTAGCGGATCAACAGCCAGCCGAACAACATGCCCCCCAGATGCGCGAAGTGCGCCACCCCGGGCTGCCAGCCGCTGAAACCGAGCAGCAACTCGATCGCGCCATAGACGATCACCAGCGTGCGCGCCTTCATCGGGATCGGCGGGATCAGCAGCATCACCCGCTGGTGCGGGAACAGCATGCCGTAGGCCAGCAACAGTCCGAACACGCCACCCGATGCACCCACCGTGGGGTACGCAGCGCCCCCTTCCGACATCGTCCATGCGCCGACCGCGAGCTGGCACACCGCAGCGCCGAGCACGCAGACCAGGAAGAACGTCAGGAACCGGCGCTCACCCCACGTATGCGCCAGCGGCGCACCGAACATCAGCAACGCCAGCATGTTGAACAACAGATGGGCGAAGCTGCCATGCATGAAGCCGTAGGTCAGCACCTGCCACGGCAGGAACTGGCTGACCGCCGAGGCGTCGCCACCGCTGCCGAGCGGCCACAGCATGAGCGGCGCCATCGCGAAGTCGCCCAGCACCTGCTGCAACAGGAACACCAGTCCGTTGGCGATCAGCAACGCCTTGATAACCCGGGGCAAGTTGGAAAACATCACACCTCCATGAAGTCGGCACATGGTACCGGGCCGGAGGTGAAATCCCGGCTCAGTCCGGCAGTCCCCAGACCTGCTCGTCCAGGGTCGGCGCGGCGCGCACCCCGCGCACCCGACCGGCTTCCACCCGCACGCCCTCGGCCCGCAGGCGCTGGCTCTGCTCGGCGAACTGGGGCGAATCGGGCGGGAACGCGATGCGCCCGTCCGAACGAAGCACCCGGTGCCACGGCAGCCGCGGGTCGTCGTTGTGGCTCAGCAGGCGCGCCACCATGCGCGCCCGGCCCGGCAACCCGGCCCGTCGCGCGACCTCGCCATAGCCGGCCACCTGCCCGCGCGGGATCGCACGGATCGCAGCCAGGATGCGGTCACTGGGCTCGGTCGTCATCGCGGTAGCATAGGGCCACCGCACCGGAGGCGCCCATGCACGACTTCGAACAGATCCGCCAGCAGCTGGCCAGCGCCGGCTTCCGCCTCACCGCGCAGGTCGAAGGCGTGGTTTGCGTCGAGCTGTCGCTTGAACGCGGCACCCGCCACCAGTCGATCTTCCTGTCCGAGCTGGAGGACGATGACGGCCGCCCCTACCTGCGCGCCAGCACCGCGGTGGCGCCGATCACCGGGCTGGATGCACGGCGTGCGCTGGTATTCAACTGGCAGAGTCGGGTCGGCTACCTGGCAATCGGCGACCTCGACGGCGTGCCCTACCTGCAGTTGTGCGAGAACCGTCCGTTCGAAGGACTCGACGCGGCCGAGGTGCAGCGGCTGGTGCTGGAGATCGGCGGCCTCGGCGACCGCATGGAACGGGCGATGTCGGCCGACGGCGACCTGCTGTAGCGGTCGCCGGCGGCAACGACGACGGCTACAGTCCGATCAGGTCCAGCCCAGCTTCGCGAACAGCAGGAACAGGCCGTAGGCCATGCCGCCGGCCATCGGGATCGTCAGGATCCAGGCCCAGACCATCTTCTCCACCACGGTCCACTTGATCGCGTTGAAGCGCTTGGCCGTGCCGACGCCCATGATCGCCGAAGAAATGTTGTGGGTAGTCGACACCGGGATACCCAGCGAACTGGCCAGGGTGATCACCGACGCCGCGCTGGCCTCGGCCGCGAAGCCGTGGATTGGATGCAGCTTGACCAGCTTGTGGCCCAGCGTCTTGATGATCCGCCAGCCGCCCGCAGCGGTACCGGCAGCCATCACCAGCGCGCAGGTGATCTTGATCCAGATGTCGATATCGCCGTCGCTCAGCGCGCCCGGCGAGGGGTGCAGGAACGCCAGCCAGCCCGGCAGGTCGTCCAGCACGCCATTGGCCTGGGCGCTGACCAGCAGCAGGGCGATGATGCCCATGGTCTTCTGCGCGTCGTTCATGCCGTGGGCAAAGCCCATGTAGCCGGCACTGGCCAGCTGCGCCTTGCCGAAGAATCCGTTGACCCAGCGCGGCCGTGCGAGACGCGCCAGCCAGCCCCCACTGCGGGCCATCGCCGAGATGATCGCGAACAGCACGCCCATCAGCAGGAAGCCGGCGGTAAAGCCCAGGATCGGCGAGCTGACCATCGGCACGATCACTTTCCACAGTACGCCGGCGCTCTTGTACCAGGGGTCCATAGGCTGGTTGAAGATGATCGCGTCGAAATTGTTCGCCGCCGCCGCGAGGGCCGCGCCGACCAGCCCACCGATCAGCGCATGCGACGACGACGACGGCAGGCCGAGCCACCATGTGATCAGGTTCCAGATGATGGCGCCCAGCAGCGCGCACAGGATCAGCTGCGCACCGACATCGACCACCCCGGCGTTGATCAGGCCCGAGGCGATCGTCTTGGCCACCGCGGTACCCCACAGCGCACCGATCAGGTTGGTACTGGCGGCCAGCATCACCGCTTGGCCGGGCGACAGCACCTTGGTGGCCACCACGGTGGCGATCGAGTTGGCGGTGTCGTGGAAGCCGTTGACGTACTCGAAGATGAGCGCGACCAGCACCACGGTCATGACCAAGGTCAGCATCCCGTGGTCCTCAGGAATTCTTCAGGACGATTTCATAGGCCACCACACCGGCCTCGCGGCAGCGGTCGATGGCCTTCTCGAGAATTTCGAAGAATTCCTTCAGCAGGAACATCTGCAGCGGGTCGAGCTTGCCGGAGTAGATGTCGCGATACAGCTCCAGCATCAGCCGGTCGGCCTCGTTCTCGAGCGCACGCAGCTTGTCGCTGAGGGCCTTCATCTGCTCCAGGTTCATTTTTGGAAGCAGCCGGACCATTTCGACCACGACCGACGCGGCCTCTTCAAGCATCGATGCGCGCGGGGCGAAATCGATATGGTCAAGGTGCTGCAGCGCCAGCGAATAGCGGTCGGCGAACTTCTCGACCTGCTTGGGTATCTTGTACAACGCCGAGCCGAGCGCCTCGATGTCTTCGCGCTCTATCGGGGTGATGAAGCTGTCGACCAGCGCCTGGCTGATCTGGTCGGACGCATCGCGTTCGCGCTGGCGCGCAAGCTTGAAGGCATCCAGCGCCGGTTGCCGCTCCGAGCCCTTGAGCATCACGTGCAGCGCCTTGGTGCTGTCGTACGCGGCGTCCGCGGCATCCTCGAGCAATGTATAGAACTGGTTGCCTTGGCCGAAGATGGTTTGCAGGGAAAACATGGGCGGTGACCTCGTCGTGCGGCAGCGGAGCGCGGCAAAAGGATGGGCGATGAGCGCGAAACGGACGGAATTATGACGGTTTCGAGACAGCTGCGCTTCCTCCCGGCCTTCATCCGGGCCGACGCGGGCGACCTGATACCATCCGTCGGCGCCTTTCCGCCAACCAATCCCGAATGGACGACGACCCAAAACCACCGCCTGCCGGCTCCTCGCCGGAGCCGCGCCCACATGGACTCCAGCCGCCGGAACCGGGTAGATGCTGGAAATCCTGATCGTCCTGGCCCTGATCGTCCTCAACGCTTTCTTCGCGATGTCGGAGATGGCGCTGATGACCTCGCGCAAGTTGCGCCTCAAGCAGCTTGCCGAAGACCCCGCCCACCCCAGTCGCGCCGCACGCAAAGCATTGGCGCTGGCCGAGCACCCCGACAACCTGCTGTCGACGGTGCAGATCGGCATCACCCTGATCGGCGTGTTGACCGGCCTGTTCGGTGGCGAGGCCATTGGCCTGGTCATTGCCGGCTGGATCGACGGCCTGTGGCCCAACGCCCGTGAGTATGCGGAAGGCATCGGCATCGGCACCGCAGTCGGGCTGATCACCGCCGCGCAGGTCATCTTTGGCGAGCTGATCCCGAAGCGGCTGGCGCTGACCAATCCCGAACGCATCGCCTGCGCGATAGCGATACCACTGTCCGGACTGGCAACCGCGGCCAAGCCGGTCGTGTTCGCCCTGGGCGCGATCAATCGCGCGGTGTTGCGGATGCTCGGTATCAAGGACGATGCCCGCAGCGCCATCAGCGAGGAGGAGATCCGCCTGCTGGTCAGTGAGAGCCACGAGCAGGGCGTGATCGACGCCGACGAGCGCAAGATGATGAATCGCGTGCTCGGCCTCGGTGACCGCCTGACCGACAGCCTGATGACCCCACGTACGCGGATCAGCTGGCTCGACGCCGACGCCACGCTGGAAGAGAACCTGACGACGATGCGACAGTCGCCGTTCTCGCGTTTCCCGGTACTGCGCGGCAGCGACCAGGACGTGGTCGGCGTGGTCGAGGCCAAGTCGCTGCTGCGCGCACTGGCACCGGGCGTGGCGATCGATCTGTTCGGCAACATGCGCGAGGCGCTGTTCGTCTCGGAGTCGACCCACGCGCTGAAGCTGCTGGAGATCTTCCGCGAGGAGCAGCAATCGCTGGCGCTGGTGGTCGACGAATACGGCGACGTCACCGGCCTGGTCACGGTCAACGACGTGATGGGTGCGGTGATCGGGCGGATCCAGGCCGGCATGAACCCTGCCTCCGAAAGCTATGACGAGAGTTCATCACCGGTGGTCGAGCGCGCCGACGGCTCGTGGCTGATCGACGGCTCGCTGCATGTCGAGGACCTGCGCGAACTGGTCGGCAACACGGTGCCGGGCGAGGATGAACACGATTTCCACACTGCTGCAGGCATGGTGATCGCCCACTACGGTCGCATCCCCAACGTCGGCGAGCATTTTTCGTGGCCGGGTTGGCGGGTCGAGGTTGTCGATCTCGATGGCCCGCGGATCGACAAGCTGCTGCTGTATCGCGAATCAGTGCAGGACCCGGACAACGATGAGACCAGCGGATAGGCATGGAGGCATCCCCGAAGCAGGCACCCGCGCCCTGCTCGATGCCTTCACGCTGGGCGAACCCGACGAGGTACTCAAGCTCGGCGACGTGTTCGCCGGGCTCGGCAAACGCTCGTTCGGCATGTTGTTGTTCGTCTCCACCCTGCCCGCCTTCATCCCGATCCCCGGCGTCGGCGGCGCGATCAGCGGGCCGCTGGTGATCCTGATCGGCGCGCAGCTGCTGGTCGGCCGGCGCACACCGTGGCTGCCTGAATTCGTCGCCCGGCATGGGCCGCACCGGCACTCGATCAGCCGTTTCCGCGACATGCTGTCGCCGTGGCTGGCGCGACTGGAGCGGGTGGTGAAACCTCGCGCCCACGGCCTGCTGGACCATCGCCTGGCCAGCGCGATGACCGGCCTGCTGCTGATCCTGCTGGGCCTGCTGCTGTCGCTGCCGATCCCGTTCACCAACTTCCTGTTTGGTGCGTTGCTGCTGCTGTTCTCGCTGGCGCTGCTGGAACGCGACGGCATCCTGATGGGCGTGGCATGGGCCGCCGGTGCGGTCGCGGTCGCGGTGTTCGGGATCCTGTCCGGCCAGCTCGCGGAAATGGCTGCACGCTGGGTCGACCTGCTGATCTAGGGCTCTGCTGGAGCTACACCGAAAGCGGTTCGGATGGCCGCAGCAGGTCCAGGAATGCCTCCACCGGAAGCGGGTGGCCGAGCCAGTAGCCCTGCGCGATGTCGCAGTTGCGATCACGCAGCATGTCGTACTGGCCTTCGTTCTCGACACCCTCGGCCACCACCGTGATCCCCAGCGAATGCGCCATCGCGATGATCGCGGTGGTCAGCGCCAGGTCGTCGGGGTCGCGCAGGATGTCGGCGACGAAGCTTCGATCGATCTTGACCCCGTCGACGGGTACGCGGCGCAGGTGGCTCAGGCCGGAGAAACCGGTGCCGAAATCATCCAGCCAGACCTTCACGCCGCTCGCGCGCAAGCGGTTGAGCAAGCGGCTGGCGTGGGCCTCGTCGCCGATCACCGCGGTTTCCGTCAACTCGATATGCAGGTGCTTCGGGGCCAGCCCGCTGTCGTGCAGGCAGTCGGCCACGACCTGCGGCAGGTCGCCGTTGCGCAGTTGCCGCGGCGACACGTTGACCGAGACGAACAACGGCTCGGCGTCACCGCGCAGCTGTTGCCAGCGCATCGCATCGACGCAGGCCGCACGCAGCACCTGCGGGCCGATCGTCTCGATCAACCCGCTCTGCTCGGCCACGTCGATGAACACCGAAGGGGCGATCACGCCCTGCTCCGGATGCTTCCAG
The DNA here is from genome assembly GCA_050737755.1 of Lysobacter sp. Lineage (GTDB taxonomy): Bacteria > Pseudomonadota > Gammaproteobacteria > Xanthomonadales > Xanthomonadaceae > Novilysobacter. The sequence continues at coordinate 15,185 of JBOHYC010000050.1, forward strand.
CGCAGCAATGCCTCGGCACCGATCAGCAGGCCATCGGACAGGCGGTAGAACGGCTGGTAGGCCAGGCTCAGCTCACCGCGATCCCAGGCGCCGCGCAGTTCCTGCTCCAGGTGCACGCGGCGCTCGACCGCCTGGTCCATCGCGCGGCTGTAGAAGCGGAAGCAGTTCTTGTCGGCGACCTTGGCCTGGTACATCGCGATGTCGCCGTTCTTCATCAGCGACGTGGCGCTGGCGGCGTCTTCGGGGAACAGCGTGATGCCGATCGAGGTACCCAGGAACACCTGGCGATCGTGCACCACCAGCGGCGCACCGAGTTCCTCGACCAGCGCCTCCGCCAGCCGGGTCGCGATGCCGCGGACATCGCCGGCGTTGGCGTCGGCCTCGACCAGGATCACGAACTCGTCGCCACCGAAGCGCGCCAGCAGCGCATCCTCGCCGCCCAGCCGTTCGACCGCGGCACGGATGCGGTGGGCGAACTGCAACAGCACCTCGTCGCCGGCATCGTGGCCGAGGGTGTCGTTGATCCGTTTGAAGTCATCGACGTCGGCGAACAGCAGCGCGAGCTGGCGGCCGGCACCGCGCAACCGCAACAGGCGCTGGTCCAGCGCATCGCGGAACGCCAGGCGGTTGGCCAAGCCGGTCAGGGCGTCGGTATAGGCCATGCGCCGGATGTCGCGGTCGTGGCGGGCGACGCTGTCGCGCATCCGCGTGAATGCCCGCATCAGGTCGCCCAGTTCGTCGCGGCGCTCGCTGGCCGGCAGCGGCGTATCGAACCGGCCGGCCTCGATCGCGCGGGCCGAGTCGGCCAGTTGCCGGATCGGCTGCACCAGCGAGCGTTGCACCAGCCACAACACGCCCGCCCCGAGCACCAGCAGGCCACCGCCAAGCAGCCCGACCCAGAACAGGTTGCGCCGCCCCAGCTCGGACAGGCGGGTCCGCAGATCGGCCAGTGCAAGCTCGCGATAACCGCGCATCGCGACCAGGTCATAGCCGACCCGGACCCCGCCGATGCGCTGCTGTCCGACCATGATCGGTGCCGACACGTCCATCGTCGCGTCGTCGAACTGGGTATGCAGGCTGCGCGCGTTGACTGCCTCGTAGGCCAGCGCGTCTTCCATCTTCTGGCCGTAGCTCGGGATCTCCTCGTTGCCGTCGTGCAGGATGCTGCCCTCGCGGTCGAACACGATCACGTAGCGGGTGCCCGGCTGGCGCAGGGTCGTACGCGCCAGCTCGCCGATCTCGTCCAGATCGAAGTAGTACAGCGGATTGGCCAGAGAGTCGGCCAGTTGCACCACCATGCCTTCGCCGCGTCGCTGCAGGCTGTCGCCGGCCATGGCCTGCATCGCCTCGCGGCTGATGTCCTCGACTTCGACCTGCATCCGGTGCTGGCGGTGCAGTTGCAGGCCGATCAGCGCCACCACCACCAGCAAGCCAGCGGCCACCACCACCAGGAACTGCGTCTGCAAACCCGGCCGCAATTTCATTCGACCTCCCTGCGGACCCGGGCGACACCGCTTTCGATACGGTCCAGCGCGTGTTCCGATACGGGGTCGAGCGGCAGGAACCGGGTGGTGCCGAAGAACTGCAGCATGGCCTCGCGGGCAACCGGATCGGAGGCCGCGTCGATCAGCACCTCATGCAGGCGTGCGCGGACGCGGGGATCGAGTCCGCTGCGGACCATCTCGACCGCGCGCGGGTAGTCCGGGGTCTTGCCGATGATCACGAAATCGTCGCGGAACGCGTCCGGCATCCGCCGCGGGTTGTCCCAGTCCAGGTTGCTCATCACCCCGGCGTCGACCAGTTTCTTGTGCACCCAGGTGGAAATGTTGAGCTCCGAACGGGCGAACAGGTAACCCAGCGCGTCCGAGTCGATCACGTCGGTCGGTGACAACAGGATTTCCAGCTCGATGTCGTGCTCCAGCAGTTCGCCGGCAGGCACGAAATAGGCACTGGTGGAGGACGGCCGCTGGAATGCGATGCAGCGCCCCCGCAGGTCGTCGAGCGTGCGGATTCCGCTGTCGCGACGGGCGAAGAACACGCTGTGGTACTGGCTGCTGCCGCCACGCTCGGTCAGCAGCAAGGGCTCGGCGCCCGCCCGCTGGCGCAGCAGCATGCCGGTCCCGGCGGTTTCGGTAACCCAGTCCACGCGGCCGCGGCGCAGGTAGCTGGCCATCTGCTGGGAGTCACGAGCCATCAGGATGCGGCCTTCGCGGATGCCGACATCGGCCATGCGTGGCACCACGTAGTCGAGCAGCGGCTTGAGTTGCTCGTAGTGGGCCTTGGGGTTGTCGCTGATGCGTCCGAGTACCAGCACGCCGTCGTCGGTCGCCTCGCCGGCCAGCGCGGGCTGCAGTCCGCAGGTCATGACCAGCAACAGCAGGCAGGCCAGGCGGCACAGACGGTCTATCAACACGGAAACTCTTTCATGTGCCGCCCCCGGTACTGATCAGGAAGCCTAATCCAAACCCGGTCGGGCCGATAGACATCCATCGGTACGTCTGCGTACGTCAGCGTCGCCCGGCCAGCATCGCCATGCGCTGGGCGTCGGAGAGGATCCCGCGCAGCAATCGGACCTCGCGCTCGTCTAAATCGGCGCGCAGGAACAGGCGCCGAAGCTTGCGCATGGCCGATTCCGGCGCGCGCCCCTTGTGGAAGTCGATCGCGTCCAGGGTTTCGCCGAACTGCGCGAACATTCCTTCCAGTTGCGCGTGCGAGGCCGGGGAGGCGTGCTGTTCGGGTACCGGCACCGGGCCGGCGACGGCCAGCAGGGCGAGGCGCAGCTCGTAAGCCAGCACCTGCACCGCCGCGGCCAGGTTCAGCGAGCTGTAGTCCGGGTTGGCCGGGATGTGCACTGCGGCATGGCAGAGCTGCAGTTCCTCGTTGTCCAGACCGGTACGCTCGCGGCCGAACACCAGCGCGACCTCGGCCCCCGCGGCCGCCTCGTCGACCGCGCGGATGGCGGCGTCGTGCGGCAGCATCTCGTCCAGCGCGATCCGCCGGCTGCGCGCGGTGCAGCCCAGCACCAGCCGGCAATCGGCGACCGCCTCCGCGAGGGTGTCGAAGCGCTCCGCGCCATCCAGCAGGTCATGGGCGCCGGCGGCAAGCGCGAAGGAGTCGGCATCGGGGGCCTTCTGTGGCGCCACCAGAACCAGCCGCGCCAGCCCCATGGTCTTCAGCGCGCGTGCCGCCGAACCGATGTTGCCGGGGTGCTGGGTGCCGACCAGGACGATGCGGAGCCGGTCGGCGGCTGGGGTGGATTGGGGCATGGACTCGGTACTCATGGGCGGCAATGGTAAACTCCGCGACCGGCCGCGACGCGCTCGCGGGTACTCGATACCATTCGCCGGACGCTCTTTTCCCCCGCCAGTCCATCCCCACCGCTCCCATCAGCGTAGTCAGCCGAGGCCGTTCGCCATGCAGAAACCCGCCGTCACCCTCATGGTCAAGGCCGCCCGCTCCGCCGGCAACGTGCTGTTGCGCCACATGTACAAGCTCGACGCGCTGAACGTGGTCGAGAAGGACCGGATGGACTTCGCCAGCGAAGTCGACGAGCTGGCCGAGAAGGAAATCATCAAGGAGTTCCGCCGCTCGACCCCGGACTACGGGATCCTCGGCGAGGAAGGCGGCGAGAAGCCGGGCAAGGGCGGCAGCCGCTACACCTGGGTGATCGACCCGCTCGACGGCACCAGTAATTACCTGCGCGGGATCCCGCATTTCTGCGTGTCGATCGCGCTGGTCGAGGCCGGCGAGCCGATCCACGGGGTGATCTTCGACCCGCTGCGCAACGAGCTGTTCACTGCCAGCCGCGGCAGCGGCGCGACCCTCAACGACAAGCGCATCCGCGTCGCCGACCGCAAGGACCTGGCCGGGGCGATGGTGCTGACCGGATTCCCGCCGCGCGAGCGCGCCCGCGCCAGTGCCCAGCTGAAATGCGTCGACACCCTGCTGACCGAGATCGAGGACATCCGTCGCACCGGCTCGGCCGCGCTCGACCTGGCGTATGTCGCCGCTGGCCGCGCCGATGCCTATTTCGAGGCCGGCGTGAAGCCGTGGGACATCGCCGCCGGCGCACTGATGGTGCGCGAGGCTGGCGGCAAGGTCGGCGACTTCAAGGGTCGCAGCACCGGGCCGATGGACGCCCGCGGAATCGCCGGACGGCCGCTGCTGGCCGGCAACATCAAGGTCTCCGAGCTGCTGCAGCAGCGCATCGTCAATACCGGTTACGCCGCTGCGTTCGACTGACCGCGCCACGTCGTTGCAAAAAAAAGGCCGCGCTGATTGCGCGGCCTTTTTCGTGGTGCCTGCCATGCCCTTACGGACGACGGGCCAGCGCCGCCTCGTCCTTGGCCTTCGGCAACAGGTCCTGTTTGGTGACCTTCAGGAAACCCAGGGTCAGCAGCGGAGCGGCAACGAAGATCGACGACAGGGTGCCGATCACCACGCCGATCATCTGCGACTCGGCCATGCCGCGCAGTGAGCCACCGCCGTAGAGATACAGCGCCAGCACGGTCAGGAAGGCCACGAACGAGGTGATCACCGTGCGCGACAGCGTCTGGTTGATCGAGGCGTTGATGATCGTGTCCGGATCGGCGCGCATCGAGCGGAAATTGTCACGGATGCGGTCGAACACCACGATGGTGTCGTTGATCGAGAAGCCCAACACCGACAGCACACCGGCCAGCACGGTCAGGTCGAACTCGTGCCCGCTCAACGCAAACCAGCCCAGCACGATCAGTACGTCCTGCAACGAGGCGAGCACCGCCGCAATCGCGAACTTCTTCTCGAACCGGAACGAAATGTAGATCAGGAAGCCGACGACGACGAAGATCACTGCCCAGATGCCGTTGAGCGCCAGTTCCTTGCCGACCTGCGGGCCGACGAAGTCACTGCGCACCACGGTACCGGGGTTGTCCGCGGTCGATACCGCCTGGGTGATCTGCCGGGCGGCCTGGGCGTTGGCGGCAACGTTGTTTTCCGCGTCCTCCACGCCATCCAGCTGCATGCGTACCAGCAGGTCGTTGCCCGATCCGAACGAAATCACCTGGGCGTCGCCGAAGCCGGCGTCCGCCAAGCGGGCGCGGGCGTCGTTGATATCGACCGGCTTGTCGAAACGCAGCTCGGTCACCGTGCCGCCGGTGAAATCCAGCGCGAAGTTGAAGCCCTTGGTGGCAATGGCGCCGATCGAGACGGCGATCAGCAGCGCGCCGAGCACGAACGCGCCCCACTTCATCCGCAGGAAGTTGATCCGCGGTTCGGCCGGGAAGATGGTCAGAGGTTTCATGGTCGTTTTCCCGTCAGATCGCGATGGACTTGAGCTTCTTGCGACGGCCGTAGATCAGCGTCGCCATTGCCCGCGACGCGGACACCGCGGTGTACATCGAGGTGACGATGCCGACGATCAGCGCGACCGCGAAGCCCTTGACCGGCCCGGTGCCGAACGCGAACAGCGCGACGCCGGCGAGGATCGCGGTCAGGTTGGCATCCATGATCGTGCCGGTGGCCTTCTCGTAGCCGACCGCGATCGCGGTCTTGGGCGGCAGGCCGAGCAACAATTCCTCACGTATGCGTTCGTTGATCAACACGTTGGCGTCGACCGACAGGCCCACCGTCAGCGCGATGCCGGCCAGGCCCGGCAGGGTCAGGGTGGCGCCGAACAGCGACATCACCGCGACCAGCATCAGGATGTTGAGCAGCAGCGCGGCGCAGGTGATCAGGCCAAACATGCGGTAGTAGACGAGGAAGAACAGCAGCGCGAAGCAGAACGAGTACGCCACCGCGGTCAGGCCGCGTTCGATGTTCTCCTTGCCCAGGCTCGGTCCGACCACGCGCTCCTCGACGAAATCCATCGGTGCGGCCAGCGAGCCCGAGCGCAGCAGCAATGCCAGGTCGGCCGCTTCCTTGCCACTGTCCAGGCCGGTTGTTTGGAACTGCTTGCTGAAGACGCCGTTGATGTTGGCGACCGAGATCACTTCCTCGCTGACGCGGGTGGTCCGGACCTCCTCACCATTGATCATCCGGACTTCCGGGATGCGGTCGATATAGACGACCGCCATCGGCTTGCCGACGTTCTGGCTGGTGAAGTCGAACATGCGCTGGCCACCGGAGGCGTCCAGCGTGACCGACACCGATGGCGTGCCGCTCTGCGGGTCGACACCCGAGGTGGCACCGATCAACTGGTCGCCCGAAGCGATCACGCGCTTGTTGAGCAGGATCGGCATCGGCTTGCCGTCCGGGCCGAGTTCCTTGCGGTAATACACCTTGGCCTGCGGCGGCACGTTGCCGCTGGAGACGGCGTCATACGCGTTGCCTTCGACCACCGCGCGATACTCGAGCGTGGCGGTCGCGCCAATAAGGCGCTTGGCTTCGGCGGTGTCCTGCACGCCGGCCAGTTCGACCACGATGCGGTCGCTGCCCTGTCGCTGGATCAGCGGCTCAGCCACGCCCAATGCGTTGATGCGGTTGCGCAGGGTGCCGAGGTTTTGTTCCAGCGCGCTGGTGGCCATGCGCTGCAGTTCGGCATCGGGAATGTGCAGGGTGATGACCCGGCCTTCAACATCCATCGCCAACGCCGGCTGGCTGGTGGCGATCTGCTGGCGCGCCTTCTGGATATCCGCGGCTTCGGCGAGGGTGACCACGATGCTGTTGTCCGGACGACGTGTGACCGACTCGTAACGCACGCGGGCATCACGCAGCACGACGCGGGCATCCTCGACGATCGCCGTCAGGTGCTTGTCGAGAGCAGCCTTCTGGTCGACCTGCATCAGGAAGTGCACACCACCCTGCAGGTCGAGACCGAGCGACATCCCCTTGGCACCGAACGAGGACAGCCAGTCCGGCACGGTCGACGCGAGGTTGAGCGCCGACACGTAGTCGCTGCCGAGAATCGCTTCAAGCGAATCCGCGGCGCGGGTCTGCTGCTCGGCACTGGTCAGGCGCACCAGCACGTTGTCGTCGCCGAGTTCGATCTCCTTGACCGGCACTTTGGCCTGCTCAAGTGCACCGGCAACGCGGTCAACCAGGGCCTGGTCGACCGGTGCGCTGCGGCTGGCACTGATCTGGACCGAAGGATCCTTCTGGAACAGGTTGGGCGCCGCGTACAGCGTGCTCAACAGGATAGCCAGCACCAGGACGACGTATTTCCAGCGCGCGTAAGTCAGCATCGATTGCCCCTGCGGCGACCACCCCGGCCGCCGTGCGTCAAAGTGGGTTGGTGACGGCTCAGGCCGACTTCAAGGTGCCCTTGGGCAGGACGTTGGCGATCGCGCCCTTCTGCACGCGGATGCGCACGTTGTCGGCGATCTCGACCGTGATGAAATTGTCGCCCAGGTCGGTGACCACGCCAGCCATGCCGCCGTTGGTCAGGACTTCGTCGCCCTTGGCCAGCTTGCCCAGCATCGCCTTGTGTTCCTTGGCGCGCTTCATCTGCGGGCGGATCATCAGGAAGTACATCACGCCGATCAGCAGGATCGGGAACAGCAGGCCGGTCAGGCCACCGCCGAACAGGCCACCCGGGGCAGCCTGGCCCGCAGCCTGGGCGTGGGCAGGCGAGATCACGAAATCGAGCAGGTTCATGTTGGATATCCGGATAGACGGAAAATAAGCCCGGGATTATGACATGGGTTGGACCGGGGCCGGGCGGCAGGCCCCTACCGGCGCGCCGCGTAGAAAGACTCGCGGAAAGCGGCAAAGGTTCCCTGCTCGATCGCATCGCGCATGGAGGCCATCAATCGCTGGTAGTGCCGCAGGTTGTGCAGGGTCCCCAGCATCGGCCCGAGCATCTCGTTGCAGCGGTCCAGGTGGCGCAGGTAGCTGCGGCTGAAGCCGCCCGCGCAGGCGTGGCAGTCACAGCCTTCCTCGATCGGCCGCAGGTCCTTCTCGTACTTCGAGTTGCGGATGCGGACGACGCCTGCGCTGGTGAAAAAATGACCGTTGCGGGCGTTGCGGGTCGGCATCACACAATCGAACATATCGACGCCGCGGGCGACCGCCTCGACCAGGTCTTCCGGCCGGCCGACGCCCATCAGGTAGCGCGGGCGATCCTCCGGCAGTTGCGGTGCGGTGTGTTCGAGCATCGCGTTGCGCTCGGCCTCGGTCTCGCCCACCGCGAGGCCGCCGATCGCATAGCCGTCGAAACCGATCTGCTTCAACCCTTCCGCCGATCGCGTGCGCAGGTCGCGGTAGACACCGCCCTGGACGATGCCGAACAGCGCCGCGTCATTGCCCTCGTGCGCGCGCCTGGAGCGCTCCGCCCAGCGCAGTGAGAGCTGCATCGAGCGGTCCACCACGTCCGCCCCGACCGGCTCGCCGTCGAGGTGTATGGGCGGACACTCGTCGAAGATCATCACGATGTCCGAGCCAAGCACCTTCTGGATGTGCATGCTCTCCTCGGGGCCGAGGAACACGGTGGACCCGTCGGTCGGCGCCGGGAAGGTCACGCCTTGCTCGGTGATCCTGCGGCGATGCGCCAGCGAGAACACCTGGAAGCCGCCCGAGTCGGTGAGGATCGGCCCGTCCCAGCGCGCGAAACCATGCAGCCCGCCGTGGGCCTCGATCACCTCCAGCCCGGGCCGCAGGTACAGGTGGAAGGTATTGCCCAGGATGATCTGCGCGCCCAGCGCGCGCACCTGGTCGGGCAGCATGCCCTTGACGGTGCCGTAGGTGCCGACCGGCATGAACGCCGGTGTTTCGACCGCGCCGCGGGGAAACGAAAGGCGGCCGCGACGCGCGGCGCCGTCGGTACCGAGGAGTTCGAAGGACATGCGGCTCATGTGCGGAGGGTTCCCGGCCGGTGGCGTGGCAAAAGCAAAAGCAACGACAAGGGCAAATCCCCCCTGCCCCCCTTTTTCAAAGGGGGGGAATGCGAGCGGGCGCCACCTTGCTCCCTCCTTTGAAAAAGGAGGATTGGGGAGGATTTGCTTCTGCTCGCCGCCGGCATCACGCAGCGTCTCCCGGCCATAACAGCATCGCATCGCCATAGCTGAAGAACCGATATCCCCCGCGCACCGCGTGCTCGTACGCCGCGAACATGCGCGCCTTGCCCGCGAACGCCGACACCAGCATCAGCAGCGTCGATTCGGGCAGGTGGAAGTTGGTCAGCAGCGCGTCCACCGAGCGGATGCGGTAGCCGGGATAGATGAAGATCCGCGTTTCGCCGGTGAACGGCTGCAATTCGTCGTCGACCTGTGCCCCGCTTTCAAGCCAGGCACTCTCCAGCGCGCGTACCACCGTCGTGCCCACGGCGATCACCCGCCCGCCGGCCGCACGCGTGCGCCGCACCTGGTCCACCAGCTCCGCGCCGACTTCCAGCCACTCGCTATGCATGTGGTGGTCGGCAATGTCGTCCACGCGCACCGGCTGGAACGTGCCGGCGCCGACGTGCAGCGTCACGTGGCCCGACTGCACCCCGCGCTCGCGCAGTCCCTCGAGCAGCGATTCGACGAAAAGCAGGCCCGCGGTCGGCGCCGCCACCGCGCCGACCTTGCGTGCGAACACGGTCTGGTAGCGCTCGTCGTCGTCGCTGCCGGGCTCGCGGCGGATGTACGGCGGCAGCGGCAGGCGCCCGGCGTGCAACAGCCAGGATTCGAGCGCGCCTGCGACCTCGAATCGCAGCTGGTAGAACTCGCCCTCGCGGCCCAGCACCTCGGCCTCGCCGCCGGCGTCGAGCTCGATCCGCCCGCCGGCCTTCAGCGGCTTGCTCACGCCTACCTGCGCCCGCGCCTCGTTGCCCGGCAGCAGGCGCTCGATCAGGATCTCGACCCGCCCGCCACTGCCCGCCTTGCTGCCGAACAATCGCGCCGGAATCACCCGGGTGTCGTTGAACACCAGCAGGTCGCCCTCGCGCAGCAGCTCCGGCAGGTCGCGCACGTGGCGATCGTCGAACGGTGCGTCGCCCGGCGGCGCCAGCAGCAGGCGGCTGGCGGATCGCTCGGGCAGCGGCGCCTGCGCGATCAGCTCGGGCGGCAGGTCGTAATGGAATTCGGACTTCTTCAAGGCGGCAGGGACTGGCGGGGACGCGCATTGTAAGCGGGGCAATGCGGGATCCCGCGGTGGGCGCCGGCGGCACTGCGTGGAGAGCCGCTGTTTGCGGGAGCGGCCACTGTCGGCGAGCACGTGCACACCCGATACCCAGGCATCGCCGCCGTGGCCGCCCGCCGGACTTCAGGGTTCCCCGTGGCAATCAGCGCTCGAACTTGGTCGACAGCACCAGCGAGGAGGTGGTGCGCTCCACGCCATCCAGCGCGCCGATCCGGTCGGTCAACGCATCCATGTCGCCGATCGTCGGCACCATCGCCACCGCGGCCAGGTCCCAGATGCCGCTGACCGATTGCAGGCTGCGCACCTCCGGCATCTGCCGCAAAGCCTCGACCACCGCCGGCATCTGCTTGGGGTAGACGGTGATCATGATCAGCGCGCGGACCTGCTCGCGCTCGAAATCGTCGCCGACGCGGACGGTGTATCCGGCGATCACGCCGATCCGCTCCAGCCGCTCGATCCGGCTCTGGACCGTGGTCCGCGACAGCTGCAGCCGGCGTGCGATTTCGGCGGTCGGTGCGCGTGCGCTCTCGCGCAACAGCGACAGCAGGGCCTCGTCGGCGCTGGTCAACCTCATGATCGCCTGCCCGTTTCGTCGATTCGCCGAAATCTACATGAATTCTGCGCAGATCGCACCTGTTAACCGACGAAAAGTTGTCGATAATAGAGGGCTGGCCCGTGCCCGCACGGCACTGCCCCATTCCGCAACGGAGGACCCGCACGATGTCGCAGACCCATTCGCTCGCCGACAGGCTCGCCCCGCTTCGCGCCCACAAGGGACAGCGCCGCACCACGGGCTTGGACGATGCGACGCTGGCGAAGTTCGCCGCCACGCATCCCGAACTCGAAGCCGCGGTGGATGCCGCTGTGGAAGAACACGCGAAAGCGAAGGAAACCTTCGCCGACCTGCTCGACCTCGACGAGGACGCCCAGGTGCAGGCCGTGCAGGCCGGCTTCGTCAACGTCTATCCGCAGGACGCGGTGAACCCCTACGTCGCCCTCGCCGCGCGCGGGCCCTGGGTGGTCACCCTGAACGGCGCGGTGCTCTACGACACCGGCGGCTACGGGATGCTCGGCTTCGGCCACGCGCCGCAGCCGGTGCTCGACGCGATGGCCCGGCCGCAGGCGATGGCCAACATCATGACCCCGAGCCTGTCGCACCTGCGCGCCGAACGCGCACTGCGCAAGGAGATCGGCCACACGCGCGGCGAGTGCCCGTACGCCAGCTTCATGTGCCTCAACTCCGGCTCCGAATCGGTGTCCCTGGCCGCGCGCATCGCCGATACCAATACCAAGGCCATGACCGACGACGGCGCGAAGCACGCCGGTCGCAAGGTCAAGCGGCTGGTGGTCAAGGGCAGCTTCCACGGGCGCACCGATCGCCCGGCGCTGTACTCCGATTCCAGCCGCAAGACCTACATGAACTTCCTCGCCAGCTACCGGGGCGAGGACAGCGTGATCGCGATCGCGCCCTACGACGTCGACGCGCTGAAGCAGGCGTTCGCCGACGCCGATGCCAACGACTGGTTCATCGAGGCGATGTTCCTGGAGCCGGTGATGGGCGAAGGCGACCCGGGCCGCAGCGTGCCGGTCGCGTTCTACGC
>JBOHYC010000051.1:0-2879 GCA_050737755.1 Lysobacter sp.
AGGATGATGCCAATGCCTTCCGGCGGCACCCCGACCATCCCGCAGATCAAGGCGATTACCGGCAGCGAGCCGGCGGGCACGCCCGCGGTACCGATGCCGCCGAGGATGCATACGAACATCACCGTGACCTGCTGCACCAACGACAGCTCGACCCCGAAGAACTGGGCCAGGAACAGCACCGTCACTCCCTCGAACAGCGCGGTGCCGTTCTGGTTGGCGGTGGCGCCGACGGTCAGCACGAAACGCGAGATCTTGCGCGGCAGGCCGAGCTGCTCATCCGCCACGCGCAATGCGGTCGGCAGGGTCGCGTTGCTTGATGCCGTCGAGAACGCCATCAACATCGCTTCCTGCGAGCCCTTGAAGAACTTCACTGGCGAATAGCCACCGGCGAACTTCAATGCCAGCGAATAGACCACGAACATGTGGATCGACAAGGCCAGCACCACGACGCCGACGTAGGCGCCCAACCGCACCAGCAGCTCCCAGCCGAACAGCGCTGCGAGGTTGAACATGAAGCAGAACACCGCGTACGGCGCCAGCTTGATCACCAGCCCGATCAGGGTCATCGAGACCTCGAACAGTCCTTCGATGCCACGCTGCAGCGTGTCGGTGGCGGCGCTGCGGGTCAGCACCAGCCCGATGCCGATCATGATCGCGAAGAACATCACCGCCAGGATCGAATTGTTGGCGGCCGCAGTGATGACGTTGCTCGGCACGATCGACAGCAGCATGTCCATGCCCTGCGGCTGGCCGCTGGTGCTACTGACAATCGCCGCGGCGCGCTCGGAACCTTCCGCCAGCATCTGCTCGGCAGCCGCCCGGTCGATGCCGACACCCGGTTGCAGCCAGTTGACCAGCACCAGTCCGATCACCACCGCGATGCCGGATACGACCACGGTGTAGGCCAAGGTTTTCCAGCCGACCCGACCCAGCGAACGCACGTCGCCCATTTCGGCGATGCCGACCACCAGCGCCGAGAACAGCAGCGGGATGATCAGCATGAAGATCAGCCGCAGGAACAACTGCCCGGCCGGTTGGGTGACATAGGTGGTGAGCCACTGCACCCAGTCGGCGTCGGCGCCGGAGGTGTAGTAAGCGACCATGCCCAGCAGCAGGCCGGTCCCGAATCCGATCGCCATCTTCCAGTGCAACGGCATCTTGCGCTTGGCGGTTTTGGCGCCGGTATTCGCTTCCGTCATCGTCGTGCTGTTCCCCACTTGAGTGCGGGCGAGCTTAGCAAACCCGGTCCAGCGCGCCGGAGGTGGCGGGGCAAGGGGTCAGGCATCCGGATACAGCGGCGGCAGGGGCGGTTTTGCGACAGCAGCCACTTCGCGCCAGCGGGGACCACGGACAAAGGCGGAGCGCATCAGGCTGCGGGCGGCGACGCCGTCGCCACCACCCCAGCGCGCATGTTGCAGTGCGTCGATTGCGTCGCGCTGCGCCGGGTCTTCGAGCCGCGCCCGCACTTCATCCAGATTCGCCGCCGGGGGCCGGGCCAATGCACACAAACTGTCGGCAACGTCGGCGAAATCGCCGGTAGCAAGCGCGCGTTTGAACGCTGCCGGGTCTGGCTTGGTGGTGGAGCCCGGGGAAGCCGACCTGGGGTTCGCGACCGTGGCTTCCGGCGCGCCGCGATGCAATCCCCACAGCAGGGTCAACAGCCACAACCCGGCGAACAGCAAGGTCGCCAGCACCCAGCCGCGACTCGCCCCGTGCAGCGTGCCTTGCAGTGTCGACTCCGTGGCGGGCGACGGCACCGGTTGCGATGTCGCGGGCCCCGGCGCGGCGGTGCCCGTCGGGCCATTGTTTGCGGCGGGCGCGCCGGTGACCTGCCATTGCAGCGGTGGCAAACGGGTAGTGCGGGCCTTGCCGGTGCCTACATCCCACCAGTCGAGCGCCAGCCCCGCCAGTTCCACCGCGCCACCGCGGGTCGGCACCAGCGAGAACTTGCGCGTCAACGTGACCTGCGGACGGCCGTCCTTGAAGCGCTCGTCGGCCTGCACCGGTTCGGCGAACACCTGTACGCCGTCGATCGGCAGCAGTTGCAGTTCGGGCATCTGCGCGGCGCTGGCGCCATCGGCGATCGCTTCGATGGTCAGCGTCGCGGCGCTGCCCACACGCAGTTCCTGCGGGGTCGACCGATAGCTCAGTCGCAGGTCGTGCAGCGGCAGCCAGGGTTGCGGCGCGCCGGTCGGCGCCGGCAGCACCTTGAGCAAGCGCGGTGCGGCGCCGGCATGCAATGAGCCGCTGCGGCCAAGGAAGTCGTCGAAGAAGCCGGTGGCGCCCCGCCCTTCGAAGGTCGCGCCCGGGATCTGCAGCGCGCCGCTGCGCTCCGGGATCAGCAGGTAACGGCGCTCGATGACGTTGTAGCGGCGCCCGTCGATCTCGCGGCTGTACTGGGCGTCGTCACCGACCTGGCGCAGGGTCGCACCCTCGGGGGCGGGCTGGTCGAGTTCGCCCGACACCAGCGGCACCGCCGAGTACAGCCGTACCACCAGGCCCACCGCCTGCTGCACGTATGGGCTCGCGTCGTCGGCCTCGCTTTCGAGGAATACGTCGTCACCCGCGCGCGCTGGTGTGCGGGCGCTGGCCGGGGTGACGACCAGCGACAGCGGTGAGGTGCGGTCGTTGCCGACGCGCAATGCGGGAATGGTCAGTACGCCATCACGGTGCGGTTTCAGTGCAACCGCATACAACGTGCGGCTCTGCATGCGGCCGTTGCTGAGCTCGACCTGGCGGCTGCTGCTGTGGCCGCTGATCCCGAACTCGGACTCGAGTGGGCTGTAGTCGGGGCTGGCGCCGGCATCGGTCTGGATGTTGAGGGTGACGGTTTCACCCAGGGCGATGCGGTCGCGATCGAGCCAGGCGCGGGTCTGCGC
>JBOHYC010000052.1:0-1657 GCA_050737755.1 Lysobacter sp.
GCCTTGGTACCGGCGCGACCTGCGTTGCGGTAGGCAACGACCACCTGGTGGACCAGGTCTTCGCTGAACTCGCGGCCGAAGATCTCGTCGGAGACCGACAGCTTCTTGCTGCTGTTATTGATGGCAAGTTCCATCGTCATGCTCCCTTGCTCGTCGGACGCACGATCACGTCGCCGCCCGGCGCGCCCGGCACTGCGCCCTTGATCGCGATCAGGCCGCGCTCGGCGTCGACCTTGACCACTTCCAGGCCCTGGGTGCTCTGCTGGACCGAACCCATGTGGCCGGACATCTTCTTGCCCGGGAACACGCGGCCCGGGGTCTGCCGCTGGCCGATCGAGCCGGGGGCACGATGCGACAGCGAGTTGCCATGGGTGGCGTCGCCCATCTTGAAGTTCCAGCGCTTGATCGTGCCCTGGAAGCCCTTGCCCTTGGTGATGCCCTGGACGTCGACGATCTGGCCGACTTCGAAGATGTCGGCCTTGATCTCGCCGCCGACATTGAAGTCGCCGATCTTGTCGGCTTCCACGCGCAGTTCCCACAGGCCACGGCCAGCGTCGACCTTGGCCTTGGCCAGGTGACCGGCCTCGGGCTTGTTGACCAGCGCCGCACGGCGCACACCCACCGTGACCTGCACGGCGGTGTAGCCGTCGGTGTCGGTGGTCTTGATCTGGGTGATCCGGTTCGGCGTCGCCTCGATGAGGGTCACCGGCACGGACTTGCCGTCTTCAGTGAAGAAACGACTCATGCCGGCCTTGCGACCGACGATGCCCAGCGAATATTTCTTCGCAGTCATGGTATCGGCCTCAGGTCAGCTTGATCTGGACGTCGACGCCCGCCGCGAGCTCGAGCTTCATCAGCGCGTCCACGGTCTTGTCGTTGGGGTCGACGATGTCGAGCACGCGCTTGTGCGTGCGGGTCTCGTACTGGTCGCGCGCGTCCTTGTCGACGTGCGGGGATACGAGGATGGTGTAACGCTCGATCTTGGTCGGCAGCGGAATCGGGCCGCGCACTTGTGCGCCGGTCCGCTTCGCCGTCTCGACGATCTCGCTGGCCGAGCGGTCGATCAGACGATGATCGTACGCCTTCAGCCGAATCCGGATCTTTTGGTCCGCCATGACGGTGTTCCTTGGTTTAAAGAGCGACGGGCCGGTGACTGGGTGCACCGAACCCCGATGGACTGCAAATGCCGGCTCGCGCGAAACGCTACCGGCCCCTCAAAAATCAAGGCAGGCCGGTTTCCCGGCCCGCCCAGACGGAATCTGCGAACGCATGACACCGTCGTGACCGGGCGGACCCGGAACGAAACGGCACCATGCGACATTTCCCTGTCTGGCGAATACGAGGTGCTTCCTGCCCCTCATTTCGCTGGTTCATGGGCCCGGCGAAATCGCCAGGCCCATGGTGGTCGAGCATTCTAGCTGGTTTTCAGGGCGACGTGCAACTACCGCCCCGAAACACGCTTACTTGATGATCTTGGAGACGACGCCAGCACCGACGGTGCGGCCGCCTTCGCGGATCGCGAAACGCAGGCCTTCGTCCATCGCGATCGGGTTGATCAGCGTGACCACCATCTTCACGTTGTCGCCCGGCATCACCATCTCCACGCCTTCCGGCAACTGGCAGGCGCCAGTGATGTCGGTGGTGCGGAAGTAGAACT
>JBOHYC010000053.1:0-3437 GCA_050737755.1 Lysobacter sp.
GGGTTGCACTCCCGCCCGGCGCCCATAGATCAAGACCATGACTGAAAACGCACTCACCCTTGCCCAAGACCGCCTGCTGCTGCCCGCCGGGCTCGATGCAGGTGGCCTGGAACGCACCTTCGGCACCCTGCTGGGGCCGGGCATCGATTTCGGCGACCTTTACTTCCAGCACGCCCGCCGCGAGAGTTGGAGCGTGGAAGACGGCATCGTCAAGGACGGCGCCCATTCCATCGAGCAGGGCGTGGGCGTGCGCGCGATCGCCGGCGAGAAGACCGGTTTTTCCTACTCCGACGACATCCACAGCGACGCGCTGCTGGCGGCGGCGCACTCGGCGCGCGCGATCTCGCGCGACGGCGGTGCGCAGCCGGCACGGGCGCTGGTGCGCGGCCAGGCCCGCGCGCTGTACCCGGCGCTGGACCCGATCGACAGCATCGGCAATGAAGCCAAGGTCGAGGTGCTCAAGCGCCTGGACCGCTACCTGCGTGCGGCCGATCCGCGCGTGCAGCAGGTGATGGTGAGCCTGTCCGGTGGCGTGGATACCATCCTGATCGCGCGCAGCGACGGCGTGCTGGCCGGCGACATCCGTCCGCTGGTGCGCCTGAACGTGCAGGTGATCGTGGAACAGCAGGGCCGCCGCGAATCCGGCTACGCCGGCGGCGGTGGCCGTTACAGCTATGAGGAACTGTTCGCCAACGGGCGCCCGGAAGCCTTCGCGCGCGAAGCGCTGCGCCAGGCGCTGGTCAACCTGGAGGCGATCCCGGCCCCGGCCGGGGTGATGACCGTGGTGCTCGGCCCGGGCTGGCCCGGGGTGCTGCTGCACGAAGCAGTGGGCCACGGCCTGGAGGGCGACTTCAACCGCAAGGGCACCAGCGTGTACGCCGGTCGCATTGGCGAGCGCGTGGCCGCCAAGGGCGTCACCATCGTCGACGACGGCACCCTGGACGGTCGCCGCGGCTCGCTCAACATCGACGACGAAGGCCATCCGACCCAGTGCACCACGCTGATCGAAGACGGCATTTTGGTCGGCTACATGCAGGACTCGCTCAATGCGCGCCTGATGGGCATGAAGCCGACCGGCAATGGCCGTCGTGAATCCTTCGCGCACCTGCCGATGCCGCGCATGACCAACACCTACATGCTGGCCGGCAAGCACGATCCGGAGGAGATGATCCGCTCGGTCAAGAAGGGCCTGTACGCGGTCAACTTTGGCGGCGGCCAGGTCGACATCACCAGCGGAAAGTACGTGTTCTCGGCGACCGAGGCCTACCTGATCGAGGACGGCAAGGTCACCGCGCCGGTCAAGGGCGCGACGTTGATCGGCAACGGCCCGGAGACCATGCAGAAGGTGCGGATGATCGGCCACGACCTTGCGCTCGACGAAGGCGTCGGCGTCTGCGGAAAGGATGGACAGAGCGTGCCGGTCGGCGTCGGCCAGCCGTCGCTGCTGATCGACGGCATCACGGTGGGCGGCACCCAGGCGTGAACGTCGTGGCGTTAAATCGCGTGTTCGTCAGCGGTGTCGTCGCCAGCCACGTCGTCGCCAGCGGATTCCGACCCCGCCAGCATCAAATCGCGCAACTGCCGGAACAGCTCGCGGAACGCGCGCGGCGGCTTGTTGCGCTTGCGTTCTTCCAGCGTATTGCGCACCAGCTGGCGCAGTCCCTGGCGGTCGGCGCCGGGGTGCTGCTCGATCAGTTCGGCCAGCGCCACGTCGCCCTCGGCCAGCAGGCGGTCGCGCCAGGCCTCGATCCGGTGCATCGCCGCAACCTCGCGCCGCGCTGCGTCGCCCTTTTCGTCGAGCGCGTCGCGAATAGCATCCAGCACCTCGTCGTCCTCGCGCCGCATCTGCTTGGCCAGGAACGCCATCTGCCGCTTGTGTGCGATGTGCGAAGTGATGCGGCGGGCGTCGCGGATGTGCGGCAGCAACGCCTCCGGCACCGGCAACTTCGCCAGCTGGGTTTCGGTCAGCGCCACCAGTTGCTGCCCCAGCGACAACACTTCCAGCGCCTCGCGGCGTTGCTGGCTGCGACTGTCGTCGCGGAACTCGCCGGTTTCTTCGTCTCTGCCACGCATCGTCAACGCCCACGTCATTTCGTACTGCAAGGATAAGTCATTGAGCGACATAGCCCATCGTTCCACCGGCTCGGCCGTGCCGGCCCACGCCGACAGCGACGCCCACCTCGACCTGCTGGCCGGCCTGTCGCAGCGCCTGCTGGAGCGCGCCCGAGCCAATGGTGCCGACCAGGCGGAGGTCTCGTGCTCCGAGGACACCGGGCTCAACGTCAACGTGCGGATGGGCGAGGTCGAGACGGTCGAGTCGACCCGCGACCGCGGCATTGCGGTCACGGTCTATTTCAATGGCCGCAAGGGCAGCGCCTCGACCGCCGACCTGCAGGACGCGAGCCTTGCCGCTACCGTCGACCAGGCCTGCGCGATCGCCCGCCACACCGAGCACGATCCGGCGGCCGGGCTGGCCGACGCCGAGCTGATGGCGACCGACCTGCGCGAGTTCGACAGCTGGCACCCGTGGGCGATCGAGGCCGACCATGCGATCGACCTGGCGCTGGCCTGCGAACAGGCTGGGCGCGACTTCGACCCGCGGCTGGAGAACTCCGACGGTGCCTCGGTCGGCAGCGGCAGCAGTTTGTCGGTGTACGCCAACTCGCACGGCTTCGTCGGTCGCGAACGCAGCACCCAGCACAGCCTGGGTTGCGCGCTGATCGCGGGTCGCGGCGCCGACATGCAGCGCGACGGCTGGTACAGCATCGCGCTGGCGGCGGACGAACTGGAATCGGCAGCGACGATCGGTCGCAAGGCCGCCGAGCGCGCGGTGTCGCGACTGGCACCGCGGCAGATCGCGACCGGGCAGTACCCAGTTCTGTACTCGGCCGAGATCGCCCGCTCGCTGATCGGCCACCTGCTCGGCGCCGTGTCCGGCGGCGCCTTGTACCGCCGCGCCAGCTTCCTGCTCGACAGCGCCGGCACCCAGGTGTTTCCGGACTGGTTTGCGATCGACGAACTGCCATTCCTGCCACGCGGCTTCCGTTCTGCGTCGTTCGATGGCGAGGGCGTGGCCACCCGCGAGTCGGCGCTGGTCACCGGCGGCGTGTTGCAGCGTTACGTGCTCGGCAGCTACTCGGCGCGCCGGCTCGGCCTGCAGACCACCGCCAACGCCGGTGGGGTGCACAACCTGCAGGTTGCGGCCAACGGTGGCGACTTCGAGGCGATGCTGGCCGGGATGGGCCGCGGGCTGCTGGTCACCGAGCTGATGGGGCAGGGCGTCAACAACATCACCGGCGACTACTCGCGCGGCGCGGCCGGCTTCTGGATCGAAGACGGCAAGATCCAGTATCCGGTCGACGGCATCACCATCGCCGGCAACCTCAAGCAGATGTTCGCCGCGATCGAAGCGGTTGGCAGCGATGTCGATCCGCGAT
>JBOHYC010000054.1:0-5433 GCA_050737755.1 Lysobacter sp.
AACACGACGCCCACGCCAATCCAACCCGCTGCGAGAACTGCGACACCACGTTGCAGGGCGAGTTCTGCCACCAGTGCGGGCAGTCGGTGCACAACCCGATCCGCCACGCCGCGCATGCGGTCGAGGAATTCTTCGAAGCGTTCTGGCACCTAGACGGCCGGCTGTGGCGCACCCTGCGCGACCTGGCCAGTCCAGGGCGGACTGCCATCAACTACCTCGCCGGCCACCGCCAGCGCTACATCGCGCCGCTGCGGCTGTTCGTGGTGCTCAGCGTGCTGACGTTCTTCATCGGCGCGGCGACGATGCACTTCGACGATGCAACGGTCTCGACAGATGGCATCGACACCATTGCCGCGGCGACGACGGTCGCGGAGGTGGAGAAGGCCCGCGACGCGCTTGTGGCCGAGATCGAGCAGGCGCGCGCTGAGGCCGGCAACACGCCCGGAGTGGACCCGGCGCTGATCGCCGCCGAGGTCCGGATACGCGGCGTGGCGGCGAACCGCATCGTCGAACTGGGCGGGGAGCCGGGTGGGGACGCCACTGCAGCGGCGGATACGTCGAAGTCCGAGCCCTGGCGCAAGGGACTGCAATTCAACATGCTCGGCCACCACGGCGTGTGGGACCCGGAGACCAACCCGCTGGTGGTCAGCTGGTGGCCCGACTTCGCCAACGCGTGGCTCAACCGCAAGGCCGGCAATATCGACCGCAACATGGAGAGCGAATCCTTCGCCTCCGCCGAGTTCTGGGTGCAGGGAATGATGGCGTCCGCGCCGACCGCGCTGTTCCTGCTGGTGCCGGTGTTCGCGCTGCTGCTGAAGATCTTCTACCTGTTCACCCGGCGGCTCTACCTGGAGCACCTGGTGGTCGCGCTGTACAGCCACGCATTCCTGCTGCTGGCGCTGACGGCCTTGTTCCTGCTGTCGCTGCTGGGCGGCTGGCTGGCGACCGCGCCGGTCTGGATCGGCATCGTGATCGCCACCGCGTCGGCCGCGATGATGGTGTGGATGCCGATCTACCTGCTGCTGATGCAGAAGCGCGTCTACCAGCAGGGCTGGTGGCTGACCGTGCCCAAGTACCTCGCCATCGGCGCGGTCTATTTCATGATGCTGCTGTTCGCGACGATCATCGCGTTCCTCGCGCGGCTGGCGGGCGGCTGACCGGTCAGCGGTGCAGGCGGTCCCACAACCAGTCGTTGCGGTTGGCCGCAGCGGTCGAAACCAGCTCGCTACGCAACAGCGCGCGCTCCTGCGGTGGGGTGCGTTGCACCAGCACCGACAGGTCGTGGCGTTGTGGCGGGGTCATCGCACGCAGCACGCGTAACAGCCCCTCGTGTTCGTCCGACGGGACCTGCGCCAGCAACGGTTGCAGCGCGGCGTAGTCGGCACCCAGCTCGGGACCGAGCAGCCAGCCGCGGCGCTCGCTGCGGTCGAGTGCGTCGAAGCGGCTGCGGAGTTCCTGCTGTTCCTGCGCTGGCAAACCCGCATAACGTCGCGCGGCCGCACGTACGCGGACGTGTTCGTCCGCTGGCAAAGCCTGCCAGGCCTGGTAGCGCTCACGGGCCGCGCCGCGACCGGCAGGCGGCAATGCGTTCCACTGCTCGACGCGGTCGAGGAAGGCGCGGCGCTGCTCCGCGTTCCATGCGGCCCACTGCCCGGCTTGCTGCTGCAAATCCGCGCGCCGTTGCGGTTGAAGTTGCGGCAGGACCACCTTGAGGTCGTCCAGCACCGCCGGCGCGGCATGTGCCAGCGCGGCCAGCCCAAGCAGCCCGGCCGTCAACAGCGACCCGCGGAAAGGCCGTCGGCCCCACTCAGTTCGACTCATCGGGCGCCTCGCTGGAAAACTGGTCGACCAGCCAGCTGTTGAAAGCGAGCTGTTCGGATTCTGCGAGCCCCTGCGGGTCGGCCAGCAGGGCAAAGTCGCGATGGCTGACCAACCCGGCCTCCGCGCCGTAACGCGATGCCGGCGCCTCGGCCGGAAGCTCGCTCTGCCCGGGGGTGCCGCGCGCACTGCCATCAAGCCAGCGCGCGGTATCCGGCCAGAAGGTCGCGGCGAATGCCAGCACGCAGAGCCCCAGCAACGCCCACAGCACGACCGGTAACCAGCCCGGCGACCGGCGGTTGGCGACGGCACGGGCCGGCACACCCGTCTCACCATTGCCAGCCATCCCGGCCAGGGCCGCCTCGCGGTTGCGGCCCAGGCGCACCAGCCGCGGCGGCGGCAGGGTCTTGATCCGGCGTCGCACCTGGTCGCCCAGGCGCTGCCAGGCTTGCGGGTCGGCACGACCGTCGGCGTGGCGTGGCAACGCGCGCTGCACCGCCAGCTGGTAGGTCGGCTCGGCGATGCCCAGTACCGCGGCCGCCTCGGCCGGCTCCAGGCCCGCGGCCAGGCGCAGCAGCAACGCCGCGCGAGGGCCATCGCCCAGACTGGCCAGGCAGTCGGTCGCGTCCAGTTCCATCGCCAGCGGTGGGTGCTCGCGCAGGCCCGGCTGGGTCAGCAGCAGGCTCCAGAACCGCCGCGGCCACTGGTCCATCGGCAGGCGACCGGCCTCGGCGCGGAACTCCCGCATGGCGGTGGCCAGCGCGGCGTCGCCGGTGCTGGCATCGCCACATTGCAACTCGCCCAGCACCGCCCCTCGGCGCTCGACCCCGCGCAGGAACGCGGCCAGCGCAGGCGGAGCGGACGGGCCGGCAGCGGACGTGGCAGCCACGGCGGAAAGGGGCGTGCCGGAGGACCCCGGCGGAGGACGGACACTCATCGGAACGGATTCACCATGGCTCCATCATAGCGATCGAAATGGGCCGACCAGATGGCTTGACAAGCCCCGTAAAAGTTCGCGAACAAAGCGTGACGGGGGCTTGCGCCAAATCGGTTGTGCACAGCAGGGGCTTTTCCGTCATGAACAAGCCATTCAGCAAGATGCAGGGCCACATTGCAGCGATGTTTCACGGACAAGTGGCTGATTTTTATATTGTTATCGCGCATGGCACTTTTTTGACCAACCCGGCGCGGGGGCTTGTGGCACCAGCATCGCGCATCCCTCCGCCAAGACCATGCACAGAGTTATCCACAGCCGATGTGGATAAGGGTCATTTCCTTTGAAAAACGCGAACTTGCGCACGCTTTGTCAGGCAACCCGAAGCAATGCCCCGCAACTGCCCCGTATGCCCAACCGGGCGGGTCGCTAGACTGGCGCCAATGCCGCCCGCACCGCTCAATCCCCCTGCACCAGATGTCCTGCGGGTCGCCCTGCCGCTGCCGTTGCCGCGCCTGTTCGATTACCTGGCACCGCCCGGCGACGGCGAGCCGGCCGCGGTCGGCGCCCGGGTGCGGGTGCCGTTTGGACCGCGCGAGCGGGTCGGAGTGATCGCCGCACTGGCGACGGCCGCCGATGCCGACGCGCCCGCGCTCAAGCCAGCGCTGGCGGTGCTGGACGGCCAGCCATTGTTCGCCGGCGAACTGCTGGACTCGCTGCGCTGGCTGGCGCGCTACCTGCACGCGCCACTGGGCGAGGTACTGGCGACCGCCCTGCCCGGACCGCTGCGCCACGGCGAGCCCCTGCCGGACACCCACGACTGGGCCTGGCAACTTACCGAGGCCGGGCGAACCGCCGTGGACGGGCTGCGCGCGGGCAAGCCACGGCGGATGGCAGAACAGCTGCTCGGCGGTCCCGTCGACGAAGCCATGCTTGATGACGGCGCCACGGAGCCCTCCATCGACGACTGGCGCGGCGCCGCCCGTTCGCTGGCCAAACGCGGGCTGGCCGAACGCATCGCCATCCCTGCGTCGCAGTGGGCACCGCAGCCGCAGCCGGGACCGACGCCCAACCCGCAGCAGCAGGCCGCGATCGATGCATTGCTGGCCGGCGCCGACGGCTTCGCGCCGTTCCTGCTCGACGGCGTCACCGGCAGCGGCAAGACCGAGGTCTACCTGCACGCAATCGCCGACTGCCTCGCGCGCGGCCGGCAGGCGCTGGTACTGGTACCGGAGATCGGCCTGACCCCGCAGCTGCTGGCGCGCTTCCGCGCCCGTCTCGGGGTACCGGTGCACGCCTTGCATTCGGGGCTGTCCGACGGCGAGCGCGCACGCACCTGGGCAGCCTGTCATCGCGGTGAGGCGCGGGTGGTGGTCGGGACCCGCTCGGCGGTCTTCCTGCCGCTGCCGAAGGCGGGCCTGATCGTGATCGATGAGGAACACGACGGCAGCTTCAAACAGCTCGACGGCATCCGCTACCACGCCCGCGACTTCGCCCTGGTCCGCGCCCGCGCGCTGGCCGTGCCGATCGTGTTGGGCAGCGCCACGCCGTCGCTGGAGTCGCTGCGCAACGCCGAGGCCGGGCGCTACAGCCACCTGCGCCTGCACCAGCGCGCTGGTAATGCCCGGCCTCCGGCGGTGCGGGTGATCGACGTGCGCAAACGGCCGCTGCAGGCAGGACTATCGCCGGAACTGCTGGACGCGATCGGCCGCGCACTCGACGCCGGCGGCCAGGTGCTGGTGTTCAAGAACCGCCGCGGCTACGCCCCGGTGCTGCTGTGCCACGATTGCGGCTGGAGCGCGCAATGCAGCCGCTGCAGCCTGCCCGAACAGGGCACGCCGATGACCGTGCATGCCGGCGGCCGGCGCCTGCAATGCCACCACTGCGGCGCACGCCGGCCCGCACCCAACGCCTGCCCCGATTGCGGCGGGCTGGCGCTGCAGTCGCAGGGCGCCGGTACCGAGCGCATCGAGGAGGCCTTGCGCGAGCGTTTCCCCGACGTGGCGGTGCTGCGGGTCGACCGCGGCACCACCCAGCGTCGCGACGCGCTGGAGCAGCACCTGGCCGGGTTCGGCAACGCCCGCGGCATCCTCGTCGGCACCCAGATGCTGGCCAAGGGCCACGACCTGCCGAACCTGACGTTGGTGGCCGTGGTCGGGATCGACGAGGGCCTGTTTTCCGCCGACTTCCGCGCGCCGGAAAAACTCGCGCAACTGCTGATCCAGGTCGCCGGTCGGGCCGGTCGGGCCGACAAGGCCGGACAGGTGCTGCTGCAGACCCACCATCCCGAACATCCGTTGCTGGCGACGCTGCTGTCGGGCGGCTATGGCGCGTTTGCCGAACTCGAACTGGAGCAGCGCGAGGCCGCCGGCTTCCCGCCGTTCGCGCACCTGGCGATGCTGCGGGCGGAAGCGAAGCAGGTCGAAGTCGCCAACGATTTCCTGCAGGCGGTGCGCCGCTGTATCGAGCGCGACGCCGACCGCACGCTGGAGATCAGCGGCCCACTGCCCGCGCCGATGCCACGTCGCGCGGGCTACCAGCGTGCGCAGTTGCTGCTGTCGGCGCCGGAGCGTCGCGCGTTGCATGCCGCGCTGGATGCCGCGTTGCCGGAGATCCATGCGTTGCCCGGCGCACGCAAGGTGCGCTGGTCGCTGGATGTGGATCCGGTGGATTTGTATTGA
>JBOHYC010000055.1:0-2041 GCA_050737755.1 Lysobacter sp.
CCGAGTTGCTGATCGATGAGAAGAAGGCGTTCCTGGCCGACAAGCTGGCGCGCAACGTCCATCTGTTTTTCACCCACGATCCCGGGTGCGCGCTGGCCGGCGTGAAACAGGACGAGCGCGGTCGCTATGGCACCGAGCACGAGGTCGCCGAACTGCAGGCGAGGACGCTGGCGGCATGATCTGGCGGACCGGCCTCGCGGCGCTGCTGCTGATCGGCCTCATCGCGCCTTTGTACGCCCAGTCACCATCGGTGGTGCCCGAAGGCACGCCTCAGGCCGGAGGCGAGTTGCGCGACGCGGAGTTCGGCGTCGGCACCGACCAGTTCGGGCTGGATCGCCGGGTGGAGATGTACCAGTGGCGTCGCGTCGGCGAGGACAGCTACGACCGCGTGTGGAAGGCCGCGTGGATCGATTCCTCGCAGTTCTCCGCCGGCCACGAAAATCCGCCGGAGCTGCCGCTGGCCGGCCAACACTGGTGGGCGGCGCAGCCGACCCTCGACGGCAAGCCGCTCGACTTGGCAGTGCTCAAGGCGTTGGGACAGTGGCAGGAATTCCGGCCGGGCTTCTCGCGGCTGCCGGCCAATCTTGCCGCGACGTTCCAGCCCGAAGGCGATGGCCTGACCAGTTCGGAGAACCCGCTGGATCCGAAGGTCGGCGACCTGCGGGTGAGTTGGCGTGAACTGGTGTTGCCGCCGCTAGAGGGCAGGGTGGTGCTGGTCGACGGGGTGTGGCAACTCGCGGCGCAACCGACCACGACGCGCTCGCCAGCGGCGCAGCCGACGCTCCAGGCAACGATCCCGGATGACGCTGTCGAACGGGACGGTCAACGTTGGCCGTGGATCGTCGGTGGGCTGCTGGGTCTTGGACTGTTGGCGTTCCTCGGGCGGGTCGCGTTGTCGCGCCGCCGACCCCGCCGGAGCCGCTGAGGCGTCAATTGCCTCGGCAGCTCCGCCGGAGGTACCTTCAGCCTTCGCCCATGCCTTCGGCCGGTTCCGGGGCTGCGCCGGCACGGACCTTGTCCTCGATCCGCTGGCCGATATCGGCATCGATGTTTTTCCAGTATTCGAACGCACGTTCCAGCACCGGGCTGCGCACGCCGCCGAGCAGGCTGCCGGACACCTGGTCGACCAGCGCCTGGCGCTGTACATCGTCGAACACCTCGCGCACCAGCGTGCCCGGCTGGCTGAAGTCATCGTCCTCGGCGTGCAGCGTGTAGGCGCTGCGGACCATCTCGCCATCCGCCTCCCAGCCATCCGCGACCGGACCGGTCTGGTCTGCCCACGGTCGGCCACCGCTGTTGGTCGCGTGCACCGGCGCATTGCCGCTGTGGTGGTAGGCCATCTGGCCGTCGAACATGTAGGTGTTGACCGGGCACTTGGGCTGGTTGACCGGCAACTGATGGAAGTTGGTGCCGATCCGGTTGCGTTGCGCATCGGCGTAAGCGAACGCGCGGCCGAGCAGCATCTTGTCCGGCGAAAGACCAATCCCCGGCACGGTGTTGCCCGGCGAGAACGCGGCCTGCTCGATCTGCGCGAAGAAGTTTTCCGGATTGCGGTTGAGCGTCATCCGCCCGACCGGGATCAGCGGGTAGTCCGCGTGCGGCCAGACCTTGGTCAGGTCGAACGGGTTGAAGCGGTAGTTCTTTGCGTCCGCGTACGGCATCACCTGCACCGACAGCTTCCAGCTCGGGTGTTCGCCACGGGCGATCGCGTTGAACAGGTCGCCGCGGTGGAAGTCCGAATCCTGCCCGGCCATCTGTGCGGCCTCGGCATTGCTGAAGAACTCCATGCCTTGCTCGGTATGGAAGTGGTACTTGACCCAGAACTTCTCGCCGGCGGCATTCACCCACATGTACGTGTGCGAGCCGTAACCGTTCATGTGGCGCCAGGTACGCGGCAGGCCGCGGATACCCATCACGTAGGTGACCTGGTGCGCGGTCTCGGGGTTGTTGGTCCAGAAGTCCCACTGCATGTGGTTGTCGCGCAGGCCGGAGTCGGGCAGGCGCTTCTGGCTGCGGATGAAGTGCGGGAACTTCATCGGGT
>JBOHYC010000056.1:0-14873 GCA_050737755.1 Lysobacter sp.
TGTCGTCGTTGGCAACTAGAGTTTTGCAGCTGGATTTACGAGGAAAGCTACCCCCTCGGCATGCGCCAAGCGATTTCGCGACCCCCGTCGAAGCCAGTGCACCCCCGGGGACTACAAGATTGCTGACCCGGCCAGTATAGGGGCGGAACGGGCTTCCACAAGGTGCGGCAGGGCAGCGCGTCCGGGGCCGGTTCAGTGACGCCGCCAATGCAGCGGGGGCTTGTATGCTTTCCGCCATGGATGACCCTTCCGGCGAACGCAGCAAGCCCTCCCTGTCCAGCCGATTGCGCCCGTTACGCGGGCACCTGTGGGCGCTGGTGGTGCTGCTGGGGTCGCTGGCCTCGGTGTTCGCGTTGTGGCAGGTCGCCTATGAGCGCGAGATGCGCGCGGCCAACGTGGAGTTCATCGGCACCACCCAGGAGCTCACCGAGCAACTCAGGCAACGGGTGGTCAGCTACGAGCTTGTCGCCGGCGGCGGGGCCGCGTTGTTTGCATCGGTCAACCGGCCGACGCCGCATCAGTGGTACGGCTACGCCGACGGAATGGACCTGGCCCGTCGTTTCCCCGAAATGGTCGGGTTGGGGTTCGCCGGCTATGTCAGCGGAAGCCGGTTGGACAACCTGCAGGTCGAATGGCGCCAGGCCGGATGGGGACTGCTCGACGTGCGCCCGGACGGCGAGCGCGAGCATTACGGCCCGATCCTCTATCTGGAACCGAAGACGCGCGCGAACCTCTCGGCCATCGGCTTCGATATGTATTCCGAAGGGGTTCGCCACGCGGCGATGGAGACCGCGCTCGAAAGCGGCCGCGCTTCGCTGTCGGGACCGGTCCACCTCATCCAGGACGGTGCGGATCAGGCGACGAGCCTGTTGCTTTACCTCCCGGTGTATCGCGGCGGAGATCGCCCGGCGACACCAGAGGCGCGCCGGGATGCGATGCTGGGATGGGTCTACGTGCCATTCCGCGCCGACCGGTTTGTTGCCACCGCCCTGGGCGACAACAAGGACATGCGGTTCCGCATCCATGACGTGACCGATGGGAAAGCGCAGTTGCTGTTCGCTTCGGGTTCCGAACAGGCGCAGCAGCCGCCGGCGTTCACGCATGCGGTCGAGTTCGACAACTACGGACGGCGCTGGAGGATGGAGTTCGACTCGCCGCCGCTGGCCGAGGCCGTCCCGCGCCTGGAAAGCCTGCAGAACACCTTGGCGCTTGGCCTGTTCGCGTCCTTGCTGATGTATGCGGTCGCCTGGATGTTGGCCCGCACCGAGTCGCGTGCCCATGGCATCGCATTGCGGCTGACCGAGGAGTTCCGGCGCAGTGAGCAGCGCTTCCGGACGGCGATGACGTACTCCGCGATCGGCAAGGTCCTGCTCGACAGCCAGGGCGCGATCGTCGAGACCAATCCGTCCATGGGGACGATTGTCGGCCAGTCGCCGGAGTCGCTGGTGGGGGTGCGTTTCGATGCGTTGTTCGAGGACGACGAACTGAGCGCCCAAGTGGCGCATACGGGAGCCAGTACCGACGCTGCGGGTGTCCATCGGACCACCCGGCGCCTGCACCGCACGGGTGGCGAACCACGACACGCCCAGCTGACCTACGCGCCGGTGCCCGGCAACGTTGGCCAGGACATCGTTGGCCTGGTGCAGGTGGAGGACGTGACCGAGCGCCTGCGTGCCCAGGCAAGGGTGCACGCACTCAACCGTACCTTGGAAGCACGCGTCGCGATGCGCACGCGCGAACTGAGCCAGGCGAACCAGGAGCTGGAGGCGTTTGCCTACAGCATCTCGCATGACCTGCGCGCGCCCCTAAGGGCAATCGACGGTTTCAGCCGGATACTTGCGGAACGCTATTCGGAAACGTTTGATGAAGCGGGGAAGGGCTACCTGGGCCGGGTCCGCAATGCTGCCAGCCGCATGGGCGAGTTGATCGACGCGCTGCTGAAGATGTCGCGGTTGAGCCGCGGCGAGGTCAAGCGCGAGCATGTCGACCTGAGCCGGATGGCGGGCGATATCGTCCAGGAACTTCGCGAGACGGACTCCGAACGCGATGTGCAGGTCGAGATCGCTCCCGGGCTGTCGGTCGACGGCGACGCCACCCTGCTGCGCAACCTCTTGGCCAACCTGCTCGGCAATGCGTGGAAGTTCACCCTTGGCCGAGTAAGCGGCAGGATCGAGTTCGGGACGCAGGCGGGCGAGTTCTTCGTGCGCGACAACGGCGCGGGGTTTGATCAGCAGTACGTCGACAAACTATTCCGGCCGTTCCAGCGCCTGCATGACCAGCAGCGCTTCGCGGGTCACGGTATCGGCTTGGCGTCGGTCAAACGCATCGTCGAACGCCATGGCGGCACGATCCGCGCCGAAGGCCGGGAGGGCGAGGGTGCGACGTTCTACTTCACCTTGCCCGGTGACCGTGCCGAGCACTGACCGGCACGATCCATCCCGTCAGGCGTTCTTGTTGTGGGCGCGCAGGACGCGTTGCTTGTCGCGGGCCCAGTCGCGGTCCTTGCTGGCCTGGCGCTTGTCATGGCTCTGCTTGCCCTTGGCCAGCGCCAGTTCGATCTTGACCTTGTTGCCCTTCCAGTACAGCGAGGTCGGCACCACGGTGTAGCCATCACGCTCGATGCGGCCAATCAGGTTGTCGATCTCGCGCCGATGCATCAGCAGCTTGCGGGTGCGGCGCTCTTCGGTGACGACGTGGGTCGAGGCCGAGATAAGCGGAGTCATCTGCGCACCGAACAGGAACATCTCGCCGCCGCGGACCACCGCGTAGCTTTCGCCGATGTTGGCGCGGCCGGCGCGGATCGACTTCAACTCCCAGCCCTGCAAGGCAAGCCCGGCCTCGAAGCGTTCCTCCAGCGCGTATTCGTGGCGCGCACGCTTGTTGAGGGCGATGGTGCCGCCGGCGCCCTTTCCCTTATCCTTTCCAGTCTTGTTCTTCGTCATTGCGCCTATTGTCCCTGATTGCGGGGCCGCCGGGCGACCTGTTCGCCCCGACTGGAATCCGTCCTTCACGATGCCGAGCATCCGCCGTACCGCCCTCGTCGAACACTCCGCCGCGCGCATGTTCGCGCTGGTCAACGATGTGCCCGCCTATCCGCGCCGGTTCGACTGGTGCGATGGCGCCGAAGTGCTGGAGTCGTCGCCCGACCGGATGGTCGCGCGGCTCGACCTCGGGCTGGGCGCGCTGCGTACGTGGTTCACTACCGAGAACACCATGTCGGCGCCGCACCACATCGACCTCAAACTGGTCGATGGCCCGTTCCGCAGCCTGTCGGGGCGCTGGGAGTTCCACGCACTCGACGAGTCCGCCTGCAAAGTCACCCTGACGCTCAATTTCGAGCCGAAGGTGAAGTTGCTGGCCCCGGCGATGGCGATCGGTTTCCAGAGCCTGGCGGACCGGATGGTCGACGACTTCATCCGGGTCGCGGACCGTGGTGGTGAATGAAGGTCGAGTTGATCCGAGCCTGGCCGCGGCGATTCGAGCAGGTTCTGGTGGATCTGGACGAGGGCGCTTGCGTGGCCGACGCGCTACAGGCCGCGGGCTGGGCTGATGCAGCGGAAAGCGACTACGCCGTGTTTGGCGTCGTCGCGGGAAGGGCGACGACCCTCCGTGACGGCGACCGGGTCGAACTGTTGCGACCGTTGTTGGCCGACCCGAAGGATGCGCGGCGGCGCCGCGCCGCGACCCGTGGGCGCTGACCGACGGCCGGACTGATCGTTACTTGTCCTTGTCCTTCGCCAGGTTCGGGCCGAACTGCTTGCGCGCGGACTTGGAGAGTTGCTCGTCCTGCTCCGGGAAGTATTCGCCCTCCCACTTGGTCAGTGCGTCGTTCTCGAACCACAGCGTGAAGGTTTTGATCTCGGTGTGCGCCAGCCGGTCGGTGCGCTGGGTCGAGGTGTAGTCCCAGCGATCGTGGTGGAACGGATCCTGGATCGACGGCGTGCCGATCAGGCCCAGCACCTGCTGCTTGCTCATGCCCACCTGCAATTGTTCGACGGCCGTCGATTCCAGCAGGTTGCCCTGGAAGATCGGCTGGCGATAGACGATGCCGCAACCCGCCAGGCCGGCAGTGATTCCGGCGACGGACAGGGCAAGCAGGAGCGTACGCATCGGGTGCTTTGGCATCGGTTTCATGGCTGTCGGATAACGGGCCGATGATACACTGAAGCCATGATCGCGCGGCCCCGCCGCATGCCGTGTTCATCCGGCGTCAGGAGCTTCAATGGAATCGCACGACCTTCGCAAGGCAGGCCTGAAAGTGACCCATCCGCGCACGCGGATCCTGGAGTTGCTGGAGAAGGCCAAGCCCCGGCACATGACCGCCGAGGACATCTACCGGCTGCTGCTGGACCATGGGGAAGACATCGGCCTGGCCACTGTTTACCGCGTGCTGACCCAGTTCGAGGCGGCCGGGCTGGTGCTCAAGCACAACTTCGAGTCGGGCCAGTCGGTCTATGAGCTCGACCGAGGCCAGCACCACGATCACATGGTTGATATCGACACCGGCAAGATCATCGAGTTCGAGAGCGCCGAGATCGAAGATCTGCAGTCGAAAATCGCAGCCGAGCACGGCTACGAGATCGAAGAGCATTCGCTGGTGTTGTACGTGCGCAAGAAGGCGCCGCGATAACGTATCGGTCGCGATGTCGATAAACGCGCCGCGACGCGCGACGACATGACATTGCACCACCGGTTTCAGTTCACATCGCTCAACAACCGTTTGGCCGCCGCCCGTGCCTCGCGGGTCAGTTCGACGCCGCCGAGCATCCGCGCCAGTTCTTCCTGCCGTTGCGGGCCATCCAGCAACCGGACCTGGCTCTGGGTCACGCCTTCACTGGCAGCCTTGCTGACACGGTAATGCGCATGGCCCTGCGCCGCGACCTGCGGCAGATGGGTGACGCACAGCACCTGCCGGGTGGCGCCGAGCGCCCGCAGCTTCTGCCCGACGATCTCGGCCACGCCGCCGCCGATGCCCGAATCGACCTCGTCGAACACCATCGTCGGCACCGTATCCAGCCCCAGCGCGGCGACCTCGATCGCCAGCGAGATGCGCGACAACTCGCCCCCCGACGCAACCTTGCGCAGGGCGCGCGCCGGCTGGCCGGGGTTGGCGGCGACCAGGAACTCCACGCGCTCTCCGCCTTGCGGGTCGGGCTTGTCGCCTTCGATCGGCTCGATCGCGATATCGAAGCGTCCGCCGCCCATGCCCAACTCGGCGATCAGGCCGGTGGTGGCCGCTGCCAGTGATTCCGCGGCTTTGCGCCGTTTGCCGCCCAGGGCATCGGCGGCCTTGCGCCAGTCGTTGCGGGCGGACTCGATCTCGGCGTCCAGTCGTTGCAGTCGAATGCCAGCGCCACGCAGCTGTTCCAGCTCGGCGGCGAGGGCGTCCCGATGTTCGAACAATTCTTCTGGCGTGACGCGGTGCTTGCGTGCGAGGTCATGCAGGCGGCCGAGTCGCTGCTCAAGCGTGTCGAAAGCGGACGGATCCATGTCGAGGTCGCCGCGCACGCGGTCGAGCATCGCCAGTGCTTCGTCGAGCTGGATCGCGGCGGCGTCGAGCATGCCGTCGACTTCGTTGAGTCGCGGTTCGTGCTCGGCGACGCCTTGCAGTTCGCCGCGGACCTGCTGCAGCGCATGGGTCAGCGACGGGGCATCATCGCCGCCGAGGCGGGTGAACGCCGTCTCACAGGCACTGATGAGGTCGGAAGCGTGGGCTTGCCGGCGGTGCTCGGTCCGCAACTGTGCGATTGAATCGGGCTCCAGGGTCTCGCGCTCAAGTTCGGCGTGCTGGTGTTCCAGCCAGTCGATGCGCTCGCTGACATCGCCCTTGGCCGAGAGTGATTCGCGTTCATCGAGCAATGCACTCCAGCGGCCAGCTGCGGCCGCCACGGCGTCGCGTTCGGTGGCGGTCCGTCCGTAGGCATCCAGCAGCGTCAGCTGGCTGGGCCTCGACAGCAGGGCCTGGTGTTCGTGCTGGCCGTGGATTTCGACCAGTAGACCGGCGAGTTCCGACAGTTGCCCAACCGTGACCGGGCGCCCGTTGACCCACGCGCGCGAGCCGCCATCGGCACGCACCACGCGACGGACCAGGCAGGCGCCATCGCCATCGCCATCGCCTTCGTCCAACTCGTTGTCACACAGCCAGTCACGCGCGGCAGGCACGTCCTGCAGGGTGAACTCTCCGACCACCTCGGCCCGATCGGCGCCGTGGCGGACCACCCCGCTGTCGGCGCGCAGGCCGGAAAGCAGCCCCAGCGCGTCGACCAGCAACGACTTGCCGGCGCCGGTCTCGCCGGAGATGACGGTCAGGCCGGGGCCGAAGCCGAGTTCGGCCTCGCTGACCACGGCGAACTGTTTGAGTGAGAGATGCGTGAGCATGCGGCGGCGAGTGTAAAGGGGACGGAGCGATGGCGGCAGGGGGAAGCTCGCATGACCTTGTCTCGCCGGCTGCGATGTTGCCGCCAGCTTGCACCATTGAGCCGGCGGGCTTATACCCGGTGGCAATGAGCTCCAAACCCGCCGAACCGCAGAACAGCCGGAGTCAACGTGCCCAGGGGGAGTCCCGGTCCGGTGGCAACGCGGCCGATTCCGCGGGGCTCGACGCGCGCTCACGCCAACTGCTTCGCACCCTGATCGCGGGTTACATCCGCAGCGGCGAGCCGGTGGGTTCGCAGGTGCTGGCGCGGCAATCGGGGCTGGACGTAAGCCCGGCGACCATCCGCAACATCCTTGCCGACCTCGAGGATGCCGGTTTGCTGTCCGCACCCCACACCTCTGCGGGGCGGATCCCGACCGCCCGCGGCTATCGGCTGTTCGTCGATTCGCTGTTGCAGGTCCGACCACTCCCGGAGGCCGAGCTGGCGCGGCTGCGCGACGAACTCCCGGCGGGGTTCGGCACCCAGGCGCTGCTCGGGAGCGCGTCCGAGCTGCTTTCGGCTATGAGCCATTTCGTCGGCGTGGTCAGCGTGCCGCGGCGCGAGCAGTTCGCGTTCCGCCGGGTCGACTTCGTGTCGATCGACGCCCAGCGGGTGCTGGCGATCCTGGTGTTCTCCGACAACGAGGTCCAGAACCGGATCATCCATACCCGCCATTCCTACGAATCGTCCGAGCTGGAACAGATCGCCAACTACCTCAACCACCATTTCGCGGGACGCTCGCTGGTCGATATCCGGGCGACGCTGTTGAACGAACTGAGGTCGGACCGGACCGAGATGGAGCGGTTGCTGGCGCGTTCGGTAGAACTGGCCGAGCA
The DNA here is from genome assembly GCA_050737755.1 of Lysobacter sp. GTDB lineage: Bacteria > Pseudomonadota > Gammaproteobacteria > Xanthomonadales > Xanthomonadaceae > Novilysobacter. The sequence goes on from JBOHYC010000056.1 coordinate 7,253, forward strand.
GGTGCTGGTGCCTGGCAACGACGACATGGTGCTGGCCGGGCAGACCCGCCTGATGGGAGTGCAGGAGCTTTCGGACGTGGACCGGTTGCGGGAGCTGTTCGAGGCGTTCGCCCGCAAGCGCGAGATCCTGCAATTGCTCGAACGCACGGTGCAGGCGCCCGGCGTGCGGATATTCATCGGCGAGGAAACCGGGCTGGCGCCGCTGGAGGGCGTGTCGCTGGTGACCGCGCCGTATATCGCCGGTGGGCAGGTCCTCGGCGTGCTCGGCGTGATCGGGCCGACCCGCATGGCCTACGGGCGGGTGATCCCGGTGGTGCAGGCCGCGGCGGACGCCCTCGGCGATGCATTCGGGCGGGAAGCCGGACGATAGGCGAGGGGTCTGGCACGGCTTCAGGCGGCCCGGATCGCTTGAATTGCAGTCCAGCGACCCCAATTGCTCGTCCCTGTCACCCACCGCACGCACGGCCCGACGGAACCGTGCGCTCCAGGACCCAGGTTGAGCATGACCACCGAACCCATGAAGGAAGCAGCCGAGCAGGCCGCCGCCGATAACGAACAATCCCCCCTCGCCGCCGAGCTGGAGGCCGTCCAGACCGAGCTCGCCCAGTTGCGCGAGGACACCCTGCGAGACCGCGCCGACCTCGAAAACCAGCGCAAGCGGCTGGAACGCGAGCGCGACATGGCGCGCAAGTTCGCCAACGAACGCCTGCTGTCCGAGCTGCTGCCGGTGATCGACAGCCTCGAAGCCGGTCTCGCGGCAGCGGGCGAAGATGCCGTCGCGCTACGCCAAGGCATCGAGTTGACCCTCAAGCAGTTGCTGAAGGTCACCGCCGACAACGGTCTGGTCGAAGTCAATCCGGCCGGGCAGGCATTCAATCCCGATCATCACCAGGCCATGAGCACCATCGACAGCGCCGAGCATCCACCGGGCCACGTGGTGCAGGTGTACCAGAAGGGCTGGCTGCTGAACGAGCGCCTGTTGCGCCCCGCACTGGTCGTGGTCAGCAACCACGACTGAATCGCGCGGCCGGCAGCGGTTCTTGAACTGAAGCACGGCGACCCCAGATAGCGTTCATCGGCGGCAAAGACCGCCCCAAAACATCCAGATTCAAGAGGGAGCAACACCATGGGCAAGATCATCGGTATCGACCTGGGCACGACCAACTCGTGCGTGGCGATCATGGAAGGCGGCAAGGCGAAGGTCATCGAGAACGCCGAGGGCGACCGCACCACGCCGTCCATCGTCGCCTACACCAAGGACGGCGAGATCCTCGTCGGCGCCTCGGCCAAGCGCCAGGCGGTCACCAATCCCAAGAACACCTTCTATGCGGTGAAGCGCCTGATCGGCCGCAAGTTCACCGACGGTGAAGTGCAGAAGGATCTCGACCTGGTCCCCTACGGCATCGTCGCGCACGAGAACGGCGACGCGTGGGTCGCGACTGCGGACGGCAAGAAGATGGCGCCGCAGCAGATCTCGGCCGAAGTGCTGAGCAAGATGAAGAAGACCGCCGAGGCCTACCTGGGCGAGACCGTCACCGAGGCGGTCATCACCGTGCCGGCGTACTTCAACGACAGCCAGCGCCAGGCGACCAAGGACGCCGGCAAGATCGCCGGGCTCGACGTCAAGCGCATCATCAACGAGCCAACCGCAGCCGCGCTGGCCTACGGCATGGACAAGAAGGGCGGCGACCGCAAGGTGGCCGTGTACGACCTCGGCGGTGGCACGTTCGACGTGTCGATCATCGAGATCGCGTCGGTCGATGGCGAGATGCAGGTCGAGGTGCTGGCCACCAACGGCGACACCTTCCTGGGTGGCGAGGACTTCGACAAGCGCGTCATCGACTATCTCGTCGACGAGTTCAACAAAGACCAGGGCATCGACCTGCGCAAGGACCACCTGGCCCTGCAGCGCCTCAAGGACGCCGCTGAGCGCGCCAAGATCGAGCTGTCGTCCGCGCAGCAGACCGAGGTCAATCTGCCGTACGTGACCGCCGATGCGAGCGGTCCCAAGCATCTCAACATCAAGCTGACCCGCGCCAAGCTGGAGTCCCTGGTCGATGACCTGGTCAAGAAGACCATCGGCCCATGCCGCACCGCACTCAACGATGCCGGCCTGCGTGCCAGTGACATCGCCGAGGTGATCCTGGTCGGCGGCCAGACCCGCATGCCGAAGGTCGGCGAAGCGGTGGCCGAGTTCTTCGGCAAGGAGCCGCGCAAGGACGTGAACCCCGACGAGGCGGTTGCCGTTGGCGCCGCGATCCAGGGCGGCGTGCTGGCCGGTGACGTCAAGGACGTTCTGCTGCTCGACGTGACCCCGCTGAGCCTCGGCATCGAGACGCTGGGTGGCGTGTTCACCAAGATCATCGAGAAGAACACCACGGTGCCGACCAAGGCCTCGCAGACCTTCTCGACCGCCGAGGACAACCAGTCCGCAGTCACCGTGCACGTGCTGCAGGGCGAGCGCGAGCAGGCCCGCTACAACAAGTCGCTGGCCCGCTTCGACCTGTCCGGCATCGAGGCTGCGCCGCGCGGCATGCCGCAGGTGGAGGTGTCGTTCGACATCGACGCCAACGGCATCGTCCACGTGACCGCCAAGGACAAGAAGACCGGCAAGGAGCAGAAGGTCGAGATCAAGGCCGGGTCGGGCCTGTCGGATGAAGAGATCCAGAAGATGGTCGCCGACGCCGAAGCCAACCGCGAGGAAGACCAGAAGTTCCACGATCTGGTGCAGGCCCGCAACCAGGCCGATGGCCTGATCCACATGACCCGCACCACCATCAAGGAAAACGGCGAGAAGTTGCCGGGCGAAGCGATCGGTGCAGCCGAGAGCGCGATTGCCGAACTCGAGACTGCGATGAAGGGCGACGAGAAGTCGCAGATCGAGGCCAAGAGCAAGGCGCTGGAAGAAGCCGCGCAGGCGTTGATGGTGGCGGCGCAGTCGCAGCAGCCGGGTGCGGATGACGCCGGAGATGCGGGCGCGGGCAAGGCCGCCGACGACGTGGTCGACGCCGAGTTCACCGAGGTCAAGGACGACGAGAAGAAGTAAGGCGTCCAGGTCCTCCGTTCGAATCAAGTCCACGCCTGCGGGCGTGGACGTCCTGAGGGCCCGGGTCGCGATGCGACACCGGGCCCGTTTTTGCATGACCACCAGTCCCCGTCCCGGTAATCCGGTGGGGCAGGGAAGCAGTGGAAGATGAGCAAACGCGATTACTACGAAGTCCTGGGCGTGGCCCGCGACGTTGGTGCCGATGACCTGAAGAAGGCCTATCGCCGCTGCGCGATGAAGTACCACCCGGACCGCAATCCGGGCGACCACGCCGCCGAAGCCTCGTTCAAGGAGTGCAAGGAGGCCTACGAGGTACTGGCCGACGCCAACCGCCGGCGCATGTATGACCAGCATGGCCATGCTGCGTTCGAGCACGGCATGGGTGGCGGCGCGGGTGGCCCTGGGGGCTATTCCGACATGGGCGACATCTTCGGTGACATCTTCGGCAACATCTTCGGGGGTGGCGCTGGGGGTGGCCGTGGTCCGCGTCGTGGCGCCGACATCGGCTACGTGATGGAGCTGTCGCTGGAAGAGGCCGTCCGCGGCATCGAGAAGCAGGTCGAGATCCCCACGCTCGACGAATGCGAAAGCTGCGACGGCAGCGGCTCGGCCGACGGCAAGCTGGAAACCTGCCAGACCTGCAACGGTCGTGGCCAGGTCCGCTTCCAGCGCGGCATCTTCTCGATGCAGCAGGGTTGTCCGCATTGCGGCGGCCGTGGTCAGACGATCGCCAACCCCTGTGGCGACTGCCACGGCCAGGGCCGGATCGAGAAGACCAAGACCTTGTCGGTCAAGATCCCGGCCGGCGTCGACAACGGCGACCGCATCCGGTTGGCCGGCGAAGGCGAGGCCGGTCCGGCCGGTTCGCCGCCCGGCGACCTCTATGTCGATGTGCGCGTGCGCGAACACGAGATCTTCCAGCGCGATGGCGACGACCTGCATTGCGACGTGCCGATCCGCCTCGGCCAGGCAGCACTGGGCGACATCATCCGGGTGCCGACCCTGGGTGGCGAGGTTGAATTGCGGATACCGGCCGAAACGCAGACCGGCAAGGTATTCCGCCTGCGCGACAAGGGCGTGCAGTCGGTTCGCAGCCGCCGCACCGGCGACCTGTATTGCCGCGCCGTGGTCGAGACCCCGGTCAACCTGACCAGCGAGCAGCGGGAACTGCTGACGAAGCTGGAGGCGACCTTTACCGGCGAAAACGCGCGCAAACATTCGCCGCGTTCGTCGACCTTCCTTGACGGGGTCAAGGGCTTCTGGGACCGGATGACCTCCTGACGCCAGCCAGCGCTTGTCGGCCCCAGCCGGGCCGGCTAGCCTGCATCGATGAACCCACCGACCCGCATCCTCATCCACGGCGCCTCGGGCCGCATGGGCCAGGCCCTGTCGCGGTTGTCGGGCGAACGCGACGATGTCCAGCTGGTCGCGGCGGTGTCGCGCAGCAAGCCGGCACAACGGGTGGTGGATGGCATTCCGCAGTTCTCGGTAACCGAGCTGCATGGCGTGCCTGAGTTCGATGTGGCGATCGATTTCAGCCTGCCCGCGGGGTTCGACGCGATCCTCGCGTTGTGCAGTGAACGCGGCGCCGCGCTGGTGTCGGGCACGACCGGGCTGGAATCCGGGCAGCGCGAGGCGATCGTGAATGCCTCGGCGCGTATCCCGGTGCTTTGGTCAGCCAACTTCAGCCTCGGCGTGGCGGTGTTGTGCGACCTGGTCGAACGTGCTGCCCGCACCCTGCCTGGCTGGGATTGCGACATCGTCGAATCCCATCACGTGCACAAGAAGGACGCGCCTTCCGGAACCGCGCTGGTGCTGGCTACCTGCGCGGAGCAGGGCGGGGCGACGCCGCACCACGCCGCAATCCGGGCGGGCGACATCGTCGGCGAGCACCTGGTGCAGTTCACCGGACTGGGCGAGCGGGTCGAACTGGTCCACCGGGCGACCAACCGCGACGTATTCGCCCGTGGCGCCTTGCATGCGGCCGTCCGGCTGGCGGGCCGCGATCCCGGAAGCTACGTGCTTCGCGACCTGTTGTAGGAGCGACGTAAGTCGCGATAGATAGTCGTGCTGCGGCCGAAGGCCCGATCGCGACTTGCTCCTACAGGGGCGGGGCTTGCGGTGGATATGTGCTCTCCTGACTGAACAAGCTGCTGGCGTCGAAGCGACTTCATCGCTAGAATTCTCGTTCGCCTGAACTCCATTTTCGGACCGGTCCCGCACCGTGTCCGCGCTTTGCTGCAACCTGCATTTCGGTTTGCGCTGCGCCTGGTGGAGTCAGGATTCCCTGGCAATCAAGGCGATCCCCGTGAACCAACCCGCAATCCTTGCGCTCGAAGACGGCACCATCTTCGAGGGCATTTCCGTCGGCGCGCCCGGCCTTTCGGTCGGCGAAGTGGTGTTCAACACCGCGATGACCGGTTACCAGGAAATCCTGACCGACCCGTCCTACGCGCGCCAACTGGTCACGTTGACCTATCCCCACGTCGGCAACACCGGCTGCACCGACAACGACGACGAGTCGACCCGCGCCTGGGCTGCCGGCCTGATCGTGCGCAACGTGCCGCGCCGGCCGAGCAGCTGGCGCAGCGAAGTCTCGCTGCCGGAATGGCTGGCCAGGCGTGGCGTGGTCGCGATTGCCGATATCGATACCCGCAAGCTGACCCGGCTGCTGCGCGAGTCCGGCGCCCAGTCCGGCGCGATCATGGCTGGCGGCGATGTCGATGCCGACAAGGCGCTCGAGGCGGCGCGCAAGTTCGCCGGCCTCAACGGCATGGATCTGGCGAAGGAAGTCTGCATTCGTGAGCCGCTACAGTGGGTTGACGGCCAGTTCGATCTCGACAGTGGCGAGTTCGTCCGCGCCGAGCCCCGGCACCACGTCGTTGCCTACGACTTCGGAGTCAAGCACAACATCCTGCGGATGCTCGCCGAACGCGGCTGCAAGGTGACTCTGGTGCCGGCGCAGACCACCGCGGCGGAAGTGTTCGCGCTGAAGCCGGACGGGGTGTTCCTGTCGAACGGTCCCGGCGACCCGGCGCCTTGCGATTACGCGATCGCCGCGATCCGCGAGTTCGTCGATAAGAAGATCCCGACGTACGGCATCTGCCTCGGCCACCAGTTGCTCGGCCTCGCGGTCGGTGCCAAGACCCTGAAAATGAAGTACGGCCACCACGGCGCCAACCATCCGGTGCAGGACCTCGATACCGGTCGCGTCATGATCACCAGCCAGAACCACGGCTTCGCGGTGGACGAGGCGACGCTGCCGGCCAACGTGCGCGTCACCCATCGCTCGCTGTTCGACGGCTCCAACCAGGGCATCGCCCTGACCGACGCGCCGGCCTTCAGTTTCCAGGGCCACCCCGAAGCCAGCCCCGGCCCACACGACGTGGCGCCGTTGTTCGACAAGTTCGTTGCGCTTATGGAGGCGCGTTGACATGCCCAAGCGCACCGACATCAAGACCGTCCTGATCATCGGCGCGGGCCCGATCGTGATCGGCCAGGCCTGCGAGTTCGACTACTCCGGCGCGCAGGCGTGCAAGGCGCTGCGCGACGAGGGTTACCGGGTGGTGCTGGTCAACAGCAACCCGGCGACGATCATGACCGACCCGGATATGGCCGACGCGGTCTACATAGAGCCGATCAACTGGCAGACGGTCGAGAAGATCATCGCCAAGGAACGCCCCGACGCGCTGCTGCCGACCATGGGCGGCCAGACCGGACTCAACTGCGCGCTCGACCTCGCCGACAACGGCGTGCTGGAGAAGTACAACGTCGAGCTGATCGGCGCCTCGCGCGATGCGATCCGCATGGCCGAGGACCGCGAGCTGTTCCGCGTGGCGATGGCCGAGATCGGGCTGGAGTGCCCGAAGGCGGCGGTGGCAAAAACCTTCGAGCAGGCGGTCGAGATCCAGACGACCGTCGGCTATCCGACCATCATCCGTCCCAGCTTCACCCTCGGCGGCAGCGGTGGCGGCATCGCCTACAACAAGGAAGAGTTCGAGGAGATCGTCAAGCGCGGCCTCGAGCTCTCGCCGACCAACGAGGTGCTGGTCGAGGAGTCGGTGCTGGGCTGGAAGGAGTTCGAGATGGAAGTGGTCCGCGACACCGCGGACAACTGCATCATCGTCTGCTCGATCGAGAACTTCGATGCAATGGGCGTGCACACCGGCGACTCGATCACCGTGGCCCCGGCGCAGACCCTGACCGACAAGGAATACCAGCGCCTGCGCGACGCAAGCATCGCGGTGCTGCGCAAGATCGGCGTCGACACCGGCGGCTCCAACGTGCAGTTCGGCATCAACGCGCACGATGGGCGCGTGGTGGTGATCGAGATGAACCCACGCGTGTCGCGCTCCTCTGCGCTGGCGTCGAAGGCGACCGGTTTCCCTATCGCCAAGGTCGCCGCCAAGCTCGCAGTCGGCTACACCCTGGACGAACTGCGCAACGAAATCACCGGCGGCGCGACCCCGGCGTCGTTCGAGCCGTCGATCGACTACGTCGTCACCAAGATTCCGCGCTTCGCGTTCGAGAAATTCCCGGCCGCCGACTCGCGCCTGACCACCCAGATGAAGTCGG
>JBOHYC010000057.1:0-7317 GCA_050737755.1 Lysobacter sp.
TTTCGAGAGCGCGTTGGGCGTCGCCTAGCAGGCGGTCGATCGGGGTCTGGATACGCGTGGTCATGGGCGTGATTCTAGGTCGGCCGGGTGATTTCCGGGTGCAGGTCCGTGGATGCGGGCGCCAGCACTTCGGCGAGGAATTCCAGCGGGTGGTGTACCGGCAGCGCTGTGCCGTTGGCCAGGTGCAGGCGGCAGCCGATGTTGGCGCTGATCAGGCGGGTCGCGCCGCTGCGGGCGAACTGGTCAAGCAACGGCTGGCGATAGCTGGCCGCGCGTTCGCGATCAGTAAACATCGCACTGCCGGCGGCGCCGCAACAGCCGAAGCCGGCGTCGAGTTCGATCAGCGTCAGCCCGGGCACCCGCGCCAGCAGCCGTCGCAACGCCGGCACCGACTTGACCACGTTGCGCTGGGTGCAGGGCAGGTGGACGGCGATGCGTTCGCGACACTCGTTGAAATGGAGCCGGTCGCGGTGCCCATCCAGGAAGGTCAGTGCATCGACCGTGGAGGCGCCGGTCGCCGCGGCGAGAGCCTCGTGGCAACCACTGGCGAGCGTTAGCACCGGTTCATCGCCAGAGAATGCAGCGCGATTGATCGCCGCGAGACAGGCGGCCTGGGCGGTATCGCCAGCGTGAGCGTGCAGGCTGCCACAGCAGGTCTGCGCGGATGGAACCCGCAGGCGGATTGAAAGCGTCGCGCACAGGCGTTCCAGTGCCGCGCGTACCGGGACTTCATAGGTGTCTGCGAAACAGCCCACGAATAGAGCGACGGTGGTGGTCGCAGGGAACGACCGGGTCACGGCACCGGCCGGAATGGGTGGTCTGGGCAATATTCGCCAACGTGGCGGCAGGGCGCGGTAGCCGAGGCGGTATGTAGCGAGCAGGCGGCTCAGCAGGCGTGGCCGTGCAACGAGCGCCTCGGCGGCACGCTGGCGCCAGTCCGGTGGGCGACGTTCTCGCTGGCGTCCGCGCGTCGCGACCAGCAGTGCGCCATACTCCACTCCCGCCGGGCAAACCGCTTCGCAGCTCCGACAGCCGAGGCAGTTGTCCATGTGGGCATCGCCCGGGGCCGTTGTCTCGATGGTTTCCAGCGTCCAGGCCCGCGCCAGCGCAATCCGGCCGCGTGGCGACTCGGCTTCAAGCCGGTCGTGCTGGTAGGTCGGGCAGGCCGGGAGGCACAGGCCGCATTGCACGCAGCGGTCGGCCAGCGCCACCAGCGGATCAACAGGTGGCGGGCGCATGGCAGAGGGCATGCGGGGATGCTAACATGGGCGGTTCAGTGAGCTTGCAGTGCACCGCAAGGCCCGCTATCATTCCCGCCTCTTTCGTTTCCGAATACCAAAACGCGCGGCAAAATTCCGACGGCAGCCCCTCGCGGCGCAACCACGGAATCAGCCCGGCTAGGTACCCAAAGAAGATCAGTCATGAAGACATTCACCGCCAAGAACGAGACCGTCCAGCGTGACTGGTACCTGGTCGACGCCTCCGGCAAGACCCTGGGCCGCCTGGCCGCCGAGCTCGCCCACCGCCTGCGTGGCAAGCACAAGCCGGTGTTCACCCCGCACGTCGATACCGGCGACTACCTGGTAGTCATCAACGCCGAGAAGATCGTGGTCACCGGCAACAAGCTGGCCGACAAGAAGTACCACCGGTTCACCGGCTACATCGGCAACCTGAAGACCGAGACCCTCGCGCAGGCGCTTGAGCGCCACCCCGAGCGCGTCATCGAGACCGCCGTCAAGGGCATGCTGCCGAAGAATCCGCTCGGCCGCGCCATGTACCGCAAGCTCAAGGTCTACGCCGGCGCCGAGCATCCGCACGCCGCCCAGCAGCCGCAGCCGCTCGATATCTAAGGTCACTACGAATATGGCAATCCAGCAGAACTACGGCACCGGCCGCCGCAAGTCCTCCACCGCTCGCGTGTACCTGCGCAAGGGCGAGGGCAACATCACCATCAACAAGCGCACGATCGAGGAGTTCTTCGGTCGCGAGACCGCGCGCATGATCGTGCGCCAGCCGCTCGAGCTGACCAAGAACACCGACAAGTTCGACGTCAACGTCACCGTCGCCGGCGGCGGCACCACCGGCCAGGCCGGTGCGATCCGCTTGGGCATCGCCCGCGCGCTGGTCGAGTACGACGAGTCGCTGAAGGGCGAGCTGCGCAAGGCCGGCTTCGTTACCCGCGACGCCCGTGAAGTGGAGCGCAAGAAGGTCGGCCTGCACAAGGCGCGCCGTGCAACCCAGTTCTCCAAGCGCTAATATTTGTCCGACAAGTTCCATAGCCCCGTCGCCAAGCGGTAAGGCACCTGACTCTGACTCAGGCATTCGGTGGTTCGAATCCATCCGGGGCTGCCAGCTACGCAAGAAACCCGCCTTCATCGGCGGGTTTTTTGTTGCCCATGGAATCGTCCGGCGTGGCTCGGTCGTGGGCACAACCGTTACAATTGAAACCATCGCGCGCTGCGCCGACCGACTAGGAGTTTTCGATGAAGCTTGGTTCCCTCAAGGAAGGCGGCCGCGACGGCACCCTGATCGTGGTGTCGCGCGACCTCGCCCGTGCGGTGCGTGCGACCGGCATCGCCGACACCCTGCAACACGCGCTGGAGGACTGGTCCAACATCGCGCCTCGGCTCAACGCACTTTCCGATGCCCTCAATGACGGCAAGGCCGACGGTACGTTCGACGTCGACGTGGCGGCGCTGGCCGCGCCGTTGCCGCGCGCCTACGAGTTTGTCGATGGGAGCGCCTACCTGCCGCATGTCGAGCGCGTGCGTCGCGCCCGTGGCGCCGAGGTGCCCGAGAGCTTCTACACCGATCCGCTTATGTATCAGGCGGTGAGCGCCGGCTTCCTCGGTCCGCGCGACCCGGTCCGGGTGCCGAGCGAGGAATACGGCATCGACCTGGAGGCCGAGCTGGTGGTCATCACCGACGACGTGCCGATGGCGATCACCCCGAAGCAGGCCGCCGGCCATATCCAGCTGATCGGGCTGGTCAACGACGTGTCGCTGCGCAACCTGATTCCCGGCGAACTCGCCAAGGGTTTCGGTTTCGTCCAGTCCAAGCCGCGCTCGGGTCTGAGCCCGGTGTTCGTGACGCCGGATGAGCTGGGTGATGTCTGGCGCGACAGCAAGGTCCACCTGCCGCTGCTGACCCACGTCAATGGCAAGTGGTTCGGCGCGCCCGAGGCTGGCGTCGACATGCAGTTCAACTTCGCCCAGCTGGTCGCGCACGTCACCCGGACGCGGCCACTGTCGGCCGGCACCATCGTCGGTTCCGGCACCATCGCCAACGAGGACACCAGCCTGGGCGCTTCGTGCTTCGCCGAACAGCGCACGGTCGAGACCCTGCGCGACGGCAAGCCGTCGACGCCGTTCATGAGCTATGGCGACGTCGTCCGGATCGAGATGCTCGACAAGGCCGGCAACAGCATCTTCGGCGCGATCGAGCAGCGCATCGAGCGCCACGACGCCTGACCGGCGGCTGCGCCGGCCCGGCGGATGGTCATCCGCCGGTGGCCGCATCGGATACCGTGCTCAGGGGGAGCGCAGATGACAGAAGGAAGGGCGCGGGTGGCGGAGCAATTGCAGCTGTATTCGTACTGGCGCTCGAGCGCCGCGTATCGCGTGCGGATCGGCCTGAACCTCAAAGGCCTGCCCTACGAGACGATCTCCGTGCACCTGGTCCGCGACGGCGGCGAGCAGCATGCCGAGGGTTACCGCGAGATCAATCCGCAGGAACTGGTACCGGTGCTCAAGCACGGTGACCGGATCATGCGCCAGTCGGTTGCGATCCTCGAATACCTCGACGAGACCTGGCCCGCGCCGGCGCTGCTGCCGGCGACCAGCCGCGACCGCCAGCGCGTGCGTGCGATTGCCCAGGCGGTGGCCTGCGACATCCACCCGCTCAACAACCTGCGTGTGCTGCAGTATTTCGACCGCGAATGGAACGTGCCGCAGCCTGAGCGTGACGAGTGGGTCCGGCATTGGGTAATCAGCGGCTTCGCGGCCGTCGAGCAGATGCTGACCGACCATCCCGCGACCGGCGACTTCTGCGAAGGCAGCATCCCCGGCCTGGCCGACTGTTGCCTCATCCCGCAGGTCTACAACGCGCGCCGGTTCGGGGTCGACATCGGGCAGTTCCCGACGATTGCCCGCATCGACAAGGCCTGCCTGGCCCTGCCGGCGTTCGATGCGGCGCGGCCGGAACGCCAGCCCGACGCGCCGCAGCCGAACTGAGCGCTACTGCTCGGCGTTGAACACGTCCGCATAGGGGTCGTGCTCGGCGTCGGAGCCTTCCGACAACCGGAACTTCAACGCCAGGCCGTCGCGCGAGTCGGCCGCCTGCAGCGCCTCCTCCATCCCGATCCGGCCTTCCTTCTGCAGCCGGAACAGGCACTGGTCGAAGGTCTCCATGCCTTCCTCCAGCGTCTCCTCCATCGCGTGCTTGATCTCGTGGACCTGGCCCCGACGCATCAGGTCGCGGATGTGCGGGGTGTTGATCAGTACCTCGGCGGCCGGCAGGCGACGGCCGTCGGTACCGATCACCAGGCGCTGCGAAATCACCGCCTTCAGGTTCAGCGCCAGGTTCATCAGCACGTTCTTGTGCGCGCCCTCGGGGAAGAAGTTGAGGATGCGCTCCAGCGTCTGGTCGGCGTTGTTGGAGTGCAGCGTGGCCAGGCACAAATGCCCGGTCTCGGCGAACGCGATCGCCGCCTCCATCGTGGTCTGGTCGAGGATCTCGCCGATCAGGATCACGTCCGGTGCCTCGCGCATCGCGTTCTTCAGCGCGTTGTGGAAGGTGTGGGTGTCGAGCCCGACCTCGCGCTGGTTGACGATCGAGCGCTTGTGCCGGTGCAGGTATTCGATCGGGTCCTCGATGGTGAGGATGTGCCCGGCGATGTTGCTGTTGCGGTGGTCGATCATCGACGCCAAGGTGGTCGACTTGCCCGAACCGGTCGAACCCACGATCAGCACCAGCCCGCGCGGCGCCATGATGATGTTCTTGAGCACCTGCGGCAGCTGCAGCTCCTCGATCGACGGGATCACGCTGCGGATCGCACGGATCACCATGCCGATCTCGCCGCGCTGCTTGAACACGTTGATGCGGAAACGCCCGGCATCGGGCAGCGCATAGGCTATGTTCAGCTCCAGGTCGCGCTCGAACTGCGGCACCTGGCCCTCGTCCATCAGCGAATAGGCGATCTTCTTGACCATGCCCGGCGGCAACCCGGTGTTGCCCAACGGATGCAGCCTGCCCTCGATCTTGATGTAGACCGGCGCGCCGGTGGACAGGAACATGTCCGACGCGTTCTTCTCCGTCATCAGCTTCAGGAAATAGCCGATGTCCATGCACACACCCCTCAATGAATCCGGCGTACGGTTGCCATTGCAAGCACGGCGCCAGCTTGATCACAATGGCCGCGCGAAAAACTTCCGACACGGCTCCCCTATGCATCGCAGCTTCGCACAATTTCGTTACCTGCTACTGGGCGCAGTTCTCGCTTGCACGATCAGTGCCTGCGCGACGTTGCCCCCGCCGACTTCCGAGCTCAACAGCGCCCAGCAGGCGGTGGTCCGGGCCACCGGGGCCGATGCCGACCAGTACGCAGCAGACGCGTTGGCCACCGCCCGCACCGGCCTGACCCGCGCCCAAGCGGCGATGGCCGAGGGTCGCAACGACGATGCCCGCAAACTGGCGCAGGCCGCCTGGGCGGACGCCGACCTGGCGTACGCATTGAGCCGGGAGGCACTGGCCACGTCCGAGCTGGCCCAGCGCCGCTCCGAGATCGAACAGTTGCAGCAGCGCCTGCAAGGGGAGGGTGGCCGATGAAACTCCAGTCCACCGTGCTGGCGATTGCGCTGGCCACCTCGTTGCTTGCAGCAGTGCCCGCATACGCCGCCGAAGACCAGGCTGCCGTCGATCTGTCGCAGCAGCTGAACGCGCTCGACGCCGACACCGGGACCGCCAGCCTGGCGGCCTACGAGCGCCTGCAGGCCCGGCAAGCCATTGCCGCCATGGCCAGCGCCCGCAGCAGCCAGTACGACGCCGCCTATTACGTGGCCCAGCGCCGGGTTCGCATCGCGGAGGCGGCCGCCCGCACCGAGGCGATGCAGCGCCAGATTGACCGTCTGGAACGTGACCGCAGCGAGCTGATCCTGGAGGCCAGTCGTCGCGATGCCGCCCAGGCTCGCGCCGAGGCCGAACACCTGCGTATGCAGGCCCGCATCCAAGCCGAAGAAGCTGCCCGCCTGCGCGAGCAGGCCACCAGCAGCACCGAGGCGATGCAGGACATCGAATCTACCCTGCAGAACGTCGCCGGAGCCGAGGCCGCGAAGCTCAGGGCCGCCCGCGAGCGCGAGGCCGAACTGGCCCGTCAGGAGGCCGAGTTGCTGCGCGAAGTGGAGGCTGGGTCTGACGGTTCCGACGACGATTGATAGATAAAAAAATCGTTATTCATCAGGCGTTTGCAAGCCCCAGCCACAGCTGCCGGGGCTTCCCGGATCATTCCGTGCCGGCGGTCCGCCAACCGCCCGGCCAAGTCCTTGCCGCCCCCTATCGGCAGGAGTAGGGTCGGATATCCAAGCGACCCGTTTTTCGCTTGGCGAAGAGCCAGGCCGACCATGCAGACCGACGCGTCAGTCGACATCCCGGAGCAGGATCCCGCCGTCGTGCAGCTGATGGCGGCCGGCCTTTACACCACCCCCGCAACGCCTCGACCGCCCGGTCGGGGCGTTTTGCATTCGTGAAGGAGGCTTTCATGTTCGATGAACAACCGCAGCCGGAAATCGACGCGCTGATCAAGGCCAACCCCGAGTTCAAGCAGCTCTACCAACACCACAAGAAGCTCGACAAGAAGGTGATGGACGCGGAGCTCGGAGTACTGCCGATCGACGACACCACTCTGGCCCAGATGAAGCGCGAAAAACTGGCTGCGAAGGACCGCCTGACCCGGATGTACGACGCTCAACCCCAATAAGCCCAATGGTTTGAAACCAAAGTCCGCCGCGGGCGGTGGTGGTTATCCTCGTCGGTCCACCATCGCCCGCTCCGCGGCACTGGTCGAACCCGGGCCTCCGTGCCCGGCACGCCGTCCCCACGCATCATCCCTTAGACTTGCCCGGGTCCGCCGCACCCAGCCGGCGCCAGGATCCCGCGCAACCGCATGGCCATTTCCCAGTCTGTACTCGACCTGATCGGCAACACCCCGATCGTCAAGGCCCAGCATCTCGACAGCGGTGTCTGCGAGCTCTATTTCAAGCTGGAATCGCAGAACCCCGGCGGCTCCATCAAGGACCGCATCGGCCTGCGGATGATCGAGGC
>JBOHYC010000058.1:0-33434 GCA_050737755.1 Lysobacter sp.
ATCGAGCGCAGCTCGCCGCAGGGCCGCGGTGGCAACGTCAAGTTCCGTTTCACCCTGTACTCGGTGCCGGGCGGCAACAAGTTCGACCTCAGCCTCGGTGGCGATGACGAGCTGAAGGAGGTCGAGCTGAGCCGCCGCCAGGCGACCTACTCGTACAAGGACGGCGATGCGTTCGTGTTCCTCGACGACGAGGACTACACCCCGTACACGCTGGATGCCGAGGTGGTCGGTGACGATGCCGGGTACATCGTCGACGACCTGACCGGCTGCTACGTGCAGATCATCGACGACCAGCCGGTGGCGCTGCAGTTGCCGGCCAGCGTCGCGATCGAGGTGGTCGAGACGCCGCCGGAGCTCAAGGGTGGCACTGCGACCAAGCGGCCGAAGCCGGCGCGCTTGTCGACCGGGCTGGAAATCATGGTCCCGGAGTACATCGGCAATGGCGAGCGGGTGCTGGTAAGCACGACCAGCGGCGAGTTTGCCGGCCGCGCCGACTGACGATCACGGCAGGCGCAATCCGTCGCTTGCCTCGTGCAGCGTTTGCAGGCGGTCGCCCAGTAACGCGACGTTGGCCTGGGCGCCGTCGAGCCGTGCACGCTTGGCCGGATCCAGCAGTTCGCGCACCTCGGCGGTGAGTTGCTCGCCGAGGCGCTCCAGACCCGCGCGCCGGCGTGCACCTTCGGCGGCCAGCCATTGCAGTTCTTCGTGCTGCGGCAGGCCATAACCGGCCTGCCCATCCAGCAGTTCGGCCGGGCGACTCAGGAAGCCGCTCTGCTCCAGGACCTGCCGTAGCTGCTCATCGGCATTGGCAAAACTGGGGTCATCCGTATTGCGGTCGAGATAGCGGCGCTTGAGGTCCTCGCGCGCCAGCAGGACTTCGCGGCGGTACGCGGCCTGCTCCAGCAGCAACAACGCGGCACTGGCCCGCAGACCGGCCTTTTCGATCCACGGTCGCCGCGCCTCGGGCGACGCCGCCAGCCAATCCTCGACGGTGTCCGGTGGCAACGCCAGTTCGCCTCGTGCCACGTCGTACATCGTCTGGAAACGCTCGCGCAGCGAGTCGAAACGGTAGCCAAGCCGCAACGCCTCATCGCGATCATCGAGCACCGAGGTGTCGGCGATACCCTGCTCGCGCAGCTGTTTCATCAATCCGGTCGGGGTGATGCTGTCCAGCCGCGCGGCAACCAGCCGCGGCACGCCGTCGTGAAGCAACTTGAAGGTCTCCACCGCGCAATTGTTGGTCAGGAAGTAGTAGCGGCCGTCGTAACTCCAATGCAGTTTCGCGGCGCGCTCCAGCAGGCCGGCGACCTCGTCGCGCTGCAGCCGCAACGGTACCGAACGCAGGCCACGCAACTGGTCCTTGGTGTACTCCTCGACCACCTGCGACAGCGGCAGCACGAACAGTCGCGACGGGTACGAACCGGTCAGTCCGCGCCAACTGGACAGTTGCACGTCGTCGACGAACGCGCGGAACGACAGCACCAGGTGGTGTTGCAGGTCGAGCCGGCAATCCGGACCGCGCGGGCGGCCGGGCGCACACACGACCAGCCGCAGCATCCCGTGGCCCCAGCGGCTCATCAGCTGGTCGTTGCCTTCGGCCAGCAGGTAATCGACCTGATAGACCCGTTCGGGATCGAGGATGCCGACGACCTTCGCGTCCGGGTCATCCGAGGTGTCGAGGAAGGGGTAACCGGCGGCGCAGTCATGCTGCGGTGGCGACCAGTCGAAGTACGCGCTGAACCAGCGATTCAACGCGGGTCGGCGACAGGCGTAGTCCGGGTCGAGCAGGAAGTACTCCATGTTGACCGCGACGAACTCTTCCGGGTCGGTGAGCTCGTAGGGGTCGGGGCTGCGATCGACGAAGCGGTTGTCGGCGAGCCGCGCGCGGCGATGCACCTTGACCTGCCAGCCGGCAATGTCGAGCAGCCGCGGGTCGTCGGACAGACGCTGGTCGCGATCGAGGAAATGGGTCAGTTCGTGCAGCACCGTCGCCAGCAACTCCCGGCGCTGGCTGCGGTGCGGACGGTCGCTGCGCAGCGTGGTGGCACTGCCATCGGTCAGCGCCGGCAGCAGGCGGCGATTGAGCAACAGATCGGTGCGTTCGGCCCGGCCGTAGGACGCATGTGGAAGTGCATCGCTCCAGCGGACTGGCACGGCGCGGTCCACACGAGTCATGAATCGCGGCGGCAACTGTGCCAGCGCGTCGTCAAGCAAGCGCTGGCTGGCGTCGATCTGCGCGGGAGCCAACCCGTGCGTGTCGAGCCGGAGTCGCAGCCATTCCGATGGATTCTCGGGCGGCCTCTTGGACTGCGATGGCGCCGCCCGGTGTGGCGAGGCATGGACCGGCAACGCGGCAATCAGCAGCGCGCCAAGCAGCGCCACTGCAAACCCCGACCAGCCAAAGCCCATGTGCCGGTGGCCGGGTTTCACGACGCCACGGCGTCAGATGGCGAGGATCGCCTGCGCGAGTTCGTCATCGCTGGCCTGGCGGGCGGCTGGCAGCAGCTCGCGGATATGCATGAACGCGGCTTCGAGGTGCACGCCGCGGATCGCGCCGGCGCTGGCGACATAACTGGCGGCGTCGTCACGCGCGGCGAGGACGATCTTGTCGCTGCTGAACGAGCCGCTGGTGCCCGAGGTGCCATCGGAAATGGCCTTGACCGACCCGCTCAGCGAATCGGAAATCGTGTAGAAGGTGGATGCCGGGGCGGTCATCGAAAGGCCGAGCAGCAGCGTGGCGGTGAGCAGGCGGATCGCGGGTTGGCGGGGTTTCATCGTTTGGGTCCTGTCACTGGTGGAGGCACGGGTCGCGCACCGGGGTGGATCAGCCGAGACAGCCTACCGTCGTCACGCTGCGATCGCATGCCCGGAGCGCGCAAATTCGACGCGCTGACGGAAACGGTTCAGTCGCGGCGACTAGCGATCCAGCAACTTGCCCGGATTCATGATCCCGTTGGGATCGAGCACGCGGGCGATCCCGCGCATGATCTCGATCTCGGCCGCGCTGCGGGAGTCTCCGAGATAGGCCTTCTTGACCAGCCCGATGCCGTGCTCGGCGGAAATGCTGCCGCCGTGACGCGCCAGCGTGTCCGACAGCAACCGGGTCACCGATTCGCATTGCTCTACGAAGTCGGCACCGTCCAGCGCCTCGGGCTTGAGCACGTTGATGTGCAGGTTGCCGTCACCGACGTGACCGAACCACACCACTTCGAACTGCGGGTATTCGCGCGCAAGCAGCGCCTGCGCCTCGGCCAGGAATGCCGGCATCGCCGATACCCGCACCGAGACATCGTTCTTGTACGGCGTGTAGCGCGCCAGGCTTTCAGTGATGCCTTCGCGCAGGCGCCACAGTTGCGCGGCCTGCGCGTCGCTCTGGCTGATCACGCCGTCGCTGACCAGGCCGGCGTCGACGCAATGCTCGAATGCATCCAGCGCGGCCGCATCGCCGCCCTGCTCGCCCGCGGCGAATTCGGCGACGACGTAGTACGGATGGACCTCGTCGAATGGCGCCTGCGCCCCGTGCGCGAGCACATGCCGCAGCGCGCGGTCGGTGAAGAACTCGAACGCCTGCAGTTGCAGCCGTTCGCGGAACGCGGCGAATACCTGCATCAACACCTCGAACGACGGCAACGCGAGCAGCATCACGTTGGTCGGCGGCGCGGGATCGGTCAGCCGCAGGATCGCCTCGACCACGATCCCGAGCGTGCCCTCCGACCCGATCATCAGGTGGCGCAGGTCGTAGCCGCTGGAGTTCTTCAGCAGACCGCGGTTGAGCTCGAGCAGGTCGCCCGCTCCGGTGACCACCGTCAGTCCTGCAATCCACTCGCGAGTGTTGCCGTGGCGGATCACCCGGATGCCGCCGGCGTTGGTCGCGATGTTGCCGCCGACGCTGCAGGAGCCACGTGCGGCGAAATCGACCGGGTACTGCAATCCATGCTCGCGTGCAGCCTCCTGCACTGACTGCAACGCGATGCCGGCCTGCACCGTGAGGCTGCGATCGACCGGATCGAAATCGAGCACCCGGTTCATGCGCTCAAGGGTCACCACCAGCTCGCCGTTGGCCGCCACCGCACCGCCGGACAATCCGGTGCGCCCGCCGGACGGCACGATGGCGATGCCTTCGTCGTTGGCCCAGCGCACCAGCGCCTGCACCTCGCCGATGCTGCCGGGCAAGGCGATCGCCAGCGGCGTCGGAGTCCAGCGCCGCGTCCAGTCGCGACCGTAGTGCTCGAGATCCGACGCCTCGGTCTTGAGCCGGAGTCCCGGGGCGGCGGCCAGCAGGGCATCGAAGCGCTGATCGTTCATGGTGTTGCCGTCGCGGGAGGAAGTGCGAGCGTGCCAGCGCTGCAGGCCGCGCGTCCAGTGGTGCGTCGCAGCAAACCCCGTATGTTTCTGCGATATTCGACGTCTCCCGATTACCCTCGCCGACGACCGCCCGCCGTGACCAAGAAGACGTCCTACCCCAAGAGCGACATCCGCGTGCTGCTGCTGGAAGGCGTCAGCCAGAACGCAGTCGACGCCTTCCGCGAGGCCGGTTACTCGCAGATCGAGATCCACGACAAGTCGCTGCCGGAGGACGAGCTGCGACGCCAGGTCGCGACCGCCCACATCATCGGCATCCGCTCGCGCACGCAACTCACCGCGGACGTGCTGGCCGACGCGCGACGGCTGATGGCGATCGGCTGCTTCTGCATCGGCACCAGCCAGGTCGATCTCGATGCCGCCGAGCGGCTCGGCATCCCGGTTTTCAACGCGCCCTACTCCAATACCCGCAGCGTCGCGGAACTGGTGGTCGCCGAGGCGATCATGCTGATGCGTGGCATCCCGCAGAAGAGCGCGCAGTGCCATCGCGGCGGCTGGTCCAAATCGGCCGCGGGCAGTCACGAGGTCCGCGGCAAGACGATCGGAATCGTCGGTTACGGCCACATCGGCACCCAGGTCGGGCTGATCGCCGAAGCCTTGGGAATGCAGGTGTTGTTCCACGATATCGAGGCCAAGCTGTCGCTCGGCAACGCGCGCGCCGCGGCCGGGCTGGACGACCTGTTGGCACGCAGCGACGTGGTGACCCTGCACGTGCCGGAAACGCCGGCGACACGCGACATGATCGGTGCCGCGCAGCTCGCGGCGATGCGCCGCGGCGCGCACCTGATCAACGCCTCGCGCGGCAAGGTGGTCGACATTGACGCGCTCGCCGACGCGTTGCAGGCGGGGCATCTCGGCGGTTCGGCGGTCGACGTGTTCCCGGTCGAGCCGAAGGCCAATGGCGATCTGTTCGAGTCGCCGCTGGTCGGTCTCGACAACGTGATCCTGACCCCGCACATCGGCGGCAGCACGCTGGAGGCGCAGGACAACATCGGGTTGGAGGTCGCCGCCAAGCTGGTGCGCTACAGCGACAACGGCTCGACGCTGTCGGCGGTCAATTTCCCTGAAGTCACCTTGCCCGGACACGAAGGCAGCCTGCGGCTGCTGCATATCCACCGCAACGTGCCGGGCGTGCTGTCGCGGGTCAACGAGATCTTCTCGCAGGCCGGGGTCAACATCGACGGGCAGTTCCTGCGCACCCACCCCGAGGTCGGCTACGTGGTGATCGATGTCACCGCGGACGATGCGCAGGCGGCGCAGTTGAAGGAGCAGCTTGCTGCTATTCCCGGAACGCTGCGGACGCGAAGCCTGGTCTGAGCGACTACGCCCGCTGCAACCACTTGCGCGCCATCCGACCCAGTGACGGATCGGCATCCGGATCCGCGGCAATCGCATCGATGTCGCGCCAGGCCAGGTCCAGCGATTCGGAACTGACCACGAAATCCTCGTTGGCACCGGCGCGTACCACGTAGCGGGCGTCGTAGTGCCAGTGGCCAGGCACGTCACCGCGTTCGGGGATCCAGTGGCGGTCGAGGTCGAACAGGCCGCCCTCCAGGGTGAGTCCATCGAGGCCGGATTCCTCTTCCGCTTCGCGCAGGGCAACCCGCGCAAGATCAACGTCACCGTCGGCATGGCCGCCCAGTTGCAACCAGCGATCGAGCTTGCGGTGATGGGTGAGCAGCACCCGGCGCCCGGAGCGATCAACCAGCCAGCTCGACCCCGTCAGGTGCCCTGCGAGGCGTTCCCGCAGGAACGGATTGCCGGCGGGACTGTCATCGTGCGTCGCCAGCAATTGTTCGAACACGGCGACCACATCGGCCTCAGCGGGCCAGCGGCGTCGATAGTCGACCAGTGCCGCGGTGGCAAAGCTGTCTGCGGAATTCAGGCCTGCATACATACGTAAAGGTACGTTCGGTTTCGGGCGGGAGCCGGGATTATCCCCGCACCACCACGCCATTGTGACCCCCGTTATGGCGCTTGCCGCTCGTTTCTCCGCTGCGGTATTGTCGGGCGTTGCTTCACGCACCGTACACGGCCAGCTGCCGCTCGCCGCCAACTCAATTGGGGATCCGGATGCTCAAGAACCTGTTAGCCACCAAGCCGATCGCACCGGCGGGACACGTCGATGCGGGCGAGCCGTTCGAGGGCAGTCTGGAGGGCGAACCCACGCTCCAGCGCACTCTTACCGGCACCCAACTGATCATGCTTGGCATCGGCGCGGTGATCGGCGCCGGTATCTTCGTGCTGACCGGCCAAGCCGCAGCCGAGTACGCCGGCCCGGCAGTGATGCTGAGTTTCATCCTCGCCGGCATCGCCTGTGCGTTCGCCGGTCTGTGTTACGCCGAGTTCGCGGCAATGCTGCCGGTCTCGGGCAGCGCCTATTCTTACTCCTACGCCACCCTCGGCGAAGGCGTCGCGTGGTTCATCGGCTGGTGTCTGGTGCTCGAATACCTGTTCGCGTCCTCGACGGTCGCGGTGGGCTGGTCGGGCTACCTCAACGCATTCCTGAGCAATTTCGACCTGGCGCTGCCGACGGCATTGGCCAGTGCGCCGTTCGCCTACAACGACGGCACGTTTACCCACACCGGCGGCATCGTGAACCTGCCGGCCATGCTGATCATTGCTGCGGTCAGTGCGGTCGGTTATGTCGGCATCACCCAGTCGGCGTTCGTCAACTCGATCATCGTCGCGATCAAGGTCTCGGTGATCGTGCTGTTCATCGCCTTCGGCATCCAGCACATCGATCCAGCCAACTGGCAGCCGTTCATCCCGCCGAACGAGGGTGGCAACACCTACGGCATGGAAGGCGTGCTGCGCGCGGCATCGGTGGTGTTCTTCGCCTACATCGGCTTCGACGCGGTCTCCACCGCGGCGGGTGAAGCCAAGAACCCGCAGAAGGACATGCCGATCGGCATCCTCGGATCGCTGGCGATCTGCACCGTGCTGTACATCATCATGTGTGCGGTGTTGACCGGCATGATGGACTTCCGCCTGCTCGGCACGCCCGAGCCGGTATCGACCGCACTGAACAACTACCCGAGCCTGGGCTGGTTGCAGACGCTGGTCGAACTCGCTGCGATCGCCGGCCTGTCGTCGGTGATCCTGGTGATGCTGATGGCGCAGCCGCGCATCTTCTACAGCATGTCGCGCGACGGCCTGATGCCGAAGCTGTTCGGCAAGGTGCACCGCAAGTACCACACGCCGTACATCGGAACCGTCATCGTCGGCGTCGTCGCCGCGGCGCTGGCTGGCCTGATGCCGCTGGGTCTGCTCGGTGACATCGTGTCGATGGGCACCCTGCTGGCGTTCGCTACGGTCTGCGCCGGCGTGATGATCCTGCGCTTCACCAAGCCCGACCAGCCGCGCCCGTTCCGGGTGCCGATGGCGATGGTGATCTGCCCGCTGGGCGTGGTCGCCTGCCTGTATCTGTTCTCGCTGCCGTTCGCCGAGCACTGGCACCTGCTGGTGGGCTGGATCTTCATCGGCGCGCTGATCTACGCGCTCTACGGCTATCGCCACAGCAAGCTGCGCAACGGGTAACCCACCTCGATGAGCTCACGCAAGATCGGCCCGGTGCTGGCCACCTTCGTGGTGGCCAACAACATGATCGGCTCGGGATTCTTCCTGTTGCCGGCCAGCCTCGCCACTTCCGGCGCGGTCACTGTTTTCAGCTGGGTGATCGGCACTGCGCTTGCGCTGATGCTGGGCGGAGCGTTCGCGCGGCTGGCCCGCCACTATCCGCACCTGCAGTCGGCCGACGATTACGTGCAGCCTTCGCTGGGGCGTGATGCGAGCTTCCTGGCCTCGTCGCTGTACTGGGTGTCGTCCTGGATCGGAAACAATGCGATCGCGGTGGCAGCATTCGGCTACCTGGTGATGTTGCTTCCGCTGGATGGTGGCAATCCGATGGTGCAGGTCGGCGGCCAGATCGCACTGATCTGGCTGATGTTCGCGGTCAACCTGCTCGGGCCGAAGCCGGTCGCGAAGTTCCAGTCGTTCTGCGTGGTGTTCGGGTTGCTGCCGGTGGCGGTGGTGCTGCTGTTCGGCTGGGGCCATTTCGACCCCGACATCTACGACGCGGCGTGGAATGTCTCCGGCGAGTCAGACAGTTCGGTGGTGTTCGGCTCGCTGGGCGCGATTTTCTGGGCCTTCGTCGGGCTGGAAACCGGCGCAATGATTGCCGGACTGGTGCGCGACCCGGACCGCGACGTGCCGATCGCGACCCTCGGCGGCGTGCTGATTGCTGGCATCGTCTACATCGTTTCCTCTGTGCTGGTGATGGGCATTGTGCCGGCGCAGGAGCTGGCCGCATCCAGCGCACCGTTCGCGCTGGTTGCCGCCGAGATCTTTGGCCCGTGGGCCGCCATCGCGATTGCCGCCGCGGCCGCGCTCAAGGCCACCGGCACCCTCGGTGGCTGGATGCTGGTAACCGGCGAAACCGGTGCACAGGCGGCCCAGCGCGGATTCCTGCCCGGGGTGTTCGGCCGCCTCAACCGGCGCGGTGCGGCTGGCTGGGGCTTGCTGATCGTGGCGTCGGCGATGAGCGTCATCGCGGTCCTGACCCTGTCGCCCAACGTGTCCGGACAGTTCGGTACGATCATCGGCATCGTGGTCAACCTGGTGGTGCTCGCCTACGCCGCGGCCGGCCTCAGCCTGGTGGTTGGCACCCGCACCCGCCGCGCCAGTAACAGCGACCGCCTGCTGGGGATCGGCGCCCTGGTCGCCTGCGCCCTGCTGCTGGGTTCGACGTCCGTCGACATGCTGCTCGGCCTGGTCGCTGCGATGCTGGTCGCGTGGGTGTTGTTCCGCCTGCTCGGCCGCAAAGGTGCCGTGCAGGCAGCCTGAACGGGCGCGTCCTGCATTGGCGGTTCCAGACGGTCGCCGCGTTGCTAAACTCGCGGCATGAGCCCGTCCCTGCCCTACGACACCCAACAGCTGAAGCAACGCGCCGGCGAGATCATCGTCAACGTGCGCGAACTGGCCGCCGCCGGCTGGACCCCCGCGACCAGCAGCAATTTCTCGCTGCGGCTGGATGACCGCCATGTCGCGATCACCGTGTCCGGCGGCGACAAGGGCCGCCTGACCGAAGCCGACATCATGGTGGTCGACCTCGACGGCCAGCCGGTCGCCACCGAACAGCGTCCCTCGGCCGAAACGCTGTTGCACACCCAGCTGTACAAACGTTTCGCCGAGATCGGCTGCGTGCTGCATACGCACTCGATGAACCAGACCGTCGCATCGCGGCTGTATTCCGGCACCGGCCACGTGCACCTCGAAGGTTACGAGCTGCTCAAGGCCTTCACCGGCAACACCACCCACGAGACCGCGATCGAGCTGCCGGTGCTGCCCAACAGCCAGGACATGCATACGCTCGCCGCCCAGGTCGATGCCCTGCTCGACCAGCAGTGCATGTGGGGCTACCTGATCGACGGCCACGGCCTGTACGCCTGGGGCCGCGACATGGCCGAAGCGCGACGCCACCTGGAAGCATTCGAGTTCCTGCTCGGCTGCGAACTGGAACTGAGGAGGTTGCACCAGTGAGCCGCCTTCGCATCTTTGCCGACAACGAGCCGGGTGCCCCGCTGCTGTCCACCCAGGACCATGCCGCGATGGCCGCCGAACTGGCGACCATCGGCGTCGGTTTCGAACAGTGGGAAGCCACTGCACCCGTTGCGCCGGGCGACAGCCCCGAAACGATCCTCGCCGCGTACAACGACGACATCGACCGGCTGGTCGCCGAGCGCGGCTTCAAGAGTGTCGACGTGGTCAGCATCGCGCCGGACAACCCGAATCGCGAAACCATGCGCGCGAAGTTCCTCGACGAGCATTTCCACAAGGAGGACGAGGTCCGCTTCTTCGTCGCGGGCTCGGGCCTGTTCACCCTGCACGTGGGCGACCAGGTCTACGAGATCCTGTGCGAACAGGGCGACCTGGTCGCGGTGCCCGACGGCACCACCCACTGGTTCGACATGGGCCCGGAACCGAGCTTCGTCGCGATCCGCTTCTTCACCGAGCCCGACGGCTGGGTCGGCCACTTCACCGGGACCGACATCGCCGGGCGATTCCCGCGCCACGAGAAAACCTCGGAGTAGTGATTTTGCATGTGTAGGAGCGACGTAAGTCGCGATTGCACGGCGACTCCGGACATCGGCGCGACCCCGAAATCGGCGCCATCGCGACTTACGTCGCTCCTACAGAAATCCACCGCAAATGCCGCAAACCATCCTCACCGACATCGAAGGCACCACCAGCAGCATCTCTTTCGTCAAGGACGTGCTGTTCCCTTATGCGCGCCGCGCCCTGCCCGGCTTCGTCCGCGCTCATGGCAACGAGCCGTCGGTACGCAAGTGGCTCGACGCGGTCGCGGCAGAGAACGGTGGCATGTGCCGCGACGAGATGATCGTCGAGGTGCTGCAGGGCTGGATCGACCAGGACCGCAAGCACACCGCATTGAAGGCCCTGCAGGGGATGATCTGGGCGGCCGGCTACGACAGCGCCGACTTCACCGCCCACATCTATCCGGACGCCGCACCCGCACTACGCAAGTGGCACGACGCCGGGCTGCCGCTGTATGTGTACTCCTCCGGCAGCGTGCCGGCGCAGCGGCTGTTCTTCGGCCACAGCGATGCGGGCGACCTCACCGGCTTGTTCAGTGGCTGGTTCGATACCGAGGTGGGTGGCAAACGCGAGGCCGACAGCTACCGTCGTGTCGCGAAGTCGATCGATATCCCGGCGGGCGAAATCCTGTTCCTGTCCGACGTGGTCGCAGAACTCGATGCCGCGCGCGAGGCCGGACTCGACACCGTCCTGGTCGACCGCCTCGCCGACTACCCGCAGCCGCGCACCGGCGACGAGGTCAACGGCCATCGCCGGGTCGAATCGTTCGCGGATATCTCCGTCGCGGCCTGAGCCGCCGGTAACAGCGAACCGTCGCCTACTCCGGAACTTCGGCGAGCCGATAGACCGTCGATGCACGCTGCTCGCCCAGCCATTGGTCGAACGCGCGCACCTCGATCCGGTGCTCGCCAACCTCCAGATCGGTCGGCAAGGCGCCGCGCCACAAATGCGTCGAAGGCTCCGCTTCGGGGGCCCGGTCGTAACCACGCAGGGACGCAGCGGTATCGTCATCGACGTTTTCCGCCACCAGCCGCGGATCCGGGCGCGACGTCCGGCGCATCGGCTGCCATTCGCCGTCATCGATGCGGTACTCGACGCGGGTGTCGTCCATCCCCATGAACACGTTGGCGTACACGCCGGCTGCCGGGTACGCACCACGGCGCAAGACGTGGGGCGCGTGCAAGGCCATCGCCTGCGTTACTGAAGGATCGTCGTCAGCCCGCGATGGCGATGGCCGGCTCACGTCGCCACCGGGCAGTCCCGCCGGATGCCAGGCCAATTCGTACTCGCCCTGGCCGGCCACGACCAGCGTGGCGTAGCCGTTCGGGGTGCCGTCGGCCATGGTCGTGTCGGGAATGCCGTCGGCGCCCTTCACGCCCGACCAGAATGCTCCGCACGCCGCCCCGACGTTGTACTCGTGCAACGGTCGCGCACCATGCCAGCCGGTCCCCGCACCGTGGAACACGTGCTGCTGGGTATGACTGTGGGCGCTGAGCAACAGCACATGCGGGAAGTCTCCGAGCAACCCGAACAGGCGCTCGCGATCGGCGTCACGGAAGGTATCGCGGCCGTCCGGCTCGAACAGCGGGATATGCACCCCGACCACCAGCAGCCGGTCCTTCGGCAGCGTCGGCAGGTAGGCTTCGAGAAAGCCTAACTGGTCCTCGCGCAGCCCACCGATGTAAGCCGGTTTCAGGCCGGGCCGGTAGACCACGTCGTCGAGCACGATGAACGAGGCCTGCTGCTCTTCCCATGCGAATGTGTCGGGGCCATAGGTGTTGCGGAAAGTCAGCAGCGAATCGGCGTCGTTGCCGGCATCGAAGTCCAGGTCGTGGTTTCCGGGTGCATGCAGCCACGGCGTCGCGAGGCTCGCGGTCACCTCGTTCAATGCCGGATACAACGAGAGGTCATCGTTGACGATGTCGCCCAAGGTCAGCCCGAGGTCGAAGGGTGCGTCGTCCCGCGACGTCTGGCCGTCCCGGATGGTGTCGACGATGTCGTGCCGGTAATACCCCACATCGACCAGCGACTTGACCTGCGGGTCGGCAAACACGGCGACCTGAAGTCGCTTGCCACCGTGAGGAGTTTCGCTCCCGCTGCTGACCAGCGGGAAGTCCTTGCACGACAACGGTTGCACCGGGATACCGCCGTACTTCAAGTCCGGCCCCGGGATCGTGCGGACGTTGCGCCAGTAATCCGGAAGCCCGTTGCTCCTGCGTCCGGCCTCGTAGCCGACGGGCTTGATCATGAAGATGCTGCGGCCATCGACGACCGGCAACATGTAACGTCCGTCTGCATCGGTAGTCACGAAACGGACACCGTCGGCAACCTTGACATCCGCGATGCCCTGCTCGCCGGGATCGCGCATGCCGTCGTGATCAATATCCTCGAACACCACTCCACCGTTACACGACGTTGCGGCGGATACCGGTCCGGCAGCCAGGAGAGCCAGCAGCGCGACACCGGGCAGCAGGCGCGAACAATGCATGGAGAAGACTCCACTGATCGGGAGCATGAAGCGTAGCGGCTACGCACCACGTTGGCGATGACGCTGTCTCAGCACCTCCGTCGCGTCGGTCAGCGACAACCCGCGCGCGCGCAGTAACACGAGGAGGTGATACAGCAGGTCGGCCGCTTCACCGGCCAACGCGATCTCATCCTGCACCACTGCCGCGAGTGCCGTCTCGACCCCTTCCTCGCCGACCTTCTGCGCGATGGCACGCACACCCGAGTCGAACAACCGGGTGGTGTAGCTGTCCGGCGGCCGGACGCGCTCGCGCGTCGCAACCAGCCTGTCCAGCTCGGCAAGCACGTCCGTTGGCGACAGCGCAAAGCAGCTGGCACGGCCCAAGTGGCAGGTCGGGCCGCGGGGGCGCGCGGTGACCAGCAGGCTGTCGGCGTCGCAGTCCGGCTCGATCGCGACCAGCGCAAGCGTGTTGCCGGAGGTCTCGCCCTTGACCCATAGCCGCTGGCGGCTGCGGCTGTGGAAGGTCACCAGCCCGGTCGTCAACGTGGCATCCAGCGCGGCGCGGTCCATGTAGCCCAGCATCAACACGCGCAGGGTGTCGGCATCCTGCACGATCGCCGGCAGCAGCCCGGCCTGCTTGTGCCAGGCCAGCGATTCGGCCCATGCCGGCGCCAAGTGGACTTCATGCGGCATCACGCACCTCGATGTCCTGCGCCCGAAGGTGGCGCTTGAGGTCGGGAATCGCAATGCGACCCGAGTGGAACACGCTCGCCGCCAATGCCCCATCGACGCCCGCCTCGCGGAACACGCGCACGAAATGATCAATCGTGCCGGCGCCGCCCGAAGCGACCAGCGGCACGTCGCAGGCTTCGCGGACTGCACGGAGCTGCTCGATGTCGTAACCCTCGCGGACTCCGTCGCTGCCCATGCAGTTGAGGACCACCTCGCCCGCACCCAGCCGTTGCACCTCGGCCAGCCAGTCGAGCGTGCGGCGGGGCAATGCGTGCGAACGATCCGGATCGCCGGTGAACTGGTGCACGCGCCATTCGCCGTCGGAACCCCGCAAACTGTCGATGCCTACCACCACGCACTGACTGCCGAATGCCTCCGCCAGCTCGGCGACCAGCGCCGGGCGCTGCAACGCTGGCGTGTTGATCGATATCTTGTCTGCACCCGCATGCAGCACCTCGCGGGCCTGCTCGACCGTGCGGATGCCGCCGGCGACGCAGAATGGAATGTCGATGACGCGCGCAACCTGCTCGACCCAACCGCGGTCGACGCTGCGGTCCTGCGGGCTGGCGGTGATGTCGTAGAACACCAGTTCGTCGGCACCCTCGTCGCGATAGCGCAGCGCCA
This sequence comes from Lysobacter sp., assembly GCA_050737755.1. Classification (GTDB taxonomy): domain Bacteria; phylum Pseudomonadota; class Gammaproteobacteria; order Xanthomonadales; family Xanthomonadaceae; genus Novilysobacter. The sequence continues at coordinate 14,303 of JBOHYC010000058.1, forward strand.
GCGTGACGATGTCACCCATGTCGACGTGGTCGCGGAACCGCACGCCCTTGACCACGCGCCCGTCGCGTACGTCGAGGCAGGGAATGATCCGCCGGCTCAGCATCGGCGTTCCTCCGCCAGCGCCGTCGCCAGTGCAAACCGGCCGTCCAGCAAACCCTTGCCGAGGACGGCGCCTGCACAACCCGCCGCGCGGGCGGCGGCGATATCGGCCACGTCGCGGATGCCCCCGGACGCCTGCAGCTGCACACCGGGTCCGATCGCGCGGACCTGCCTGTAGAGATCGAGGTTCGGTCCCGACATCATGCCGTCGCGTCCGATGTCAGTGCACAGCAGGTGCACCAGTCCGGCCTCGGCATAGCGGGTAAGCAACGACGCGAGATCGACATCGTTGTCCTTCGTCCACCCCGCCGTCGGCAGGCACCATCGGCCATCGGCGGCTTGGCGCGCATCCAGCGCCACGGTGATCGACTCGATGCCGAACCGCTCCAGCCATCCAATCACGGTGTCGGGATCGCGCACCGCCAGCGACCCGATGACGACCCGGTCAGCCCCGCCGTCGAGCAACGCGGCAACGTCCGCCACGCTGCGGATGCCACCGCCAGTCTGGACCTGCAATCCGGTTTCAGCCTTGATCGCGGCAAGCAGCGGACCGAGTGTGTAGCCACCCGACCGCGCGGCGTCCAGATCGACGAGGTGCAACCAGCGCGCGCCCGCGGCGGCATACCGGCGTGCGGTCGCCAGCGGTGAATCCGGATAGCGCGTCTCCTGCGCGTAATCGCCCTGCCGCAACCGCACCACCCGGCCATCGCGCACATCGATCGCCGGATACAGCTGGAACGTCGTCGCCCGGGTTGAAGATGCAAAGGCGGAATTCATGCAATCGATTCCGACAGGAAGTTCTCGAGCAACCGGGCGCCGACCGCCGCCGAGCGCTCCGGGTGGAACTGAGCGCCGGAGTAGTTGCCACTGCGCACCACCGCCGCAAACGCAGCACCGTGGTCACAGCTGGCGCGCGTCACGCCATTCACCGGCGCCGCATAGCTGTGGACAAAATACGCCCGCGAGCCGTCGGCGATGCCGTGCAACAACGGCTCCTCCTGCTCGATATGCAGACGGTTCCATCCCATGTGCGGCACACGCACCGGGGGCGCGGCGGCGGCAAGCCGGGATACCCGGCCCGGCAGGATCCCCAGGCATTCGACATCGCCTTCGTCGGACGCCTCGTACAGCAACTGCATGCCCAGACAGATGCCTAGCAGCGGTTGGCGCAGTTCACGCAGCGGCTCCACCAGGCCAAGGTCGCGGAGTCGGGCCATGGCCGGGCCGGCAGCACCGACGCCCGGCAGGATCACGCGATCGGCCGCTTCGATCTCCGCAGCGTCGGCGCTGACCCGCACCTGTGCGCCAAGCCGTTCCAGCGCGTAGCGGACCGAGCCCAGATTGGCGCCGCCCGCGTCGACCAATACCACCACCGTCACGCCGCCACCCCGCTCACAGCCGGCCCTTGGTGCTGGGCAACTCGCGACCCTCGCGAAGCAACGCCTGCCGCAGCGTGCGCGCGACGACCTTGAAGCAGGCTTCGACCTTGTGATGGTCATTGTCACCATCGACCCGCAGATTGAGATTGAGGCCGGCGCTGTCGCACAGCGACTGGAAGAAATGCCGCACCAGTTCGGTCGGCAGGTCGCCGACACGCTCGCGCCGGAACTCTCCTTCGAATACCAGGCACGGCCGTCCGGAGAAATCCAACGCGGCGCTTGCGAGTGCTTCGTCCATCGGCAGCGTGAAGCCGTAACGGGCAATACCACGCTTGTCGCCCAGTGCCTCGCGCAAGGCCTGACCCAGTGCCAGCGCGCTGTCCTCGACCGTGTGGTGTTCGTCGACGTGGAGGTCCCCATCGCATCTCAGCACCAGTGCGAAACCACCGTGTTTTCCGAGCTGTTCGAGCATGTGGTCGAAGAAACCAAGTCCCGTCGACACCACCGGCTCCGCGACACGGTCCAGGTCGACCTCGACCGCGATCCGGGTCTCGCGCGTGTCGCGTGCGACCCGGGCAATGCGAGGTGAATCGACCAGCGCGTGGGCGATGCCGTTCCAGTCCCATTCCCCACCGAACTTCGGCGTGCGCAGCTGGAACGCACGAATGCCGAGGTTGGCGGCAAAGCCGATGTCGGTTTCACGGTCGCCGACCATCGCCGAGCGCGACCAGTCGATGTCGCGATCCTTCAGGTAATCCAGCACCATCCCGATGCCAGGCTTGCGCGTGGGCGCGTTGTCGGCCGGCAGGCTGGTGTCGATCAACACGTCCCGGAATGCGATGCCCTGGCTTTCCAGCACGTGCATCATCAACCGGTGCGGGCCATCGAAATCGGCCTGTGGAAATGCCTCGGTGCCCAGGCCGTCCTGGTTGGTCACCATCACGAACTGGTAGCCGGCGTCGCGCAACCGCAGCATCGCCGGTATCACCCCGGTGACGAAGCGCAATTTTTCGTAGCGGTCGAGCTGGAAGTCCGCGGGCTCCTCGACCAGCGTCCCGTCACGATCGACAAACAGGATCGGTGTGCTCATGCCGCACCCGCGCCGGTAGCGACAGGCAGCGACGCGAGCGCGCGCATCACGCTCGCATTCTGTCCGGGGCTGCCAACGGTGATGCGCAACGCGTCCTCCAGGCCCGGCGTGGCCGCCAGTCCACGGACGACAATGCCGTCCGCGAGGAGACGGGCAAACGCGGCATCCGGATCGAAGAAGCGCACCAGGAGGAAGTTCCCATGGGACGGGTAGACCTGCCGCACCCACGGCGAAACCGTCAGCGCCGCAGCCAGGCGCCCGCGCTCGGCCACCACCGTGGCAATGCGGCTCGCCGTCGCTGCGCGGGCTTGCAGGTCCAGCGCCTGCTCGGCGAGCGCCACGCACGGTTCCGGCAACGGATACGGCGCCTGGCAACGCCGCAACTGCAGGATCAGGTCAGGATCCGCGACCACGCAGCCGATCCTCGCCGCCGCCAGCGCATGCGCCTTGGACAGGGTGCGCAGCACCACGATGTTGCGCTGGCGTGCAATCAACGTGATCGCGGACGGCTGGCGTGCGTATTCCAGATAGGCCTCGTCGACCACCACCAGCGCCTGTTCCTGCAACCGCCGCGCGAGCGTCTCGATGGATGCCAACGGCAGGAGGTTGCCGCCAGGATTGCCCGGCGAGCACAGGAACACCAGCCTGACGCTCGTGTCCTCGGCGGCGCGTGCAACCGCGTCCGTGTCGCAGGCGAAGCCGTCCACCCCATCGACCAGCGGCACTTCGACCACTGCGGTGCCATGCAACCGCGCGCTTACCGCATACATGCCGAAGGTCGGCGGAGTGGTGACAACCGCATCGGCACCGGGTCGGCAAAACGTGCGCACGAGTAGATCAATACCTTCGTCGCTGCCCCGCCCAGCCAGCAGTTTCCCGGGCTCGCACCCGTACAGCTGCGCCAGCGCGTCCAGAAGTCCCACGGGCTGCGGATCGGGATAGCGACGCAACTGTGCCGCACTGTCCGCCCGGTTCGGCCATGGCGACTCATTGGCGTTCAGCCAAGTGGTGTTCGCAACGCCCTGCCCCGCAAGACACACACTGCGCGCGGAAGCGTAACCCGTGAAATCCTGCAGATCGGGACGGACGAGAGCGATCGGCGACGCACTCATGCGAGCGCCTCCAGCCGTCGGGAGACCGCACGTCGGTGCGCATCCAGGCCCTCCGTTGCAGCCAACTCGATGGCGCACGGACCGATGGCCCGCAATCCCCGCGGATCCACTTCCTGCACGGTGATCGCCGTCTGGAAGCTGGAAACGGACAGTCCACTGCACCACCGCGCCGCACCACCAGTGGGTAACACATGGTTGGTACCGCTGCAGTAGTCACCCAGCGCCTCGGGAGCCCAGTCACCCAGAAATACCGAGCCGGCCGCCTGTACGCGCGGCAGCCAGGCACGCGGATCCCGCAGGGCCAGGATGAGGTGCTCGGGCGCGTAGTCGTTGCTGATCCCGAACGCCTGCGCCAACGTCTCGACCTGCACCAACCGGGATCCTGCGAGCGCGCGACGGGCGATACCCGCGCGTGGCAGGTCTGCGAGTTGGGTGTCGAGTTCAAGCCGCACCCGCGCAAGCAAGCCCGCGTCGTCGCTCAACAGCAACACCTGCGAGTCCGGCCCGTGCTCGGCCTGCGACAACAGGTCGGCGGCGACGAACGCAGGGTTGGCACCACCATCGGCGATCACCAGCACTTCCGACGGTCCGGCCGGCATGTCGATCGCCGCGCCGCCATCGGCCATCGCGACCTGTCGCTTGGCCTCGGTAACGTAGCCGTTGCCGGGGCCGAACAGCTTGTCGCATTTGGGCACGCTCGCCGTCCCGAATCCCATCGCCGCGATCGCCTGTACGCCGCCGAGCTTGAATATCCGTCGCACCCCGCAACGCGCAGCAGCCGCAAGTACCGCCGGGTCCGCGCTGCCGTCGGCACGCGGCGGGGTGCAGAGAACGACATCGCGACAGCCAGCCAGCCGCGCCGGAATCCCCAGCATCAATGCAGTCGAAGGGAGCGGCGCCGAGCCGGCCGGGACATACAGCCCCACCCGGCGGATGGGCCGAAGCATGCGTTCACAGCGAACACCGGGCGCCGTGTCGATGGCGAAGCCGGATGTCATGCCGGCACGGTGGAACTGTTCGATGCGGGTCGCGGCATCGTCGATCGCACGCCACAGCTCCGGCGACACGTTGGCTTGCGCCGCAACCAATGCGGATTCCGATATCTCGAAATCCTCCAGATCCACACCGTCGAAGCGTCGGCCCAATTCACGCAGCGCGGCATCGCCTCTCGCCCGGACCTGTTCAATCAACGACGCGACCGCCGTGGTGACATCCGCCGCCGCGACCTGAGCCGGCCGACGCAATGCCAGAAAACGTTGAGACGCATCCAACTCATTCCACACCAGTACTTCCATGCCGATACCCGGCCCCTGCCCGGCCGTGGTCATGCCAGCATCCCCTCGACCGGCAGCACCATCAGTCCGCGCGCACCGGCGCTCTTGAGGTCCTCAAGCCGCTGCCAGGTCACCGCGCCGTGGCAAAGCGCCTGCAGCGCGAGGTGATCCGCACCATCGATCTGCATCACGGTCGGCGCTTCCGCGTCGGGCAATAACGGCAACAACGCCGGCAGCGTGTCCCGGCTGGCCTGGAACAGCAGCAGCTTGCTGTGGCGGATCCGCAGTGCACCATCGAGGCGACGGCACAGCAACTCGGCCAGCTCCGCGCGGACGCCATCGAAGCTCTCGACCGGCCCGGCCAGCACCGCCTCACTTTCGAACAGGGTCGCCACCGGTACCAACTGGTTGGCGGCAAGGGTCGCGCCACTGGACACCAGGTCGCAGATCGCATCGGCCTGGCCCAGTCGCGGCGCGATTTCTACCGATCCCGACAACAGCACCACCTCGGCTTCCACCTCCTGCGCAGCCAGCCACTGCGACAGCAGTGCGGGATAACTCGTGGCAATGCGCTTGCCCATGAGCTGCGCCGGCCCTTCCCAGTCCCAGCCCTCTGGAACCGCCAGCGCCAGGCGACAGCCGCCGAAACCCAGCGCGCGCCACTCGCGGAACACCGGCCGACGGCCGCTGGCGATACGTACGCCATCCGCTTCGCACAGCACGTTGCGGCCGACCACTCCCAAGTCGCAAACGCCGTCCGCGATCAACGCGGGGATGTCGTCGTCGCGCACCAGCAACAGGTCGATGGGCAATGTCTCGCCGTAGCAGAACAGGCGATCGCGGCTTTCGCGCCAACCCAGGCCACAGGAGGCGAGCAGGCTTCGGGCAGGTTCTGCCAAGCGGCCGGATTTCTGTATCGCGATGCGCAGGCGATCGCGTGCGGCAGGCTTGGTGCTGGTCATCGGGTTGTACCTGTCATGTTGTCGAAGCGTCTCAACCCGTGCGGCCGCGACTGCGCCGCACCGCGAGGTCGTAGCCGCCGGCACCACGATCGAGCGTGCGGGCAACGCGACCGATGGTGGTCACGCTGACCTGGGTGCGCTCGTGGATCTCGCGATAGGGAATGCCCTCCTGCAGCAGCGGTACGACCCGCCAGCGGTCGGTCATGGATTCCAGCTCCGCCGGGGTGCAAAGGTCCTCCAGGAAAGCGCGCACCTCGTCGCTGCCACGAAGGCCATTGATGGCCACCGCGAGGGTGTCGAGCACGTCTTCCTGCCCTTCGATGTCGCCGGGTCGTCGCTTCATTTATTTGCCTTAATGTATTAACGCGTTAATACATTAGACAGCATGCCGGAAACCCCCGTCAACACCGCGCTCGTCCGCGAAGTACACTCGCAGCGCAGACTGAACAAGATGTACGAGCCGCCAGGAAGGGTCGGGGAATGCGCTGCAAGTCGGGGACAACCTGTCAGGTTGCGTTATTGGTACTGCTACTGGCGCTGGTTTGCGGCTGGACGCAGGCGCGCCCTGCACTGCCTTCATCCGAGGCAGGTGCGATGCCACCCACGCTGGAGCTCACCACGGGAACATCGCGACTGGCGTTGAATCCGTACGTCGCCTACTACCACGACGTCTCTGGAAACGACGGTCTGGCCGAAGTCCGCGGACACCTGCGACACGGTAACTTCCAGGCGCTCCCGGCCGGCAATGCCGCGTTCGGGTTCCAGACCGGCGCGTACTGGTTTCATGTGCGGTTGGTCAATCGCAGCCCGGTCGAACCACGCTGGCTGCTGGTCCAGGACTATCCGCTGAGTGATCGGCTCTCGGTGTACAGCCTGTATCCCGATGGCCGCGTGACCCGTCACGACGGTGGCGACGCGTTACCGTTCGATGCCCGCAGCATCCGCTATCGGATGCCCAACTTCTGGCTGCACCTGCCGCCCGACCAGCCGATCGACATGCTGCTGCGCGTGGAAAGCCAGAGCTCGATGCAGGTGCTGTTGTCGCTCTACACCCCGGCCGCGTTCGCCGAGGTATCGCGCGACGCGCAGTTCGGTATCGGGCTCTACTACGGCATCCTGCTGGCGCTGTTCTTCTACAACCTTGTGCTCTGGCTCCAGCTGCGCGACGCCAGCTACTTCTGGTACCTGCTGCATATCTTCGCGTTCGGGCTTGTGCTGTTCACCCTCAACGGGCTGGGCTTCGAATACCTGTGGCCGAATTCAACCTGGCTGGCGGACAAGTCGGTACCGTTGTCGATCTGCCTGGCGCAGGTCGGGATGCAGCAGTTCGCGCGGACCTTCCTGGAGTTGCGGCAACGCTGGCGATTCGGCGATTACATCGGGCTGGGGATGATCGCGTTCTTTGTGCTGCTCGGGATCGCCTCGACCCAGTTGCCATACCGGATATCCACCCCGATCGCGTCGGCCACGGTGTTCATCAGCATCAGCTGGATCGCGATCGAGGCGGTGGTGGTGATGCGCCGAGGATACAAGCCTGCGAGGTTGTTCCTGCTGGCCTGGGGTGCATTCCTGCTGGGCACCGGGATGATCGCGGCGGTCGCGTTCGGCCTGCTGCCGAAGAACTTCGTCACCGCCTACGGCGTGCAGTTCGGCTCCGCGCTGGAGATGCTGCTGCTGTCGATCGCGCTGGGGTACCGGTACGCGGCGTTGCGCAACGAGAACGAGCGCATCGTGCGCGAGGCCAAGCACCAACTGGAACACAAGGTCGAGCAGCGCACGGCCGAGTTGCGCAACGCATTGGGCCAGCTCGGCGACGCCCACGCACGCCTGCGCGAGTCCAGCCAGCGCGACGGCCTGACGGGGCTGCACACCCGGGTGCATTTCCGCGAACGTTTCGAACAGCTCATGGCGCAGGCGCGCAGCCAGGACCGGCCGCTGTCGCTGCTGATGATCGATCTGGACCACTTCAAGCAGGTCAACGACCGCCACGGCCACCTGACCGGCGACGAGTGCCTGCGCTGGGCGGCGCGCACGATCGGCCAGGCACTGCGACCGCACGGCGCGCTGCTGGCGCGTTTCGGCGGCGAGGAGTTCGTGGTCGGGCTGCCGGGGCTCGACCTGCAGGCCGCGCTGGTGGTCGCCGAGGACCTGCGCCAGCACCTCGGCGATGAGCCCTGCAGCAGCAACGGCCGCGAGATAACCGTCACTGCAAGCATCGGTGTGCACGAGCTCGACAACGACCAGTCCGGCGGCATCGACAACGCGTTGCAACGCGCCGACGAAGCCCTGTACCGGGCCAAGGCGGACGGTCGCGATTGCGTGCGGCCGGCGCCGCGGATCGAACCGCTGACGATTACCTGATCCGTCGGCGCGACAGCCTCAGGCCAGTCGCGCCGCCGACAGCACCTCGCCATCCACTACCAGTTGCACCGCCGCGGCGACCTCACCATCAAGCGCACGGTCGCGTTGCAGGAACGGGATCCGTGCCCGGATCGCGGCATGCGCGGCGGCGACCGCGTGGCCCGGCCGGAACTCGTCGGCCCCGGCCAATTCGACCCGCAACGCCTCGACCTCGGCAATGAAGCCGGCATGGTCGGCAGCGTCCGGACGTGGCGCACCCTGCACTTTCTCCGCCAACACCGTGGCATCGGCGCGGTCGGCCAGGTCGCGAGCGGCATTGATCATGTCGCGACGCAGGTCGAGCGCCTGCGCCGCGGTGTACAGCTCCAGCGCCAGCACCTTGCCGAGGTCGTCGGCCATCGCCAGCACGTGGCGCGCCTCGTTGGCACCCATCGACACGTGGTCCTCGGCGTTGGCGCTGGTCGGGATCGAATACACCGAGGCCGGATGCGCGCGGCTGGCCAGGTCGTTGACGATCGCCGCGGCGGTGTACTGCACGATCATGAAACCCGACTCGGTCGAGTCCTCGTTGCCGATCAGGAAGGCCGGCAGGCCGTCGTTGGTGGCCGGATCGACCAGCTTGTTGAGGCGACGCTCGGAGATCGATGCCAGCACCGGGATCGCGGCCTTGACGTAGCTCATCACCAGCGCCAGCGGCATGCCGTGGAAATGACCGGCGGAAATCACCTGTTGCTCGACATGCTCCTTGTCGGCATCCGGGAACACGATCGGGTTGTCGGTCAGGGCATTGAGCTCGACCTCCAGAACCCGCGCGGCCTGCGCGACCGCATCGCGCACCGCGCCATGCACCTGCGGGATGCAGCGCAGCGAATAGCTGTCCTGCGGCTGGTGCTTCTTGCCGCCGCGGAACGGACGGAACCGCGTATAGAACTTCTCGCGGCCGTGGCGTTGGTCGAACGACACCCAGTTCCAGCCGATGTCGAAACGCAGCGCCTGCGCGTCGGGTGTATCCCAACTTCGTGGCGACCATGGTTTGAACGCAGGCACCAAGTGGTACGGGATATCGGCGAGCGTCGACCCGTCGAGCAGGCGGCGCAGGTGCGCGGCAACTTCGACCTGTCCGGGATGGGGACGCAGCGCGTGGACCTCCTCCGCGAACGCGCCCAGGCGGCCGGCGAACGCGTCGATCGTCATCGCCGCGGCGAGGTCGGCGGTGTCCAGCAGGTCCTCGAGTTTCGACAACGCCAGCACGCCGCAGGCCAGCATCTGCGCGGTGCCGTTGTTGAGCGCCAGGCCCTCCTTGTACGACAGCACGACCGGTTGCAGCCCCGCGCGGTCCAGCGCCTCGGCGCCGCTGACGCGTTCGCCCTGGTAGAACGCTTCGCCACCGCCAAGCAACACGATGGCCAGGTGCGACAGCGGCGCGAGATCACCCGACGCGCCAACCGAGCCCAGCTGCGGCACCACCGGCACGATGCCGGCGTTGAGCATGGCCACCAGCGCCTGCAGCGTGTGCACACGGATGCCGGAGTGGCCCCGCATCAGGGTGTTGATACGGATGCAGAGCATCGCGCGTACCACGTCCGACGCAAACGGCTCGCCTACGCATACGGCATGGGTGATGATCAGGTTGCGCTGCAGTTCCTCGTGCAGGGTCCCGGCCGGTTGCGGCTCGCCGGGTAGCTCCGCGCGCAGGCGATGCGCGCCGAGCAGTCGATCGGCATTGCTGCCAAAACCGGTCGAGACGCCGTAGATCGGCTCCTCGCGACGCACCTGCTCGGCGAGGAATTCGGCGGCGCGCGCGACGGCCGGAAGTTGCTCCTCGGCCAGTTCAACCTGCGCGCCATGCGCGACCGCAACCAGTTGCGCGCGCGTCAGCGAGCGGCCATCCAGACGTACCGGCTTCATCGCTGTGCCTCCATGTGTGGCTGGGCCAGTTCGACCCGCAACGCCTTGGCCAACTCGGCCCGTGCCACCTCGAACTGATCGGCCCGGCGCAGGTCCTTGACCGTCACCGTGTCCTTGGCGATCTCGTCCTCGCCCATCACCACCACAAAGCGGATGCCGGCGCGGTCGGCGTACTTGAACTGTTTCGCCAGCTTCGACGACTCCATTACCACCTCGGTATTGAGCCCGGCCTGCCGCAACTCATGGGCAACCGCCAATCCTTGCGGCAGATGCGCGGGGTCCATCTGGGTGACCAGCACCTGCACCGTGCTCGCGCCGCTGTCGACCAGCCCGGCCTCGCGCAGCTGCCAGAACAGTCGGGTCAGGCCGATCGAGATGCCGACGCCGGGCAGTTTTGACTTGCTGTAGTGACCGGCCAGGTTGTCGTAGCGGCCTCCGGAACAGATCGAGCCGATCTGCGGGTAGTCGTCCAGCGTGGTCTCGTAGACGGTGCCGGTGTAGTAATCCAGCCCGCGCGCGATCGAGAAGTTGAGCGCGTAGTCGGCCTCGGGGACGCCGAGCGCACGGACCAGCTCGAGCACTTCGCGCAACTCGGCCACGCCCTCGCGCAGCGACTCGTTGCCTTCACCAAGGGCGTCCAGCCGCTGCAACGCATCGGCGTGCGACGTGGAGCGCACCTCGACGAACGCCATGATCGCCGCGACCGCCGTGGCATCAAGGCCGAAACCCTCGCCGGTCAGCGTGTCGCGCACGTAATCGGCTCCGCGTTTGTCGAGCTTGTCGACCTCGCGCAGCACGCGCGCCTGCAACTCGCCATCGGCCACGCCCTGGGCCTCGAAGAAGCCGCGCAGCAGCTTGCGGTTGTTGAGCTGGATGGTGAACTTGCCGATCGCCAGCTCGGAGAACACCGCGTGGATCACCGCCGGGATCTCGGCATCGAAACGCACGCTCAGCGCGTCCTTGCCGACCACGTCGATGTCGCACTGGTAGAACTCGCGGAAGCGGCCACGCTGGGCGCGCTCGCCGCGGTAGACCCGCTGCATCTGATAGCGCCGGAACGGGAACGCGAGGTCGTGCTCGTGCTCCGCGACGTAGCGCGCCAGCGGCACCGTGAGGTCGAAACGCAACGCCAGCTCGGGCAACCCGTCGCCACCCTTCTCCAGAGCGCCGGTGGACTGCACGAAATACACCTGCCGCTCGGTCTCGCCGCCGGATTTGGTCAGCAGCACCTCCGACAGCTCCATCACCGGCGTTTCCACCGGCAGGAAGCCGAAGCGTTCATAGTTGCGGCGGATCGTGTCCAGCATGCGCTGGAAGGCGATCTGGTCGGGAGGCAGCAGCTCCATGATCCCCGGTGGGGTACGCGGCTTGATCAAGCAAAGCTCCAGTGACGGCGGTGTCGCGGACGGATCGCCACAGTTTAGCGGGCCGGTCCAATTCCCGTCGCCCGGCAACGCCAACCCCTTGCCTAACTCCGCAGCACTGTCTAAAATTCGCGGCTCTGCTGTCGGGGTGTAGCTCAGCCTGGTAGAGCGCTACGTTCGGGACGTAGAAGTCGCAGGTTCGAATCCTGTCTCCCCGACCAATCAAATCAAGCAGATAGCAAAAAACCGGCCGAGGCCGGTTTTTTTGTGCCTGTCAGGCCGCGCCCTACCCGACTGAGGCGACCTTGGCCACATCCGGATGCCGCACCTGACCCTCACCGCGCACCACGTAGCGTTCGATCGTCAGTGACTCCAAGCCCATCGGTCCATAGGCATGCAGGCGGGTGGTCGAGATGCCGATCTCCGCGCCCAGGCCGAGCGCGCCGCCGTCGTTGAAGCGCGACGAGGCGTTGACCACCACCGCCGAACTGCGGATCCCGCGGACGAAGCGGTCGGTCGCGGCGCTGTCTGCACTGACGATCACCTCGGTGTGGTCGGAGGTGTAGCGATGGATATGGGCGATCGCATCCTCGATGCTGTCGACCACGCGCACCGCGAGGATTGGCGCCAGGAACTCCGCGTCGTAGTCGGCGTCGGTGGCAGCAATCGCGTCGGGGAACAGCGCCCGCGTGCGCTCGCAGCCGCGGATCTCGGCGCCACGCGCGGTGAGTTCCGCCAACGCACCCGGCAGCCACTGTTCGGCAACCTCGGCATGCACCAGCATCGTCTCCAGCGCATTGCACACGCCGGGGCGTGAGAGCTTGCCGTCGATCGCCAGCTTCAACGCCAGGTCGAGGTCGGCGGCACGGTCGACATACAGGTGGCAGACGCCCTTGTAGTGTTTGATCACCGGCACGCGGGCGTGTTCGGCGACGAAGCGGATCAGCTTCTCGCCACCGCGCGGGATCGCCAGGTCGATCAGGTCCGACAGCTGCAGCAGTTCCAGCACGTGTTCGCGCGCGGTGTCCTCGACCAGCGATACCGCTTCGGCTGGCAGGCCCTGGTCGCGTAACGCACGGTGCAGGCAGGCGGCGATGGCAATGTTGCTGTCGCGCGCCTCCGAACCGCCGCGCAGCAGCACGGCGTTGCCGGCGCGCAGGCAGAGCGCCGCGGCGTCGGCAGTCACGTTCGGTCGCGCTTCGTAGATCATCGCGATCAGGCCGAGCGGGATGCGGACCTTCTCGACCTTCAGGCCATTGGGGCGCGTCTCGCTGCGGGTGACCTCGCCGACCGGATCGGGCAGTTCGGCCACCTCGCGGATCGCGGCGACGATGCCTTCGATGCGTTCGGGGTCGAGCTTGAGCCGGTCGAGCATCGCGCCGGTGGTTCCGGCATCGGCGGCGCGCTGCATGTCGGCGGCATTGGCCGCGAGGATGTCGTCGCGGCCGGCGGCCACGGCATCGGCCATGGCCTGCATGAGCGCGACGCGCTGTTCGCCATCGAGCGCAGCAATGGTCTGCGAGGCTGCGCGGGCACGCTCGGCGAGGCCTCGGACGTAGCCGTCGGTGCTCGGGGCGCTCGCGTTCGAGCCGGTCGCGTTCGACTCGCTCGTCATCGGTGCGGTGGTGGTGGAATCACTCATCAGCAGGTCTCCATGAACAGTTCGGGGGTGGCAGCGGCCGCGGCGGCGCTCAGCAGCACCATGTCTTCGCGGCGGATCACCGAATGGCAGTTGTTGAAACCCAGTACGCCCTCGATCTCGCTGCTGTGGCATCCCGCGATGCGTTGCAGATCGGTCGACTGGTACTGAACGAGGCCGCGGGCAAGGCGGCGATAGCCTTCGGCCGGCAAGACATCGACCATCGCGTCGCGGTTGAAGTCGCCTTCGACCGAGACCACGCCACCGGGCAACAGCGAGGCGCCCTGCTCGGACAGCGCCGCGGCCGCGCCGGCATCGATCCGGATCGCGCCCCCGCTCGGCGGGGTGTGCCGCAGCCACATCTTGCGCGCGACCAGGCGGTCGCCATGGGCGGGGATGAAAGTGCCGTGCAAGCGGTCATCGGCCAGCGCCGCGATGGTGTCGGCGTCGTGGCCGCAGAACAGCGCGGTATCGATGCCGGCCGCGGCGGTCTTGGTGGCCGCTTCCAGCTTGGTGTACATGCCACCGGTGCCAAGCGAGCCTGCCCCGCCCTGCGCCATCAGCATGATGTCGGGCGTGATTTCCTCGATGCGCGGCACCGGCACCGCGGCCGGGTCGTTGCCGGGATGGCCGGTGTAGAGGCCGGCGGTGTCGGTCGCGATCAGCAGCACGTCGGCGTCGACCAGGCTGGCGACGACGGCGGCGAGATTGTCGTTGTCGCCCAGCCGGAGCTCGTCGACGGCGACGGTGTCGTTCTCGTTGACGATCGGCAACGCGCCGATCCGCAACAACTCGCGCAGGGTTGCGCGCGCATTGAGGTAGCGCCGCCGGTTGCGCAGGTCATCGTGGCTCAGCAACACCTGCGCGACGGGTTGCTGCGCCAGGCCCTGCCACAGCGCGAGCATCGGGGTCTGCCCGATCGCCGCCAGCGCCTGGCGCTGCACCAGGCCGGCGCGAGTGCTCGAGAGCATTCCGCGCCCCGCCGCCACCGCGCCGGAGGACACCAGCAGGACCTCGCGGCCCTGCTCCCGGAAGCGCGCGATCATGTTGGCGAGTGCCGCGGCGTTGCGCTTGCCGAGTCCGCCCTGGCCATCGCTCAGCAAACTGCTGCCGACCTTGAGCACGGCGCGCCGCCATGGCGGCATGGGCTGTTCCGGAAATACTGGAGTCATGTGTCTGATCGGTCCTCCTGAAAATGTACGGGGCGCGGTCCGCAACGCGGACGCGGCGTATCGGAGAACAGCCAACCGGTGATGCCCACGCGGATCGGCGCCTGACACACGGATCAAAACGACTGGGCAGATCAAGACTTGATCAGTCGGGAATCATTGCCTGCGGATGGCGATGCACTGCGGGAGTGCGCGCGAAGAAAGCGCTCAAGGTGACGGTTCGGAAAGGAACCCGGGAGCGCATGTGCAGGACAACGGCGTTACGTCCACCAACGCCGGAAGCTGTGCTCGTAAGCCCGGAACCTTAACATTTATGGGCTTTCCAGGCCAATGCGCCGTTCATGCGGCAGTGGGTGCAGCGGCTAATCGCGGATGGGCGTTGATGTAGGAGCGACGTAAGTCGCGATTGCACGGCGATCCCGGGCATCAGTGAAATCGCGACTCACGTCGCTCCTACAAAAGGCATTGATTCGCGTGTTTGCATGGCATCAGCCAAGCGAATCCAATCGCTCGCGCAACACGTCCAAACGCAGGTCACCCGCCGCTCCCGGCGAGGTCCGTGCAACCAGGCTCGCGTCCGCGTCTCCCTCGTTCCAACGCGCGGGGTCCGCGGCCCTCCGGTAGGCATCGCGGAACGGCACGCCGTCGCGCGCGAGGTCGATCGCGAGGTCGGTCGCGTACATCGACGGGTCGAGCGCGGCGCGCATCGCGTCGGCCTTCCACTCCAGGTTGCGCAAAAGGTCCGGCAGCAACTCCAGCGCGCCCAGCCCGCGGCCGAACGCGTGGAAGATGGCGCCCTTGGAGAACTGCAGATCGCGGTGGTAGCCCGACGGCAGTGACAGCAAGTGCTCGATCTCGGCGCGGCCGGCGGCGACGCTCGCGTAGCTGGCACGCATCAGTTCGATGACGTCGGGGTTGCGCTTGTTCGGCATGATCGAGCTGCCGGTGGTGTACTGCGCCGGCAATGCGACAAACCCGAACTCGGCACTGGTGAACAGGCTCAGGTCCCAGGCCAGCCGTCGCAGGTCCAGCATCGCGCTCGACAGCGCCTCGATCGCGGCCAGCTCGAACTTGCCGCGCGACAACTGCGCGTAGGTCGCCGAGACCTGCATACGGCCGAACCCGAGCGCCTGCGTGGTGTGGTCGCGGTCGAGCGGCAGGTTGACGCCGTAGCCGGCGGCGCTGCCGAGCGGATTGGCGTCGACCCACGCGAGGGTGTCGCGGGCGCGGGTGGCGTCATCGATGAATGCCTCGGCCCACGCCGACCACCACATGCCGGCCGAGGACACCACGGCGCGCTGCAGGTGGGTGTAACCGGGCAACGGCAACGACGCCTCGACCCCTGCGCGGTCCAGCGCGACGGTGGCCGCCTCGCGGCACGATGCCAGCAGCCGTGCGAGCCGATCCTTCAGCCACAACCGGGTCGCGACCAGCACCTGGTCATTGCGGCTGCGGCCGGTGTGGATCTTGCGGCCGGCGTCGCCAAGCCGATCGATCAGGCGCGCCTCGATCGCCGAGTGGCCGTCTTCGTAGCGATCGTCGAGGACGAAGCGTCCCGCCTCGAAGTCCGCGGCCAATGCGCCCAGCTCACGGACGATGCCGGCCAGCTCGTCGTTGTCGAGGATGCCGATCCGCTGCAGGCCTTCGGCATGCGCGACGCTGGCCTGGATGTCGAACAGGAAGAACTCGCGGTCGAGGATGACGTCGTCGCCGGCGCAGAACTGCTGGATGCGTGCGTCGAGCTTGACGCCGGGTTTCTGCCAGAGGAGGTCGGTCATCTGTGATGTTTCCTGTTGGAGCGTTGGAGGGCGTGGAATCCTGTAGGAGCGAGGTGAGTCGCGAATGCGCGGAGTCCCGGGGTCGCCGTGCGGTCGCGACTCACGTCGCTCCTACATCGGAGGAAGGTGGCAGGGGGATTCCGGTCAACCCGCGCAGACCGAAGGCCTGATTGAGGTTCTGCAGCGCTTGCGTCGCGGCGCCCTTGAGCAGGTTGTCCTCGGTGGCGACCACGACCAAACGCCGGCCGTCTTCCGACAGAGTGAAACCTCCGACCTCGACGTGGTGCCGGCCGGCAATCGCACTGACCCACGGCGCCTCGTCGAGTACGCGAACCAGCGGCTCGCCGGCATAGCGGTCGCGGTAGCGTGCCCGCACTTCGTCGAGGGTGAACGGTCGCGTGAGATGCAGGTTTGCGGTCACGGTGATACCCCGGAAATGCGGCGCCACGTGCGGCATGAACTCCACCGCATGGCCGAGCCGCGACGACACCTCGCGCTCATGCACGTGTCCCGTCAGCGCATACGGCATCAGGTTGTCGCGCAGCTTGGCCGGGTCGTTCCTGTCCGACGGCGTCGTCCCCGCGCCTGAGTACCCGGACACGCCGAAGCACTGCACCGGACCTTCCAGCACATCGAGCATCGGCGCGATCGCCAGTTGCATCGCGGTGGCATAGCAGCCCGGGTTGCTGATCCGGCGTTGGCCGGAGTAGCTGTCGCGGGTCAGTTCCGGCAGGCCGTAGTACCAGTCGTCATCGAAGCGGTAGTCGGCGGACAGGTCGATGATTACCGGACCGGAGTCGGCATTCGAACCGGCGGCATCGTACGCATCCACGCACAGCGCGGCCTTGCCGTTGGGCAGCGCCAACACGATCGCATCGGCTTGCAGGTCCGGCAATTGCTCGTGGCCGGGCGCACTGAAACGCAAAGAGCCGGAGTAGGCGTCGCTGTGGTCGGCGAGACGCTGTCCGTCGAGCTCGCGCGAGGACACGAACGCCAGCTCGAAACGGGGATGGTTCGAAACCAGCCTGATCAGTTCGGCGCCGACATGGCCACGCGCGCCCACAATGCCGATCTTGATGGCGCGTGCGGTCGCGACGCTCATGCGGCCTCCAGCGGTTCGAGCAGGGTCGGCGCACGGTCGCGGCAGTGGGTGACGCAGCGCGCGACTTCATCGAAACCGGCTAGCCCGTACCAGAACACCTTCCACTGCTCCTGTTTGTAGTGGCCGTCGGACTCGGCGTAGTAGAACGCGTTGACCGGGTTGCCATGGCGCGAACGCCAGAACAGCCGCGGGTTCTGTTCACGCATCACCAGCCAGACAGCGCGGCCGAGGCCCTCGCCCTGCGCCTCGTCGAGCACGGCGAACTTGTCCAGATACGCATGGCCGTCGACATCGGTGAGGATCACCGCGGCACGGTAGTTCTCGCTCACGTAGGCGCGATGCAGCGCGGTGCGTTCGAAATAGTCCGCCGCCAGCCGCCGCCCGAACGCGGACTCGATCAGCGTGCGCAGGCGCGGCAGGTCCAGCGCGTCCCAGCCATCGGCCTGCAGCACCCGCTCACCGCGCCGCACCAGCGTGCCCGAGCCCTTGTGGGTGAACAGCTCCTTGGCCAGCTCGGCCGGCTTGGTGATCGACACCGACGACGACAGCGGCAAGCGGTCGAGCAACTGCTTGATCTGCTCGATCTTGACCCGCATGCCACCGTTGACCCACGGCTGCGCGAGCAGGTGCTCGTATTCGGTCGACAGGTTGATCGAGTCGATCACCCGCCCCTGCTCGTCCAGCAGGCCGCCGGTGCCGGTCAGGAACACGATCTTGTACGGCTGCAACACCTGCACCAGTTCATTGGCCGCGAAGTCGGCGTTGATGTTGACGATCTGCCCGCCAACGGTCTCGCCGAGACTGGCGATCACCGGGATCGACCCGGCCTGCAGGCTGGCCTGGATCGGCGCCAGGTCGACCCGCTTGACCTCGCCGACCAGGCCGTAGGTGCCCTGGTCGAGGTAGTCGGCCTCGAATACGCCCGACACGATCGAGGTCGCGCGCGCATCGCCGCGTTGCAGCGCCTCGACCAGCTTCAGGTTCTGGCTGTGGAACACCCGGCGCACCACCGCCAGCGCCTCTGGCGAGGTGACGCGCAGGCCGTTGACGGTCTGCTTCTCGATGCCGGCGGCGGCCATCGCCTCGTCCAGTTGCGGGCCGGCGCCGTGGACGACGATCGGGGTCAGGCCGACGTCCTGCAGGAACGCCAACGACGAGGTCAGCGCATCGAGGTCGTCGCGCAACACCGCGCCACCGACCTTGACCACCGCGAAACGCGCCGCATCCAGCTGCGAGAAACGCTTGAGGTACTGGCTGATCTCCTTGGCGCTGGCCATGCTGGAGAGCAGCCGCACGATGGTCTGGCGGGTCTGGATGTCGTGGCTGTTTGGGGAAATTGTCATTGGACAGGACGTTGTGGTTGCACTTGTAGGAGCGACGTGAGTCGCGAACGCGAAGAAAATCGTGGCATCAGTGAGTCCCGACTTACGTCGCTCCTACGTAGGAGCGCTTCCGAATATTCGGGCTACCGATTCGCCATAACGCTGCAATTGTTCCAGCGCCACCCACTCGTCGGCGGTGTGCGCCTGCGCGATGTCGCCCGGGCCGTAGACAATCGCGGTCAACCCTGCAGCGGAGAACAGCGACGCCTCGGTCCAGAAATCGACCGCGTTGCCGATCGGCAGGTCCAGCGCCTCGGCGAGGTCGCGTGCTTCCAACCGGTGTTCCTCGGCGGTGGCGATGTCTCCCGATGGCAGCGGCGGCCCGCGGAAGGTTTCTTCGTAGCGCTCGATTGCGCCCGCCTCGACCAGCGTGCCGAAACGCACATGCAGTTCGTCAATCGACATCGACGGCAGCGGCCGGAATCCGAACCGGACCTCGGCGCTCGGCGCGATCATGTTGGCCTTGATGCCGCCCTCGACCTTGCCGATGTTGAAGCGCAGCCCGGTCAGGCC
>JBOHYC010000059.1:0-2197 GCA_050737755.1 Lysobacter sp.
ACTCGGTATCAAGGGTGAACAGCACGCCGGACGCACCGACGTCGGAGCGGACCATCAACTGCACGCCGGCCGACAGGAACACGTCCTCGTGCTTGAAACCGTGGTGCACGCGGTAGGCGATCGCGCGATCGTTGTAGAGGCTGGCGAAGACTTCCTTGACCTTGACGACGACATCGTCCTCGCCGGTCACGTTGAGGAAGGTTTCCTGCTGGCCTGCGAAGCTCGCGTCCGGCAGGTCCTCGGCAGTTGCTGACGAGCGCACCGCGACGGCGACATCGCCTCCGCCATTCTCCGAGCAAAGCTGGCGATAGGCGCTGCGGATGTCGCGGTCGAGTTCGGGCTGCAGCGGTGCATCGATCACCCACTGGCGGATCTGCGTGCCGGCCTGGGTCAGCGCACCGACGTCCTCGACATCGAGATCGGCCAGGCGGTCGAAGATCCGCTGGTGCAGGTCGTTGTGGGCGATGAAATCCTTGAACGCCTCGGCCGTGGTGGCGTAGCCGCCGGGCACCGATACTCCGAGGTTGGCGAGGTTGCCGATCATCTCGCCGAGCGACGAATTCTTGCCGCCGACGCGGGCCAGGTCGTCGAGGCGCAGCGCGTGCAGCCAGAGGATGTTCTCGTTCAAGACAGCCGATCTCCGTGGTTTGGGCGCGTCCAGGCACGCCAAGCGGCTATGATCGCTCCTGCGTCGGATGCATACAAGCTTGATTCGACGGGCTTTTTCCTGTTTGCGCACGTCCAGGGCGCATCTCCAACCAGCGGGGTCAGTGATGGCGGCAGTTCGACCGGTCTTCTACGTTTCCGATGGCACCGGCATCACCGCCGAGACCATCGGCCACAGCCTCCTGACCCAGTTCACCGACAACCACTTCACCAGCGAGCGGATCTCCTTCGTCGACAGCATCGACCGTGCCCGCAGCGCAGCCGAACGCATCCGCACTGCCGGAGAGCGCCACGGGTTGAAGCCGGTGGTGATCAACTCCTGCATGGACAGCGACGTCAGCGAGGCCCTGGCCGAGAGCGGGGCGCTGATGCTGGATGTGTTCGCGCCATTCATCGAGCCGCTGGAGCGCGAGTTGGGCGAAAGTCGCCAGCGCCACGTTGGCCGGGCGCACGCCATCGTCGACTTCGATGCCTATCACCGCCGCATCAACGCGATGAACTACGCGCTGACCCACGACGACGGCATTGCGGTCGATTACGAGGACGCCGACGTGATCCTGGTCGCGGTGTCGCGGGCCGGCAAGACCCCGACCTGCGTGTACCTCGCATTGCATTACGGCGTGCGCGCGGCGAACTACCCGCTGACCGAGGAAGACCTCGAGCACGACCGCCTGCCGGAACGCTTGCGGCAGTACCGCTCCAAGCTGTTCGGGCTGAGTATCGACCCGGTCCGCCTGCAGCAGATCCGCCAGGAGCGTCGGCCGAACTCCGATTACGCCAAGCTGGAGACCTGCCGTCGCGAGGTTGCCAAGGCCGAAGCCCTGTTCCGGGCCGAGCGCATCCCGACCCAGACCACGACCAATACCTCGATCGAGGAAATCTCGAGCAAGGTGATGTCGACCCTGGGGATCCACCGCGAGATGTTCTGAGGCGTGTAGGATCGAGCCATGAGTTCGCTCGCCACCCGCACCGCGCGCATCCCCACGCTGAGCCGTTTCGGATGGCTGATGGCGCTGTACACCGAGAATCACGAACGGCTTGAACACATGTTCGCCCCGGCCCGGTTGGGGCAGGGCAGTTACGTGTCGAGTGTCGGTGACGGGCTCGACCTGCAGGTCGAAGTGATCGCGCAGCACGCCTACACCACCGAGCTTCGCCTGACCTATGCCATGCCCGACCCGGTGACCGGACAGCCGGACCCGTCGGCGTTCCTGCGCCAGTACCACGACGCGCGCCAGCTCGAAGCCACCCATTGCTACATCGGCCGCCGCTGGCAGGACGTCATCGGCATGTATCCGCCGCCGGCCGAGGTGGTCGGGCACCGGCTGCGGATGAACACCTTCCTCGGCAAATGGCTGCAATACCTGTCCGACCGCGGCCACGGCATGGCGACATTGGTGCCGGATGAAAAAAAGTTCAGCAAACTCGCAAAGATCGCTTGACGATTTCGGGAGCCGTCCCTAAGCTTGTCGACTTTCCAGCCCGTGGGGCCATAGCTCAGCTGGGAGAGCGCCTGCATGGCATGCAGGAG
>JBOHYC010000060.1:0-2817 GCA_050737755.1 Lysobacter sp.
CTTCGCGTCGGCAGCGTTCGCCGTAGTCGGCGGATGTATCGATCAAACCGAGGAACGCGACCTGCTGTCCGGCGGCAACCAGTTGCTGGGCCATCTCGAAGGCGATGATGCCGCCCATCGACCCGCCAGCCAGGCGATACGGGCCTTGCGGCTGCACCTGCCGGATCTCGGCTACGTAACGGCGTGCCATGTCCTCGACCCGCTGTAGCGGCGGCGTGCGTCCGTCCAGGCCAATCGCCTGCAGCCCATACACGGGCTGGTCGGCGGGCAGCTTCTTCGCAAGATGCTGGTAATTGAGCACGTTGCCGCCGACCGCATGGGCCAGGAACAGCGGTGTACGCGTGCCCCCGGTCCGGATGGGCACCAGCGGCGCCCAGGGATCGTTCGACAGCGGTTTGTCCGGAGCAGAGTCGATCGAGATCGACACCGTCGCGGCAAGGGCGCCCGCGTTCCGGTACGCGGCAGTCAAGCCACGCAGGGTCGGCGCGGCCAGCAGCGTCGCCAGCGGCAGGTTGGTGCCCGTGAGCTGGCTGGCCTGCTGGAACATCTGCACGGCGTCCAGAGAGTTGCCGCCCAGGTCGAAGAAGTCATCATCGGGCGTGATTGCGTTGGTCCCGAGCAGGCCACTCCACACCGCCGCCAGTTGGGCCAGCAGCGGGTCGTTGGCGGCGACGGTGGCGCCAGCCGCCGGCTGTGGCGCAACCGGAGCCACAACCGCGGCCGTGCGCGACGGCTCCACCTTCGATGTCGCGGCGGCGTCCCAGTCCTTCAGGTCCAGCGGCGCGAGACCCTCGAACCGGGTCAGTTCCGCGATCGGCCGGTACGGATCGTTCGCTACCGCCTCGATGATCGCCAGATAGCGCTGGTGCAACAGGTCGGCGCTTTCCGGGCGGAACAGCTCGGTGTTGTAGACCACCGCAGCGCTGAGTTTGTCGACCTCCTCCACGAACCAGATCGCCAGATCCTCGGTCACCCCGGGATGCGGCAATGCACGGCGCTCGTGGACCACGTTGCCCCAGTTCAACTCGCGCTGGCGGATGTCCTGGAACGAAAACAGCGACTGGTAGAGCATGCGACCGCCGCTGGCAGTGCGCACGCTCAGCTCGCTCATGAGGTCTTCCAGTCGGATGTCGGGGTTGCCCAGGCTGTCGAGCACCAGTTCCTTGGTCGCCTTGACCACGTCGGCGAAACGCAGCGTCGGATCGATCTCCATCCGCAGCGGCAGCAGGTTGGCGAAGTAGCCCATCATCGCCTCGACTTCCGGCCTGTGGCGCCCGCGCACCGGGGTCGCGACGATCAGGTTGTCCTGGCCACTGACACCGTGCAGCAGAGTGAAGTAGGCCGCCAGCAGGGTCACGAACATGGTTGCTTCGATCTTCAGCCCGGACTCGCGCAGTCGTTCCGCCAGTGCGACCGGGATCTCGAACTTGTGCGACGAGGCGCGACCGGACATCCCGGGACGCCGCGGGTGGTCGGTCGGCAGCGCCCGGACCTTGCGGGATCCCTCCAGGCGGTTTCCGGCCAGGCGCGTGCGCCAGAAATCCAGCTGCGCGGCGTACTCCGGTCCCTTGATCCACTCGCGATGCCATGCAGCGAAATCGCCGTACGTCACCGGCAACTCGGGCAGGTCCGGCTCGCGGCCGTCGAGGAACGCCTGGTAGAACGCGGCGATGTCGGTGTACAGCAGGTCGAACGACCAGCCGTCCCAGACGATGTGGTGCGGCATGAACATCAGCACGTGGCGCTGCTCGTCCATGCGGTACAGCCGCGCGGTGAACAGGGGCGGCTTCGAGAGATCGAACGGGATGGCGACGAGTTCGGCAAGTTGCCGGTCCAGCATTGCCTCGCGCTGGTCGGCGGGAATCGACCTCATGTCCACCACCGGCAACAAGCCGGTAGCGAAGTCGTCGTGCACGATTTGCACCGGCTCGCCGTCCTCCTCGCCTATGGTGGTGCGCAGCACGGTCTGGCGCTGGACCATCGCACGGAAGGCGCGTTCGAAAACCTCCGCGTCCAAGGGGCCAAGCAAGGTGTGCGCCGACGGAGTGTTGTAGGTCGGCTGCCCGGGATTGAACTCCTCGAGCATCCGCAGCCGCTCCTGGATCAGCGACAACGGGGCCCGGCTCTGGTCGGCCCGACGCGGGATCGGGGCGTGGACCGGCGCGGGTTCGCCGACGGTGTCACCGATCAGGCGCGCCAGGCGCGCGACCGTAGGGGCATCGAACAGCGCCCGCAGCGACAGCGCCACGCCGAGTTCGCGGTTGAGCCGGGAGGTCAGCTGGGCGGCCAACAGCGAATGTCCACCGGCGGCGAAGAAGTCGTCCTCGACGCTGATCTCCGACACGCCGAGCACGCTGGCCATGGTGGCGGCGATCTTGCGTTCCAGCTCGTTGCGCGGAGCGATGCTGGCTGTTTTACGCTGGATGGTCGTATCAGGTGCCGGCAATCCCTTGCGGTCGACCTTGCCGTTGGGCAGCAACGGCACCGCGTCCAGCGCCATGACATGTTGCGGGATCATGTAGTCCGGCAGCGATCCGCGCAGATGCGCGACAAGTGCGGATTCGTCGACCGCGCGTCCCGGCTGCGCCACGACATAGGCCACTAGGCGCACGTCGCCGGGACGGTCTTCGCGCGCGATGACCACCACCCGCGCCACGTCGGCGTGGCTGGCGAGATTGTTTTCGATCTCGCCCAGTTCGATCCGGTAGCCGCGGACCTTGACCTGGAAATCCAGGCGACCGAGGTGCTCGAGGTTGCCGTCGGCACGCCAGCGACCGCGATCGCCAGTGCGATACAGCAACGGCGACGCTTGCCCCA
>JBOHYC010000061.1:0-6347 GCA_050737755.1 Lysobacter sp.
GGCGGCCACGACCCGCACAAGGTCTACGCCGCCTACGACGCGGCCGTGAAGACCAAGGGCATGCCGACCGTGATCCTGGCCAAGACGGTCAAGGGCTACGGCATGGGCGATGCCGGCGAGTCGCTCAACCCGACCCACGGCACCAAGAAGATGGACGACGAGGCGGTGCGGATCTTCCGCGACCGCTTCAACGTGCCGGTGACCGACGAGCAGTTGGCCGAGGGCAAGGTGCCGTTCTACCACCCCGGCGAAGACTCCGAGGAAGTGCAGTACATGAAGGAGCGCCGCAGTGCGCTCAACGGCTTCCTGCCGCAGCGCCGGCGCAAGTCGACCGAGTCGCTGACCGCGCCCAAGCTCGAAGTCTTCGAGCGCCTGCTCAAGACCACCGGCGAGCGCGAGATCAGCACCACCATGGCGTTCGTGCAGGCGCTCAGCATCACCCTGCGCGACAAGCAGGTCGGCCCGCGCTGCGTACCGATCGTCGCCGACGAAGCCCGCACCTTCGGCATGGAAGGCATGTTCCGCCAGCTCGGCATCTACTCGCCGCACGGCCAGAAGTACAAGCCGGTCGACCGTGACCAGTTGATGTACTACCGCGAGGACGCCGCCGGCCAGGTACTGGAAGAGGGCATCACCGAGGCCGGCGCGTTCGCCAGCTGGATGGCTTGCGCCACCAGCTACAGCACCAACGACCTGCAGCTGATCCCGTTCTACATCTACTACTCGATGTTCGGCTTCCAGCGCATCGGCGACTCCGCCTGGCAGGCCGCGGACATGCGCGCGCGCGGCTTCCTGCTTGGCGCCACCGCCGGCCGCACCACGCTCAACGGCGAAGGCCTGCAGCACGAAGACGGCCACAGCATGGTGCAGGCCGGGCTGATCCCGAACGTGCGCAGCTACGACCCGACCTTCAGCTACGAAGTCGTCACCCTGCTGCAGCACGGCATGAAGCGCATGCTCGAGGACCAGGTCGACGAGTACTGGTACCTGACCCTGATGAACGAGAACTACAGCCACCCCGACATGCCCGAGGGCAGCGCCGAGGGGATCATCAAGGGCATGTACCTGCTGAAGGACGCCGGCAAGGCCAAGAAGACCGAGCAGCGCGTGCAGCTGATGGGCAGCGGCACCATTTTGCGCGAGGTGATCGCCGCCGCCGAACTGCTGGAGAAGGACTTCGGCGTGACCGCGGACATCTGGTCGTGCCCGAGCTTCAACGAGCTGGCCCGCGACGGCGCCGACGCCGAGCGCTACAACCGCATGAACCCCGAGTCGAAGGCCCCGCGCAAGGCGTACATCACCAGCCTGCTGGAAGGCCGCCAGGGCCCGGCGATCGTCTCGACCGACTACATCCGCGCCTACCCCGAGCAGGTCCGCGCCTACGTGCCGATGCACTACACCGTGCTGGGCACCGACGGCTTCGGCCGCAGCGATACGCGGGCGAATTTGCGCAGCCACTTCGAGGTGGATCGCTTCCACGTTGCGCATGCCGCGATCGCGGCGCTGGCGGCGGAAGGGAAGATGACGGCGAAGGATGTGGCTCGGGCGATCAAGCAGTACAAGATCGATGTGGAGAAGCCGAATCCGCTTGGGGTCTGACGGGGTATGCGATACGAGGATTGAGAATCCCCATGTCGGGGGGATTCCGGCCACCATTTTTTCAGGTAGCGCAACGCAGGCCCTGCATGGCTTCGGCTCTGTAGGGCTTCGTTTTAGGGCGCGCCACCGCGGCGACGTCGGGCACACGCGTCAACTGTGGTTCCCCGGTCGGGGCTCGCGCTAAGCTGCCTCCGCCACGCTTCCAGCGATAGTATCCGAGGCAGCTGGCGCCGCCGCCCTGGTCGCCGCTTCCCGCAACGTGGCGAACCTCTTAGCTGACACCCGCTTTCCACGTGGCTTCTTGGGGTTGGCTGTTGTTGCTCCTACGCCCGTCGTAGCCAATCCCAGCTTTTCCAATCGCGCAACAATTGGCAGAGCCCTCAACTTTGAGCCGGACTTGATGCGTTCTGCTTCTCGATATTGGCCGAGAAGCGTAATTCCCAGCAGTTGGATATCGTCGTGGTTTTTTGATGCCCAAAATGCTTCTTCAAATTTCCGAATACGTCGCTGCCGCCGATGGGGGAGATCTACGTTGCCTGATGACACGGCAACGCCGGTAATAATCTTTATCGTGTTGCTTCCAAAGTGAGTGATCTTGTGCCCGACGAAGCCATTCTTCGCTAACGCGTGCACGACGAGAGTAGTGAAGTTCCTGTTGGCCTTTTCGCCTGAAAAGACCATGTCATCCACGTAAAGGGTAAAAGTCAGTCCATGCCGATTCGCAAGTTCGGCAATTT
Source organism: Lysobacter sp. (assembly GCA_050737755.1). GTDB lineage: Bacteria > Pseudomonadota > Gammaproteobacteria > Xanthomonadales > Xanthomonadaceae > Novilysobacter. The sequence goes on from JBOHYC010000061.1 coordinate 2,337, forward strand.
CTCGAAACATCGCCGAGCACGCGAAGAACGATAACACCGGGCTCGCGGCGCTTCCCGTCGGGAGAGCCGAGCCGGGAACGGTGTCCAAGCAGCAAAGATCCGTCAATACATGCGCAACATCGGGAGCGCATTTCAACTCTCGTCCGAAGAAATCGCGAACGAATTTTCGCTTCACGTTCGGGTAGAAATTCTTGATGTCGACCTTGACCGCCCGATGGTTAGTCGCATGTTGTTTTGCGTTATCGAGATAAGACCGCGACTTGGTTGCCGAATACACGTACGCCGGTTTCTCGATTCGGCCTAACAGCACCGCCAGTCGTCTATGCAGGAGGGCCAGCAGCGGCTTCGGCTGTTGGATATCGCGGGGCTTATGTGGAATACCAGCCAGCGCATCGCGGCGACGATGTGGTAGCCCCCAAAGACGATAGTTATCCGGTTGCTTCAGCAGAAAAAGCAAGTCCCTGAGCGAAACCCCCAGCAAAGCCGCGAGCTTCTGCTTGGATGCCAAGCAATACAGCGGCGACGACGTGAGAGGGTAGCTCCGGGGCCTGCTCATTTTCTATGCGGCTCTTTTAAAATCCGCCTTATTTTCAATCCATTGCAGAATCGCAATTGCCTTCTGACCGAGCATGGTTTTGACCCTTAGATCTTTCTGAGAATCGCCTGCGCGTTCGGAAAACAGCACCAACGATGACAGCGGAATATCAAAATGCTCGGCATATCTCTGAAGCAAATCTAGACTGGGTGTCTTCTTTCCCGATTCGATCTCGGAAAGGTAAGAACGCGAAATTCCAATAGCTTCCGCTAGGTCCGATTGGTTCACTTCGTGAAACGAACGTACCAGCCGGAGGGCTTCGCCAAACATGAGCTTTCTCCATTGGTAAGTGAATGGTTGAGGGAGGTTAGCCCAGGATTTCAGTCAGCCGTGACCACATGCGATAGAGCCACCATGCAATCGAAGCTCCTTTGAGCACCACCTTCAGGATGACCTTGAGGTAGATGCGCTTAGGCTTGGGCGGTTCAGGGTTAGTGTCGGTGTTGCGTTTTCCAGTCATAAATTACTCCTGTTCTTTAGTGACGACCGGGCGAACACGAAAACAATTTCCGTGCGCTGATCCGGCCGTCTCTCGGCCACTAAGAACACTTATGACTGGGGGTCGAAACCCCGAACTATGTCCCTCCCACTACCAACCCCGTCTTTCTCTCGAAGACGGTCTATGTCGCCAATCACTCCCTCCCCTCTTCGACGGAAATCGACGAAGAAACTCGTTCATGAACTTGGCAAGGTTGAAGGCCGAAACCTCCGCAGATGTCCGTGCCGGCCCATCCCTTTGTTACAACTGCCGAGTGATCGACCCGTTGCACCGATCACAAAGTGGACTGTACACATGTGTTCGCTGAGAGTCAACATGTCGTCGCATGACAGCGAACGTGACACGGTCAACTACTTGCCAGCCGTTTCGGCTGTCGCCCGGACCACATTCTCGTGAGCGTGCTGGCGAGCGTTGGATGATGCATTGCCGACTCGGTGAACTGGGCTCAGAAGCCCCTATAGCTCGCGTGGCAGCTGGGCCTTCAACCGGCTTGCGTCGTCCCACGCCCACGTGACGGTCGCTCCCGGTTCTCCCAGCGCCCGGACCGAAACCCGGTTGACGAGTTCGGTAGCCTTACTCGATGCGGAGTCCGCTCCCCCGCCCGGCCCGCGTTGGCCTCAACCATCCGTCCCGCAACGGCTGGCCCGATGAAGCAACAAGTCCACTACGTCGAAACCCCCGACCACGTCCAGCTGGCGTGGGCGGAAACCGGCCGCGGGCCGCCGCTGGTCAAGGCGGCAACCTGGCTGACCCACCTGCAGTACGACAGCGAGAGCCCGGTCTGGGCCCACTGGGTGCGCTTCCTCTGCGATCACTACCGCTACATCCGCTTTGACGAGCGCGGCTGCGGGATGTCGGACTGGAAGGCCGGCGACCTGACGCTGCAGCGCTGGGTGGAGGACCTGGAGGCGGTGGTCGACGCGGCCGGCATCGACCGCCCGTTCGCGCTGCTCGGCATCAGCCAGGGCGCGGCCACGGCGATCCGCTATGCGGTGCGGCATCCGCGGCGGGTCTCGCACCTGATCCTGTATGGCGGTTACGCGGTCGGCGGGCTGCGCAGCGACGACGTGCAGCGCGCGGCGATGTTCCGCGCGGTGATGGAGGTGGTCGGCCTGGGCTGGGGCAGCGACAACCCGGCGTTCCGCCGCCTGTTCGCCGAGCGCTTTGTGCCGGAGGGCACGGCCGAGCAACTCAAGTGGTTCAACGAGCTGTGCCGGCAGACCACCTCGCCGGCCAACGCGGTGGCGCTGCTGCAGGCGCGGGGCGATGTCGACGTCAGCGACGAGCTCGAGCAGGTGCGCGTGCCGACGCTGGTGCTGCATGCCAACCACGACCAGATCGCGCCGCTGGAGCAGGGCAGGTTGCTGGCCAGCCGCATCCCGGGCGCGCGTTTCGTGCAGCTGGATTCCAGCAACCACGTGCTGCTGGAACACGAGCCGGCGTGGCGCGAGTTCCAGGACGAAGTGCTGGCCTTCACCGGCGTCGCGTGGCCCGAGGCGCGCATGGACCCGGCGCGCGGGCCGGTGCTGACGGCACGCGAGCGCGAGGCGCTGGTGCTGCTGTGCGCCGGCCGCAGCAATGCGCAGATCGGCTGGGAGCTGGGCATCGCCGAGAAGACCGTGCGCAACCACCTCTCGGGGCTGTACCGGAAGCTCGGGGTGCGCAGCCGCGCCGAGGCGATCGTGCAGGTGGTCGGGCGGCGCGAGCTGGACTGACGCGGCGGGACATCCGCGATCGCGACAGCGGCACCCGGGACATTTGTCCCGATCGGCCCCGCAACGCCCGCCGCGACCGGGACAAGCTTCCCATCGTCGCGTCCGGTAGCGGGGCGCAGGCTGCGCATGACCGCTTTCGAGGAGTCACGTCCATGTTCCGCCTATTTGCCTTCCTTTACGGCACCGCGAACTACGCGGTATTCCTGCTGGTGTTCCTGTACGCGATCGGCTTCCTTTCCGGCGTGGGCGTGCCCAAGCACGTCGACAACGGCGTGCCGACCACGTGGCCGGCCGCGCTGGCGATCAACCTGGCGCTGCTGTCGCTGTTCGCCGTGCAGCACAGCGGCATGGCGCGGCCGGCGTTCAAGCGCTGGTTCACCCGCATCGTGCCGGCGCCGCTGGAGCGCAGCACGTTCGTGCTCGCCACCAACCTCGTGCTGGTGCTGCTGTACTGGCAATGGCGCCCGCTGCCGATGGTGGTGTGGGACGCCGAGGCCGAGGCCACGCGCTGGCTGCTCAACGGGCTGGCGGCCGTGGGCTGGCTGCTGGTGCTGGCCAGCACGTTCCTGATCGACCACTTCGACCTGTTCGGCGTGCGCCAGTCGTGGCGCGCCGCGCTCGGACGCGGGCCGACGCCATCCGCCCCATTCGTGACCCGCGCGCTGTACCGCATCGTGCGCCACCCGATCATGCTCGGCTTCCTGATCGCGTTCTGGGCCACGCCGACGATGACCGTGGGCCACCTGCTGTTCGCGGGCGTGACCACGGGCTACATCCTCATCGCGGTGAAGTGCCTGGAGGAGCGCGACCTGGTCGCCCAGTTCGGTGACACCTATCGCGACTACCAGCGTCGCGTGCCGATGTTGCTGCCGTGGCGGCGTAGGGCGGCAACTGCAGATAGCACGCGTGCGCCGGCGCGGCAGGCCTAGGCGCCAGGGATTACGTCACGCCGACCACGAGCGCCGTTCTGGTTCTGGGGCCTGCGTCCGCTCCAAGTGGGCATTGCGTCTCTCCCGAAACGCGTACGGGTTTCCACCTTTTTCACCGTCCATCGACGTAGGCGAACGGCAGCTGAAGAAGCGAACAGGCTTTGGGAAAAAGGCCGCTATATTCCGGGAACCCCCAGACGAAGGAGAATTGCAATGTTCCTGACCAAGCAACAACTGAGGCCGGCGCGTGCGCTCGGCGTGGCGCTCGTCGCT
>JBOHYC010000062.1:0-5137 GCA_050737755.1 Lysobacter sp.
GGATGTCGCGGCGACGGAGGCACGCGCATGAACATCCACGGCATCCGCGCGATCTACCGCTTCGAGATGGCGCGCACCTTCCGCACGATCACCCAGTCGATCGCCTCACCGGTGCTGACGACCTCGCTGTACTTCGTGGTGTTCGGCGCGGCGATCGGCTCGCGCATGGGCGACATCGAGGGCGTCAGCTACGGCGCCTTCATCATCCCCGGGCTGCTGATGCTTTCGCTGCTCAACGAGAGCATCTCCAACGCTTCGTTCGGGATCTACATGCCGAAGTGGGCCGGCACCATCTACGAGCTGCTGTCGGCGCCGGTGTCGTACGTCGAGGTGGTGATCGGCTACGTAGGCGCGGCGGCGACCAAGTCGCTGCTGCTGGGCATCCTGATCCTGATCACCGCGCGACTGTTCGTGCCCTACGAGATCGCGCACCCGTTCTGGATGCTGTGCTTCCTGGTGCTGACCGCGGTGACCTTCAGCCTCTTCGGTTTCATCATCGGGCTGTGGGCCGACGACTTCCAGAAGCTGCAGCTGATCCCGTTGATGGTGGTGATGCCGCTGACCTTCCTCGGCGGCGCGTTCTACTCGATCAAGATGCTGCCGCCGGTGTGGCAGACGATCACCCTGTTCAACCCGGTGGTGTACCTGATCAGCGGGTTCCGCTGGAGCTTCTACGGGGTGTCGGACGTCAACGTCGGGGTCAGCGTCGCGGTGATCCTCGGTTTCCTTGCGGCCTGCCTGACCGCGGTGTGGTGGATCTTCAAGACCGGCTGGAAGCTCAAGGCCTGAACGCCATCCGATGGCGTTGACGCCCGGACAACGCCAGCGGCGGCAGGGTACGCGGGCGATCCATCGAAAAGGCGATTCCGGATGGGCAATCCGACAGTGACCCGGCAAGGTATCGGTGCCCTTGTTCGCGCTTGAGGCGACGCCCGTGCTGGCCGCCCTTGCTGGTGGCTCGATGGCTGCCGCCGCGACCGCGATCGGCACCGTGCCGGCGTGGTTCGCCCGCCGCATCGAGCAACGCACCCAGGACGCCATGCTGGGATTCGGCGCCGGTGTGATGCTGGCGGCGAGCGCGTTCTCGCTGGTATTGCCGGGCATCGAGGCCGCGCGTGGGCAAGGTGCGGGGCCTTGGGGCGCAGGCTTGGTGGTCGGGGCCGCGATCGTCCTGGGCGCCGCACTGATCATGGCGCTGGAGCGTGCGGTGCCACACGAACACTTCATCAAGGGGCCGGAGGGTGGCTCGCCCGCGCGACTCAAGCGGACCTGGTTGTTCGTGTTCGCGATCTGCCTGCACAACCTGCCCGAAGGACTGGCGATCGGCGCCGGCTACGCCTCGGGCGTCGCCCATGGCAACACGCTCGCCACCGGCATCGCACTACAGGACATCCCCGAAGGGCTGGTTGTCGCGATGGCGCTGATCGCGGCCGGGTACGAGCGCTCGAGCGCGGTGCTGGTCGGCATGGCGTCGGGCCTGATTGAACCGGTTGGCGCGGTCATCGGCGCCAGCGTGCTGATCGCCGTCCCGCTGCTGCTGCCGGTCGGTCTCGGCATCGCCGCCGGTGCGATGCTGTTCGTGGTCAGCCACGAAATCATCCCCGAGTCGCACCGGCAGGGCCACGAGAACTTCGCGACCACCGGCCTGATGCTGGGCTTCGTGCTGATGATGCTGCTGGATACCGCGCTGGCCTGACGGCGGGGCCGGGCTTACCAGTCCGTCGGCTTGTAGTCCTTCAGGAACTGCCCCCACACGTGCTCGCCGGTGTTGATGCCGTCGATGATCGGGTCGACGATCCGGGCGGCGCCATCAACGATGTCCAGCGGCGGGTGGAAGCGTTCCTCCATTACCTTGCGCGCGGCCAAGCCGGCCGGATCCTCGTCGGTCACCCAGCCGGTGTCGACGCTGTTCATGTGGATGCCGTCGCCGTGGTAATCGGCTGCCACGGTGCGCGTCATCATGTTGAGCGCGGCCTTCGCCATGTTGGTGTGCGGGTGTCGGGTGGTCTTGAAGTTGCGGTAGAACTGGCCCTCGACTGCCGACACGTTGACGATGTGCTTGTCGTGGCCGGGCGTGCGCAGCATCAGCGGCTTCAGCCGGGCGTTGATGATGTACGGCGCGATCGCGTTGACCAGTTGCACTTCGAGCAGTTCGACCGACGGCACCTCCGCCATGCGCAGGCGCCACGAGTTCTTCTCGCGCAGGTCGACTTGCTGCAGGTCCTGGTCGAGCCGGCCCTCGGGGAACAGGTGTTGCTGCGACAGCAGTTCCTCGGGGAGCAGCGGCATCTGCGACAGCTCCGCCGCGCGGGTGAGTCCGGGCGCGTGGTCGGCGCCAGTGGTGGCCAGCGAGTCCCCGTCGCCAGGCAGCATCGATGCATCGCGCAGGCCTTCGTAGCTCCCGAGCAGCCGGTGGACTTCGCTCGGCATGTCCTGCAGCGCCGCGGTTTCGCCTTCCATCATGTGGGCGTAGAAGTCCGGCGGGCGGCGCACGGTCTGGCAGGCGTTGTTGATGATGAAGTCGAGCCGCGAACGGGTCTTCAGCAGCTCCGTGCAGAACGCCTCGACGCTCGGGGTGTGGCGCAGGTCCAGCCCGAACACTTCGAGTCGATGGCCCCACTCGGCGAAGTCCGGTTCGGCGGCATAGCGCGCAGCGGAGTCGCGAGGGAAGCGCGTGGTGACGATCAGTTCGGCGCCCGCGCGCAGCAGCTTGAGCCCGGCCTGGTAGCCGATCTTGACCCGGCCGCCGGTCAGCAGCGCGACCCGGCCGCGCAGGTCGGCCAGTTCGGTGCGCTTGTGGAAATTGAAGTCCGCACACTCCGGACACAGCTGGTCGTAGAAGTGGTGGATCGCGGTGTATTTTTTCTTGCAGACGTAGCAGTGCTGCGGCTCGATCACTTCGGCGTGCAGTGGCTGGTCGGCGTCGAGGTCGCGTGGCTGGAAGTCCGACGGCGGGAAATAGTTGGGCGTGGTGAACACCGGTTTGCGTCGCAGCTCGCGGATGCCGGTCTGGTTCAGGCGCTCTTCCTCGCGGCTGACCCGCGCGGCGTGCTGCTCTTTCTTGGCCGCCTTCTGCCGCTGCCGTCGCGCCTGCCGGTCCGGGTGGTAGGCGCCGGCGACCGCGCGCTGCAGGCGCTCGCGGTCCTCGCGGGGCAGGCCGTCGAGCACCGAGTGGTCGGTGCTGACGAGTTCCAGCAAATCCGCCGCCGCGCGCATGCGTGCGAGCAACGTGTCGGACGCCTCATCGATCAGCGTCGCGGGGGGCGTTGCGGTCGACATCATTCGGCGTCGGTTTCGGAGTCGACCTGGCTATCGAGGAAATAGGGTTCCACCGTGCCGTTGAACTTCATCGTCATCGCGTTGCCGCGACGGTCCAGCGAGCGGCCGACTGGCAGGCGGACCCAGCCCTCGCTGACGCAGTATTCCTCGACGTTGTGCTTCTCTTCGCCGTTGAAACGGATGCCGATGCCGCGCTCGAAGGCGGCGGCGTCATGGAATTTGCTGCGCGGGTCGGCGGCAAGGCGGTCGGGCGGGGTGTCGGTGGTCATTTCGTATGTCTCGCAATAGGCGTCGGAGCGGCCGTGGGCGGCCGCGCGCCGCACAGGATACGGTGCCGGCACCCGCCACGGCCAAACCCCGCCACAAGGGCCGTGGGCAAGCGGTTTCCGGGCCAGGCTCCAAGGCCTGTCTGAACAGGACAGCGGGCGGGTCCACGTGGCAGTTGCAATCCCGGTCCGGTCGGGCTAGGGTGCGCTTGCTGTTTGCCAGGGTCACCGTGAATCGTGGCCCGATGCCGTAGATCCCTGATCCGCTACATCGTTGCACCTCGCTTACTCCTTGCAACCAGCACACCACCGCGCAAGCGGTACTTCAAAAAAACTGTTCCAAGGAGCAAGAAAATGTCGAACCGTGAAACCGGTACCGTCAAGTGGTTCAACGATGCCAAGGGCTTTGGCTTCATTTCCCGTGAGAATGGCGAGGACGTGTTTGTTCACTTCCGCGCTATCCAGGGTCAGGGCTTCAAGTCCCTGCAGGAAGGCCAGAAGGTCAGCTTCACCGTCACCCAGGGCCAGAAGGGCCTGCAGGCTGACGCCGTCGAAGCGCTGTAAGGCATCGATCGAAGGCAACCGCCTCTGGCGGACGCACTAGATACTAGGAAAACCCGGCTTCGGCCGGGTTTTTCTTTTGGACGCGGCCCCGGCCTCGGCCTAGTTTTTCTTTGGTGCGTTGACATTCCCGATGCCCGGCGGCTGGTACACGTTCGGGGCACGCGGCCGCCGGCCGCAACGGGAGCCGCCATGAGCAAGTTGCATCCACCCGCCTCACCCGGGGACAAGGTCGACACCGACAGGGGCGAGCTGCGCAATCCGGGCGACCGGGCCAACCAGCCCGGCCAGGGCGCCAATCCCACGCCGCCGATCCAGCAGCAGCGCGGCGACCGCGACCTGACCCGCGAAGAGATCGAGCAGGAACGCCCCCACCGCGACTGACGCGGACAATCCCGCCGCGACAGTCCCTTTACCCGCGCCGCGCTAGCCTGCGACCACTTTCCGTCAGGAGGACGCATGCGCCTGCAAGGCAAGGTGGCGCTGGTCACCGGCAGCGGCCAGGGCATCGGTCGGGGTATCGCCGTCCGGCTGGCCCGTGAGGGCGCCCGGGTGGTGGTGGTCGACCTGCACGATGACGCCGATTCGCGCAGAACCCTGGCGTTGGCACGCGAGGCCGGTGGCGACGGCTGGGTGCTCGCGGCCGACATCGGCGACGTCACCGCCGTCCGGGACATGGTCGACGCGGCGGCGACCCGGGCCGGCCATATCGACATCCTGGTCAACAACGCCGGGGTTGAGCATTTCGCCGCGTTCGACGAGGTCACCGAGGCCGATTACGACCGCGTGCTCGACATCAACCTCAAGGGTGCGTTCTTCACTGCGCAGGCGTTCGTTCGTCATTGCCGCGCCGCGGAACATGGCGGGCGGATCATCAATATCAGCTCGGTCCACGAGCAGTTGCCGTTCCCCAACTTCGCCAGCTACGCCGCCAGCAAGGGCGGCATGAAGATGCTGATGCGCAATCTCGCGGTCGAGCTGGCGCCGTTGGGAATTACCGTCAACAACATCGCGCCCGGCGCCATCCGCAC
>JBOHYC010000063.1:0-2286 GCA_050737755.1 Lysobacter sp.
TGCACGGACCGGCGCCAGTCCCGCGCCAATGTCCGGTTCGGCGGTCGGCGCGTAGACCGGCGCCCACCGCTTGAGGCAATCGTCCGTGCAACCACTGCCGTCGGTGTCGCCGTCCAGCATGTACACCGCGCGACGGTCGCTGTCGGCCACGAACGGCTCCGGCCCGCCCACCGACATGACCTGCAGGCTGTCGGCGGTCATCGTCCGCTGGGTCACCAGCGCGCCGCTGTCCGACGCGGTGGACGGCGTTTCGGCGCCTTCAACGAGCATCGGGGGCCGATCGACATCGCCGCCGCAAGCCTGCATCAACGGAATGGCCAGCAGGCAAAGTGCAAGCGCCGGAAAAGCGGAGCGGTTGGTTCGGTGCAGTAGCTTCACGGCCTTTCCTCCGGGTCGATCATGGCAAGGGCTTCGTCGACAGCTTGCTGTTCGGTCGGACGCACCAACCGGGCCAGCTCCTCGCCATCGCGCAGGAACACCAGCGTCGGCCACAGCTTGACGCGGTAGGACCGTCCCAGGCGCCGGCCGGGGCCGTCCTCGATCTTGAGATGGCGCACGTTGGCGTGGCTGGAAAAAGCGCCGGCAATCAGCGGTTGGGCGGCGGTGCAATGGCCGCACCAGTTGGTCCCGAACTCGACCACTGTGGCGCCGGGCAATGCATCGACGCTCTCCCTTGTGGGCGCATCGGCGGTGTATTCGCGTTGCATGGCCAAGGTCCACTCCTTACCTGTCACGGACGGGGCAAAGCCTAGCGCCGCTCCCATGCACGGGGCGCGAAAACAACCCACCTGTTCCAAGCCAAAACGTGCGAAATGTAGGAGCGACGTAAGTCGCGATTTCACTGATGTCCGGGGTTGCCGTGAAATCGCGACTCACGTCGCTCCTACAACGAAGCGGATATCGCGGGTCAGGAAATCCGGAACGCATCCCCATCCAGCATCGCCGGAAACTTCTGGCGGTGCCGCGCGAGTTCCGACCCCAGCAGCGTGTTGGTCACGACCACTTCCTCGTCGCTGCATTCGGTGACCGGGTGGCCGAGGAAGTCGATCACCGCGCTGTCGCCGCTGTAATGGATGCCGTTGCCATCGGTGCCCACGCGGTTGAGGCCGGCGACGTAGCACAGGTTCTCGATCGCCCGGGCGCGCAGCAGTGTCTTCCATGCATAGGCGCGCGCGGCGGGCCAGTTGGCGACGTAGAGGGCCAGGTCGTAATCAAGCTCGTCCGGGCGCTCGACATCAAAGCGGTTGCGCGAATAGACCGGGAAGCGCAGGTCGTAACAGACCAGCGGACAGATCCGCCAGCCTTTCCAGTCGAGGGTCAGGCGATCGCGCCCGGCGGCGTAGCGTTCGTGCTCGTTCGCGTAGCGGAACAGGTGGCGCTTGTCGTATTGCTGGACGTTGCCGTCGGGGCTCACGAACAGCATGCGGTTGTAGACACCTTCGCCGTCGCGAACCTGCACGCTGCCGGTGACTGCGGCGTCGAGCGCGGCGGCCTGCTCGCGCATCCAGGCGACGGTCGGGCCGTCCATGGTCTCGGCGTTGTCGATCGCATCGTTGCTGAAGCCACTGGTGAAGGTCTCCGGCAGCAACACCAGATCGGTGGTGCCGTGCAGCGGCGCGATCAATTCACCGTAGTACTCGCGGTTGCCGGCTGGGTCGTGCCACCGGGTGGCGCCCTGCACGAGGGAGATGCGGAGGTTGTTCATGACATGGCTTCAAGCGGTTTGGCCAACTGTAAACCAGGTGCCGCGCGCCTGGCCCGACGGTGGTCAGGGCGCGGTCGCAGCCGATGCGGACGGCACGTGGCCCATCGCTACGGCCAGTTCAAGTACGCGCTGGGTGAAGTCGCCGTAACTGTCGGTTTCAGGCTGCGACCCGTCGTCGGCGGGCGCCTCGATCTGGCGTACCGCGACCAGGCCGGCCGCCGGAACAACCACGATGTACTGGCCCAGGTAACCCTGCGCTTCATAGGCGGCGACCGGACCGCGATCGATCTTGAACAAGCGGTAGGGGCCGATCCTGTGTTGGCCAACCAGTTCGTCGCGGACCCTCGACAGGTCATCGCCAAGTCGCTCGGACAAACCCGCCATCAGCGCGTCCGGTCCATCGAACTGCGCGCCTTCCAGCGCCTGCCCCAACGTCTGCACCAGATCCTCCGAAACGCCGTTCTCGCGCAACATCGCAAGACTGTCCGGATCGAAGCTGAAATGCATCCAGGCCGGGCGTAGCCACCAGAGCAGTCCGCTCGACGGGTCCAGCGTCTGCCCCGGGGACAACATCGTGTCGA
>JBOHYC010000064.1:0-4195 GCA_050737755.1 Lysobacter sp.
CGCACGGATTCGAGGCCTGAGGCCGACGAAGTAATTCGCCCTCGGGGGAGGGCAGGGTCGCGCGAGGTTTTTGCGCGGCATCGCGACGCCGGCGTGGCCGGCATCATGGAACGGCAACCAAGGGGAATGGAATGGCAACACATGCAATGAATGCAATGGCCGGGTTCGACTGGCTCAAGCGGGGCATCAACCTGGGGCGCAACAATCCGAAGGCGATCTTCGGTGGCGCGGCGTTGCTGCTGGTGGCTGGGCTCGGGATGGTGATCGCGATCGGCGTGGTAATGGGGGTGGCACTCGCGGTAATGGGCGACAGCAGTCCCGCCGCGATCGGAATCGGCGTGCTGGTCCTGCTACTGCCGATACTGGCGCTGATGGGGATATTCATGGTCGGCTATCTGCGGCTGATTGACGCGGTCGAGAGCGGGCGTGCGGCGCGCCCGCTCGATGTGTTCGGCGGCTTCGGCGACATCAGCACGTCGTTGCGGGTTGTTGGCTTGATGGTGCTTGCCGCGATCATCAAGAACCTGCTGCTTTTAGGACTGCTGTCGCTGTTGGCCGGCGGATTCGTGAGCTGGTACATGAAGATGCTTCAGGGCTCGATGGCCGGTGCCGACCCTGCGGCGGCGATGGCGCAGATGCCGTCCGGGATCGGCCTGGCCTACCTGGTGATGGGCCTGGTCGGGACGGCGTTCTTCGGAGTGCAGTCGGTCGGACTGGGCCAGGTCGTGTTGCGCGGCCGCGGCGTGTTGCCGGCGCTGGGCGAGGGTTTCGCGGCTACCTTCAGGAACTTGCTACCGCTGCTGATGCTGCTGCTGGCCTATATCGTGCTGATCATCGTGGTCTTGATCGTGGCAGCCGTGCTGGTGCTGCTGGTCGGCCTGCTGGCCAAGCTGGCCGGCGCTTGGCTGGCCGTGGTGATCGGGGTGCCTCTGTACCTGGCATTCCTGCTGGGCACGGTGGTGGTGGCGTTTGGCGTCATGTACCACTGCTGGCGGGACATCTGCGGTGATGACATCGCCGAGGTGTCGACGGATGCGTTGACCGCCTGAGCCACTGGTTCCGGGGTCTTGACGGGGCGGCCGGTGACGGTCGCCCCATTTGCCATCGGGTACACCCGGCCCGGTTGGCCGCGGTACCAGGTCGGGTCAGAACAGCGAGCGCTCAAGCGCAGCTTGCATTACCGCACTCGCGGTCTGGGCCAGCCATGCAGCGCAGGCGAGGGATGTGATTGTCACCAGCATCAACCAGCCAACCGCCCAGTACGGCAGCTCCGCGCGAGTAGCCATCACCCGGGTACCGCTGACGCGATCGTGCAGGGCCAGGTGTTCGGGTTCCGCGGTCGCCATCAGGTGGCCGATGTTCAACGTCACCCATGACAGTGCACCGGCCAGGTACCGAGAGACCGCGTGGCCGATGCCAAGACGGCGGCCGTCGCGATCGGCGGCGCGCAGGCCGAGAAAGCGCTTGCCAGGGCTGGCCTGCCATGGCGAGCACTCGAAGGCGACGTGGTAAAGCATTCCCACCAGCGCGAACGTGAGTAGTGCCGGCCAGATCATCGTCCAGGTGGCGGAGCGGATCGCGGCGATCACCTCGTAGAGGGCCGGGTCGTGCAGCAGCGTGATCGCCAGTTGCGGCAACGACATCCCGGCGAGGATGGCCTCGCCCATCGTCCGCCCGATGTGTTGCAAGAGCATCCGGATCTGATCGATCCAGGTTTGTCCGGCTGCCGAGATCCACGGCCACGCGAGCCATCCGGCGAGCGGTGCGACCAGAACCGCGTCGATCGACCAGGCGACGCTGCGTTGCCAGAAGCCGGCCGGACATCCGGCGGCCGGTTGCGCCACCACCACCGACGCCACCGCGCTCAATCCCGCGGCGTCCCCGCGTCGGCCGGCGCCAGCCAGCGCGCGGCGAGGATGCCGACTTCGTAGAGCAGGCACATCGGGATCGCCAGCATCAGCTGCGACACCACGTCGGGCGGCGTGATCACCGCGGCGACGATGAAGATGCCGACTACCGCGTAACCGCGCGACTCGCGCAACTGCGCCGGCGTGACCCAGCCGAGCAGGGTCACGATCACCAGTGCCACGGGCAGTTCGAAGCTGGCCCCGAACGCGAGGAAGATCACCAGTACGAAGTCGAGGTAGGCGCTGATGTCGGTCATCATCGCCACGCCTTCGGGCGCGATCCGGGTCAGGAAGCCGAACACCGCCGGCAGCACCAGGAAGTAGGCGAACGCGCAGCCGGCGTAGAACAGCGCCACCGCCGAGGCCAGCAGCGGCACCGCGAGGCGCTTCTCGCGCTGGTACAGGCCCGGCGCGACGAAAGCCCACGCCTGGTAGAGCAGCCATGGCGTGGTCGCCATCAAGGCGGTGAAGAACGCCAGCTTGACCGGCGCGAAGAACGGGCTGGCGACCTCGACCGCGATCAGCTGGCCGCCGGCGGGCAACTTGGCCAGCAGCGGCGCGGCGAGCCACGCGTAGAGGTCGTTGCCGAATGGCAGCAGCACCAGCGTCACCAGTACCAGCCCGGCGACCGCGCGCAGCAGCCGCGAGCGCAGCTCGACGAGATGGTCGATCAGGCGCGGCGTGCTTTCCTGTGGGGCCGCGCCGTGGTCAGGATCGGTCATGGTCGCGAGGGTCCGGGGGCGTGCGGGATTCGTCGGGCTCCTGCCCGGGCTCGGACGCGGACCGACCGGCGCCGATGCCGGATTCAACGTCGCGGCGCATCGCCTCGCTGCTTTCGCGCAACTGCTCGCGGGCGTTGCGCAGTTCGTCCTGGGTCGCGCGCAGACTGCGCCGCAGTTCCTCGTCGGCCAGTTCGTTCTCCAACTCGCTCTTCACCGAATACCACTGCGCCCGCGCGCGCCGGACCCACAGGCCGGCGAAGCGCGCGGCCTTGGGCAGGCGCTCGGGACCGAGTACCAGCAGGGCCACGATGGCCACAAGGAAGAGCTCGGAAAAGCCGATGTCGAACATGGCGGGACGTGCCAGTCAGTTCACGGATCGGTCAGCGGTTCCCGACCCGCATCACTTGCGGTCGCCCGGGGTCACCGTCGGCTTGTGCGGCGCGGAGGGGTCGGCGCCGGTGTCGGTTCGGTTGTCGTCGACGGCATTGTCTGCGCGATCCGTGGAGCGCTCATCGGCCAGCCGCTCGGCGGGTTTGTCATCGTCGTGGACGCCCTGCTTGAAGCCCTTGACCGCCTCGCCGAGGTCCTTGCCCACGTTTTTCAGGCGTTTGGTGCCGAACACCAGCACCACGATCACCAGCACGATCAACCAGTGCCAGATGCTGAAACTGCCCATCGGTTTTCTCGCCGGAAAGTCGGGTGACGAGGATACCGCAAGGCCCGTCAGGGCGTCGGCGGCAGCGGTTCGGTCTGCACGGTCGGCGGGTTCGACGAGTAAGGGCTGTCGACCGGCTCGAACGGCTGCGGCGCCTGCACCGGTGCGGTCGGCTGGGTCTGCGGGTACGGCGGCTGGATGGCCGGCGTGGACGCGGCCGGCGCGGCGGTGCGAGCAGGCTGCGTTGCGGATTCATCGGAGCGCGCAAGGCGGGCGGCGGCGCTGGCCTCCTCCAACTGGTCGCGGAAGCCCACGACCGCGTTCGAAGGGCGCTGACCGGCGCGGTTCTCGAAGATCATCCGCGGGGTGGTGCCCTGGCCGTAGACCGCCTGGTTGGCGGCGTCGTCGATGCTCAGCACCGCGCCGTCGAGCGCGACGCCGGCGAACAGCCCACGCGCCCGCGACCACGACCAGATCTCGGCCTTGAGCCGGCCGTCGGTGGCCATGCCGGTGCTGCGCCCGATCGGCCCGGCGGCGATGCTGGCATCGGCGCCGAGGGTGATCTTGCCGTTGACGATCGACTCCAGCCCGCGCTGGCTCGTAAACACCAGCACCACGTCGGACGACTGCACTCCGGCCTGGAAACCGATGCTGCCGCCAGTCAGTTTGACGAAGGCCGGGTTCGACCAGGTCCCGTCCGGGTTCTTGACCGAGACCAGTCCGTGACCGCGGCGGCCACCGATCACCAGCCCGATCTTGAGCGTGTCAGGCACGACCACGATTGCCTTGGCTTCATCGAACAGGATGTCGGGGATGGCGGATTCGGGAATCGCCTGGATTTCGTTGAGCACCCGCAGGGCATTGCGGGCGCGCTCGTCCTCGGCGGTGCCGGCGATGGCGGGGATGGCCAG
>JBOHYC010000065.1:0-2551 GCA_050737755.1 Lysobacter sp.
ATCGACCACTGCAGAATTTTTTTGCCGGCGAAACGGATTCCGGGCTGGCAGGCCAGCGGCGGCGCGACGAGATTGCGCACGAGCACGCCCAGTACGATGCCGAATACCGGACCGCCAATCAGCGGCAGCCATTGCCCCAGGCCATAAGCGACGGCGGCAAGCGCCGCCGACAACAGAAGGCCAGGCCAGAGGGAGGAGGGTGGATCTATGGTGTTGACGGCGGTGTTGGAGGTAACGGGCATCGGGTGGCGGCGTGGAAGGCGATAGGTCCACGCGAACGCGCGGGTGCAGGCGGCCCAAGGATATTTGAAAATGCCCGATGGTTATATCGAAAGACCTGATCCGATGAGTTCCGCACACCGTTTTCCGGATGGCACGCCCTGCAGTCGCCTGCAGTTGCCACCGGGTGCGTGGGCGACGTTGCTCGACGGGCTGTGTGCGCGATTTCCGGCGATCGACCGGGCGACCTGGGTGGACCGGTTCGCGCGCGGGCGGGTGCTCGATGCGCAGGGGCGACCGCTGGCGGCCGATGCGGCCTACCGGGTGGGGATGGAGATCCGCTATTTCCGTGAGGTCGTCGACGAACCCGTCATTCCGTTCGAGATGTCGGTGTTGCACGTCGACGAGCACCTGGTGGTGGTCGACAAGCCGCACTTCCTGCCGGTGACGCCGGCCGGCGGGTTTGTGCGCGAGACGGTGCTGGCGCGGCTGGTGGAGCAGTTGGGCAATCCGGCGCTGGTGCCGCTGCACCGGATAGATCGCGGTACCGCGGGGCTTGTGCTGTTTTCGGGCAATCCGGCGTCGCGCGCGCGGTACCAGGCGCTGTTCCGCGAGGGACTTATCGAGAAAGGCTACGAGGCGTTGGCGCCGCCGTTGCCTGGGCTGGAGTTTCCGCAGGTACGGTGCAGCCGGTTGGCACGCGGGGAGCCGTTCTTCCGGATGGCCGAGGTGTGCGACGAGGCCAACAGCGAGAGCCGGGTCGACGTGATCGAGCGCAGTACGCCGCATTGGCGATACGCATTGCAGCCGGTGAGCGGGAAGAAGCACCAGTTGCGCGTGCACATGGCGGCGCTGGGGGCGCCGATTGTCAATGATCCGTTCTATCCGGTGCTGCGGGAGCAGGCGGCCGACGACTGGTCGAAGCCGTTGCAGTTGCTGGCGCGATCGTTGGGGTTTGTCGATCCGTTGAGTGGGGGACGACGGGAGTTCCAGAGCGCGCGGGCGTTGGGGGGAGCGAAGGGTGGCCTGGAAGAGGGTACCCGCGAAATGTAGGAGCGACGTAAGTCGCGAATCTCTGAACGTCTGGAGTCCGGGGAAATCGCGACTTGCGTCGCTCCTACACTGGGGTGTTGTGGTGGCCGGGAAGAAGTTGCCCGGCCCGGCCGACAACAGGATTGCGCTCAGCGGGATTTGAAGGGTTTGCGGGGGCCGCTGCCGTGGGGTTTGCCGGCGTGCGGCGGGCGTGAACCGCGGGGGCCTGCACCGCGCGGGCCGGGTGCACGTGCCGCGACATTCGCGCGCGGACCGCTGCGGCCACCGGCGGTGTCGCCGGGCTCGGCGTGGCGGATACGCAACGACTGGCCGGCGACGTAGACGCGCTTGAGGTGCTCCATCAACTCGCGCGGCATGCCTTGCGGCAGGTCGACCAGCGAGTAGTCGTCGCGGATGTCGATGCGGCCGATGTAGCGGCTTTCGAGGTCGGCCTCGTTGGCGATCGCGCCGACGATGTTGCCGGGCTGCACGCCGTGGCTGTGGCCGACTTCGATGCGGAAGGTCTCCATGCCGATCTCGCCCGGGGGTGACGCATCGTTGCGCGGTGCCTTGCGCTCGGGGGCGCTGCGCGGCGGCGGGGCGTCGTCCTCGAACATCGCCTCGGCGGCGTTGTGGCCACGCGTGGGCGGCGGCGCGGACGGCGTATGCACCGGCGGGGTGAACTGGCGCTCGGCATGACGCGGGGCGGGCGCGGCGTGGCGCTCGTCGAAGCTGCGCGGTTCGCGGGCGGGCGGGGCGTCACGGTCAGGTCGCTGCTGGCGTGGCGGACGCGGTGGCTGGCCACGATGGCCGGTGTCGCGCGGTCCCTGGTCACGCTCGAACTTGTTGTACGACGGACGCGCCGGCGCCGAAAGCAGCAGCGGGTTGTCGCCCTGCACCAGCTTGGCAAGCGCGGCGGCGATCTCGACCGCCGGCACGTTCTGCTCGCGCTCGTAACGCTCGACCAGGTCGCGGAACAGGCTGAGGTCGTCGCCCTGCAGCGCGTCGCCGATGCGGCCGAGGAACTTCGACACGCGCTGTTCGTTGACGGTCTCGATGGTCGGCAATTCCATCTGCTCGATCGGCTGCCGGGTGGCGCGCTCGATCGCGCGCAGCATGCCGCGCTCGCGCGGCGCCACGAACAGGATCGCCTCACCCTTGCGGCCAGCGCGTCCGGTGCGGCCGATGCGGTGGACGTAGCTCTCGGTGTCGTACGGGATGTCGTAATTCAGCACGTGGCTGATGCGGTCGACGTCGAGCCCGCGCGCGGCGACGTCGGTCGCCACAAGCACGTCGATCT
>JBOHYC010000066.1:0-19611 GCA_050737755.1 Lysobacter sp.
AGCCGCGCGTTGGCACCGGCGGCAAGCAGTTGCCCGCCGATCACGAAGGTCGGGTCGATCCCGCCCTCGGCCAGCACGCTGGCGGTCAACGACGTGGTGGTGGTCTTGCCATGGGTGCCGGCGACCGCGATGCCGCGCTTGAAGCGCATCAGCTCGGCCAGCATCTCTGCGCGCGGCACCACCGGGATGCGTTGCGCACGCGCTTCCATCAATTCCGGGTTGTCGGCCTTGATCGCGCTCGACACCACCACACAGTCGGTACCAAGCACGTTGGCCGCGCTGTGCTCGCGATGCACGGTAATGCCGAGCTTCGCCAGGCGACGCGTAACCGCATTGTCGGCCTTGTCCGAGCCCGACACCTGGTAGCCGAGCGTGCACATCACCTCGGCGATGCCGCTCATGCCGGTGCCGCCGACTCCGATGAAGTGGACGCGCGGGAATGCCTTGGCGAGGTCACCGCTGTGTTGCAGCCGGCGGCGCACGGTACTGCTCATGCAGCCTGCTCCTGGTCTGGGGAATGGGGGTTGGATACATGCCGCAGCACGACATCGGCGACGCGTGCGGCGGCGTCCGGCTTGGCCAGCGCGCGGGCGTCCTGCGCCATGCGCAGCAGGTCGACGCGTTCGCCGAGGATCTCCAGCGTGGCCGACAGGCGCTGCGCGAGCTCGCGCGTATCACTGCCCTGCGGCAACAGATGTGCGGCGCCGCGATCGACCAGGTACTCGGCGTTGCGGGTCTGGTGGTCGTCGACCGCCTGCGGGAACGGCACCAGCACGCTGCCGACGCCGACTGCGCACAGTTCGGCGAGCGTCAACGCACCGGCACGGCAGACCACCACGTCGGCCCAGCCGTAGGCGCCGGCCATGTCGGCGATGAACGGCTCGATGCTGGCTTCGACCCCGGCGTCGGCATACGCGCGGGCAGCGCCGTCGACCTGCTTCTCGCCGCATTGATGACGCACTTCGAAACCGTCGATCCGGCCATGCAGGCCGGCGAGCGCCGGAGGCACCGACTCGTTCAACGCGCGTGCGCCCTGGCTGCCGCCGAGCACCAGCACCCGCAGCGGGCCTTGGCGGCCGGCAAAACGGTGTTCCGGGCCGGCGACCGCAGCGATCTCGGCCCGCACCGGATTGCCGACCACTTCCTCGTTGGCGAAGGTATCGGGGAAGCCCGTCAGCACGGTACCGGCGAACTTCGCCAGCACGCGATTGGTCATGCCGGGTGCGCGGTTCTGCTCGTGTACGACCAGCGGGATGCCCGCAATCCGCGCAGCCAGGCCGCCCGGACCGGCGGCGTAGCCACCGAAGCTGATCACCACGCCCGGGCGCCGTTTGCGCAGCACCGCAGCGGCGGCGCGCACCGCGCCAAGCACCTTGAACGGCGCACCCAGCAGCGTGGCCACACCCTTGCCGCGCAGGCCGCGGACCGCGATCGTGTCGATCCCGATGCCGTGCTGCGGGACCAGCCGGGTTTCCATGCCGCCCTCGGCGCCGAGCCAGGTCACCGGCACGCCACGATCGAGCAACTCGCGCGCGACCGCGAGTCCCGGGAAGATGTGTCCACCGGTACCGCCGGCGAGGATCATCACCGGACGCATGGCGGAGTTGGCTACCGGACCGCTCATCCGAGCCTCCCGATCACCGGCTCGACGCGCTGGCGCAGCCGGCTGGTGCCGCGGGTCACGCTGCTCACCACGGCCGGCCTGGAGGTCGGTTGCGACGGCAACGGCTGGCTCGTCGACGGCGTTCCGGACGACGGCTGCGCCGCTTCACCACGCAGGCGCGCGACCTGGCGCTGCGCACGGTCGAGTTCGTACGACACCCGCAGGAGCAGCCCCATCGCCGCGCACGTCATCAGCACACTGGAACCGCCCGACGAGATCAGCGGCAGGGTCAGGCCTTTGGTCGGCAGCAGGCCGAGGTTGACCCCGATCGACACGAAACTCTGCAGCCCGATCCACAGCGCGATGCCGAACGCGCAGTAGCCGGAGAAATGGCGGCGCATTTCGACGCACTTCAGGCCGAGCCACAGCGCGCGCCCGACCAGCAGCGCGTACAGGCCGATCACCACACACACGCCGACGAAGCCGAGTTCTTCGGCGATCACCGCGAGAATGAAATCGGTGTGCGCTTCCGGCAGATACGACAGCTTCTGCACCGAGCCGCCGAGACCGACCCCGAACCACTCGCCCCGGCCAACCGCCATCAACGCGTTGGTCAGCTGGTAGCCGGAGTTGAACGGATCGGCCCACGGGTCGAGGAACGAGGTCAGCCGGCGCACGCGGTAAGGCTCGGCGATCGCGACCACCGCCAGCAGCGGCAGCAGCACCAGCACCGGACCGAACATCCGCGGCATGTTGACCCCGCCCAGCACCAGCATCCCGCCGGTGATCGCCAGGATCAGCGACAGCGAGCCGAAGTCCGGTTGCAGGATCAGCAGCAGCACCATCAGCACCGCCACGCCGAGCGGCTTGAGCATCGCCGACCACGTCGCGGTGACCTCTTCGCTGTAGCGCTTGAGATAGCTGGCCAGCCAGATGATATAGAGCAGCTTGACCGCCTCGACCGCCTGGAAGCTCGACACCCCGAGGTTGATCCAGCGGCGCGCACCGTTGACCTCGTCGCCAATGCCGGGAATGAACACCGCGAGCAGCAGTGCGAAGCAGCCCAGCAGCAACCAGTGGTTGTGCGACTCGATGGTCTTCAGGTCGGTGCGCATCAACCAGACCGCCAGTCCCGCGCCGATGCCGAGGAAGGCGACGTGGCGGACCAGGTAGTGGAACGGACCGACGCCGTAGTCGAGCGCGATCGCAATCGAGCTGGAACCGACCATCACCACGCCCAGGCACGCCAGCGCGAGCACCACGCCGAGCAGCCAGCGGTCGTAATGACCGTTGATCGCGTCGAGGCGGGTAGCCTGGCTGGAAGCCTGGTGCGCGGTGTCGTTCATCAGCGCACCTTCAACGTCGCCAGGCCGACCAGCACCAGCACCACCGAGATGATCCAGAAGCGCACGATCACGCGCGGCTCCGGCCAGCCCTTGAGCTCGAAGTGGTGGTGGATCGGCGCCATCTTGAACACGCGCTTGCCGGTGAGCTTGAACGACGCGACCTGGATCATCACCGACAGCGTCTCGATCACGAACAGCCCGCCCATGATCACCAGCACCAGTTCCTGGCGAACGATAATCGCGATGGTGCCAAGCACCGCGCCCAGCGCGAGCGCACCGATGTCGCCCATGAACACCATCGCCGGATAGGTGTTGAACCACAGGAACCCGAGCCCGGCGCCGGCGATCGCCGCGCAGATGATCACCAGCTCGCCCGCGCCGGGCACCGCCGGGATCTGCAGGTATTCGGAGAACACCGCGTTGCCGGAGGCGTAGGCGAACACGCCCAGCGCGCACGCGACCAGCACCGTCGGCATGATCGCCAGCCCGTCGAGGCCATCGGTCAGGTTGACCGCGTTGGAGAAGCCGACGATCCAGAAGTAGGCGACCACGATTACGCCGGCGCCCAGCGGCAGCGCCAGCGCCTTGAACATCGGCACGTAGAAAGTGGTCGCGGCTGGCACGTCGGCAGTGACGTACAGGAACACGCCTGCGCCGAGACCGAACAGCGACTGCAGAAGATATTTCCAGCGCGACTTCATGCCGTTGGGATCGCGCTTGACGATCTTCATCCAGTCGTCCCACCAGCCGATCGCGCCGAACGCGATCATCACCGCCAGCACCACCCACACGTACTTGTTGCGCAGGTCGCCCCACAGCAGCACCGACGCGAGCACGGTGAACAGGATCAGCGCGCCGCCCATGGTCGGTGTACCGGCCTTGGAGAAATGGGTCTGCGGGCCATCGGTGCGGATCGGCTGGCCGCCCTTGTACTGGGCCAGCTTGCGGATCACCGCCGGTCCCCACCACAGCGACAACGCCAGCGCGGTCAATGCGCTGAGGATGCCCCGAAACGTCAAGTAGCCGAACAGCGCGAAACTGCTCTGCAGTTGTTCGAGCCAGCGGGCCAGTTCAAGCAGCATCGGTATCCCCTTCGTTGTCCGACAGCAGCGCCGTCACGACCGTGTCCATCGCGCTGCCGCGCGAACCCTTGACCAGGATCCGGACGCCGGCATCCCCGTCTGCAAGCGCCGCGCGCAGTGCGTCGATCAATCCGGCGTGGCTGGCATGCACGCTGCCGCCCTCGCCAAACGCGTGCGCCGCGGCTGCACTCAGTTCGCCCAGCGCGAACAGGCGCTTGATTCCGGCCGCCTTCGCACGGCGTCCGGCTTCGGCGTGCATCGCCTCGGCATCGACACCGAGTTCCCGCATGTCGCCCAGTACCAGCCAACCGTCACCCGGCGCCTCGGCGAGGGTGTCGATCGCCGCGGCCAGCGAACCCGGATTGGCGTTGTAGCTGTCGTCGACCAGCACCGCGCCGCCCTTCAGGGTGTGCGCGACCAGCCGGCCGGCAACCGCGACGGCCTCGTTCAGGCCCTGCGCGATGGCTTCCATCGATGCGTCCAGCCCGATCGCCAGCGACGCCGCGGCGAGTGCGTTGCGGATGTTGTGGCGACCCGGCATCGCCAGTTCGATCGTGGCCTCGCCCTGCATCGCGACCAGGGTGAAACGCGAGCCGTCTGCGGTTGCGACGATGTCGCGCGCGGTGACGTCGCTGCTGGCCTCCAGGCCGAACCGGATCAGCCGGCGGCCATGGGCGCGCTCGGCGAAGTACGGGGCGAACGCGTCGTCGGCGTTGATCACCGCGACGCCGTTGGACAACAACGCATCGTAGATCGCGGCCTTGGTGTCGGCGACGCCGAGCAGGCTGCCCATCCGTTCCAGGTGTGCCGGCGCGACGTTGTTGACCAGCGACACGTCGGGGCGGACCACCGTGGTCAGGTAAGCGATGTCGCCCGGCTTGCCGGCGCCCATTTCGTAGATCGCGAAATGCGCCTCCGCGGGTGCATCGAGCACGGCCAGCGGCAGGCCGATTTCGTTGTTTCGGTTGCCGGGATTGGCGTAGGCGTTGCCAGCATGGCGCAGGATCGACAGCAGCAGGGTCTTGACGCTGGTCTTGCCGTTGCTGCCGGTGATCGCGGCGACCCGGGTATCGCGGCCGCGCTGTACTGCCGCGGCGAAGTCGGCCAGCGCGCGCTCGGTGTCGGCGACGACAACTTGCGGGATCGATGCATCGAGCTGGCGCGACACCAGGGCGGCGGCAACCCCACCCTGCGCCGCCGCGGCGACGTGGTCATGGCCGTCGAAGTTCTCGCCCTTGAGTGCGACGAACAACGCGGCGCCGATGCCCGGCAATGCGCGGGTATCGGTGGCGATCGCGTCGACGGCGATGTCGTCACCGTGCAGGCGACCGCCGGTCATGCGTGCGATTTCGGAGAGGGACAGCGGCTTCATGACCGCGCCTCCAGGGCCGCGCGCGCGACCTCGGTGTCGTCGAACGGATGCAGCACGCCGCCGATGTCCTGGTTCGGCTCGTGGCCCTTGCCGGCAACCAGCACGATGTCGTCGGCGGTGGCGATCCCGACCGCACGTGCGATTGCCGCTGCCCGGTCACGCTGCACGGTCACCGCATCGGCATCGATGAAGCCGGCCATGATTTCGGCAACGATGTCGTCACCGTCCTCGCGCCGCGGGTTGTCATCGGTGACGATCACCACGTCGGCATGGGTCTGCGCGATCGCGGCCATCTGCGGCCTTTTTCCACGATCACGCTCGCCACCGCAGCCGAACACGCAGATCAGCCGGGCGCCGGCATGTGCGCGCAGCGACACCAGCGCCTGCTCCAGCGCATCGGGAGTGTGGGCGTAATCGATCACCACCAGCGGCAAGCGGCCATCGCCACCCAGCCGGTTCATGCGGCCGCGCACCGGCTGCAGTTTCGACAGCACTTCGGCGATGCGTGCCGGCTCGTCACCCAGCGAAAGCAGCGCGCCGGCGACCGCCAGCAGGTTGTCGACATTGAAACGACCGAGCAGCGGCGATGCGACCGGATGGCGCTCGTCGCCAGCCACCAGCTCGAAACCGATCCCGGCATTGTCGAGCTGCAGTGATTCGGCCCGGAGTCCGGCATCGGCGTTGCCACGCGAGCTCAGACCGATCACCCGCAGTTCCGGCGGCAGTGCGTCTTTCATCGCGCGGCCATGCGCGTCGTCCAGATTTATCGCCGCCGCCTTCAGTCCGGGCCAGTGGAACAGCCGCGCCTTCGCCGCACCGTACCCGGCCATGTCGCCGTGGTAATCGAGGTGGTCGCGGGTGAGATTGGTGAACACCGCGACGTCGAAATGGATACCGTCGACGCGGCCCTGGTCGAGGGCGTGCGAACTGACTTCCATTGCCAGCGCCAGCGCGCCGGCGTCGTGCAGTTCATCGACCAGGTCATGCAGTTGCAGTACCAGCGGCGTGGTAAAGCCGGTCGGCACGACTTCACCCTGCAGGCCGGCGCCGAGCGTGCCGATGGTCGCCGAGCGAGCGCCGCGCAGGTGCCACGCCTGACCGAGCAGTTGAACAGTCGAGGTCTTGCCGTTGGTGCCGGTGACGCCGACCACGGTCATCGACTCGCTGACCCGGCCGTGGAAATGGTCGGCCATTTCGCCCAGGCGGGCACGCAGGCCGGGCACCGCGATCGCATCGGCAGGCGCCGGGATCTCGTCGGACGCCGGTGGCTCGAACAGGATCGCCGCGGCGCCAGCGGCATGCGCCTGCTCGACAAACCTGAGTCCGTGGGTACCGAAGCCGCCAATCGCGACGAAGGCATCGCCACGCTTGATCGCACGGCTGTCCTGCACCAGTCCGGTGATGACGAGATCCGACGCGATACCCGCGACATCCGGCAACAATTCGGCCAGCGGCATGCGGCGATTCATCGGGCACCCCCGACGGAGACCGGATCGGGCAGGCCGCGGTCCGCGACGTCGGTCGCATCCGCCACCGTGATTGGCAGCACCGGAGTGTCGGCGCCGGGCTTGCCGCCGTTGGCACGGATGCGCTTGGCCTGTGCGTCCGCCTGCGCGGCCAGCCAGGTCTCGATGTCATCCGGCGGCACGTCCATCAACCGCAACGCACCGGCCATGACGTTCTTGAACACCGGTGCCGCCACCGCGCCACCACCGTAGCCGTGGCCGGCGCTGGCATCGGGTTCGTTGACCACAACCACCATCGAGAAACGCGGGTTCTCCACCGGAACCACGCCGGCGAACAGCGCGACGTACTGGTCCGAGTAGCCGCCCTGCGGGCTGAACTTGCGCGCGGTGCCGGTCTTGCCGGCGACGTGGTAACCGAGGATCGCCGCACCGGTGGCGGTGCCGCCGCGCTCGGTCACGGTCTGCATCATCGCCAGCACGTCGTGCGCGAGTTCCGGCTTGATGATGTCCTCGGCCTCGTTGCGCTGGCCCTTGACGAAGGTCGGCGCGATCAGCTTGCCGCCGTTGGCCAGTGCGGCGTACGCCACCGCGACCTGCAGCGGGGTGACCGACAGGCCGTAGCCATAGGACATGGTGGCTTTGTCGGTGCCGTACCACTGGTCCGGCGACTTCAGCACGCCGGTCGACTCGCCGGGGAAGCCGCTGCCGGGCTTGCTGCCGTAGCCGAACTGGCGGACGAACTTGTAGTAGTAGTCGTCTGGCAGCATCAGCGCGAGCTTGGCCGCGCCGACGTTGGAGCTGTGGGTGATCACCCCGGTGACCGTCAACGCGCCGTAGTTGCGGAAGTCGTTGATGGTGAAGGGGCCGTTGCGCATGTAGCCGGGCGAGGTGTCGACGATGGTGTCCGGGGTGACCTTGCCGGACGCCAGCGCGGCGGCGATGGTGATCGGCTTCATGGTCGAACCGGGTTCGACCACGTCGGTCACCGCACGGTTGCGGCGCGCGTCCGGGCGCCCGCCGTCGAGGTCGTTGGGGTTGTAGCTGGGCAGGTTGGCCATCGCCAGCACTTCGCCGGTGTCGACGTCGAGCACCACCGCGGAACCACTGGACGCGTCGTGCTCCAGCAACGCGCGGCGCAGTTCGCGGAAAGCCAGGTACTGGATCCGGCGGTCGATGGTCAGGGTCAGGTCGTGACCCGGTTGCGCCGGCTTGAGCAGGTCGACGTTCTCGATGATCCGGCCCTGGCCATCGCGGATGACGCGCTTGGAACCGGGCGTGCCACGCAACCAGTCATCGAACGCCAACTCCAGCCCTTCCTGGCCGCGATCGTCGATATTGGTGAAGCCCAGCACGTGGGCCAGTGCTTCGCCCTGCGGGTAGAAGCGGCGGAACTCGCGCTGCGAGAACACGCCGGGGACCTCGTGGTCGAGCACGCGCTGCGCCTCGGCCGGGCTGATCCGGCGCTTGAGGTACATGAACTCCTTGTCCGCGCGCTGGCCGAGCTTGCGGGTCAGGTAATCGGCGGGAACGCCAAGCAGCTTGGCCAGCTCGGGGATGCGGTCGACGTGCTTGAGCAGTTCCTGCGGGTTGGCCCAGACCGACTCCACCGGCGTCGACACCGCCAGCGGCTCGCCGTTGCGGTCGGTGATCATGCCGCGCGAGGTCGGGATCGGGATCTCGCGCAGCGCGCGCGCGTCGCCCTGGCGTACGTAAAAGTCGTTGTTGAGCACCTGCACGTCGAACGCGCGGCCGACCAGCGCAACCGAGCACAACGCCAGCGTGCCACCGACCAGGGCCATGCGGTGGCGCGGGTTGTAGCGCACGCCGCGACGGGGACGGCTGTCGTCGCTGGCGAACAGGTTCTTCAGCGAGCGCCACGACAGGCGTGCGTCGCCATCGCGGCCGTCGCGGCGCGGGTTGCGTTGGCCGTCGCGCCGGCTCATGGACGGATCACCACGATTTCGGGACCTTCGGGGAACTTCATCCCGAGGCGGTCGCGCGCGACCTGGTCGATACGGTTGCTCTCGGCCCAGGTGGCCTGCTCCAGCTGCAACTGGCCGAACGCGATGTTGAGTTCATCGCGCGCCTTCTCCAGCCGGCTGACCTCGACGAACAACACGCGATGGCGATGGCGCGCGTGCACTACGCCGAGCGCGGTCACGACATTTGCCAGCACCAGTACCGTCAGCAGCAGGCGGCCAGTCATGCGGCCTCCTGCACTGGAAGTTTTTCGGCGACCCGCAGCACCGCGCTGCGCGCGCGCGGGTTGCTTGCGGTCTCGTCATCGTCGGCTTTCTGCGCACCGCCGATCGCCTGCAGGACAGGCGTGAACTCGACCTCCACCGGCATTCGGCGGTTGGCCGGCGGCGCCTTGGCGTAGCGGTTGATGAACTGCTTGACGATGCGGTCTTCCAGCGAGTGGAAGCTGATCACCGCCAGCCGCCCGCCGGGCTTGAGTTTCGCCATTGCCGCGTCGAGTCCGGCTTCGAGATCGGCCAGCTCACGATTGATGAAGATCCGGATCGCCTGGAAGCTGCGCGTGGCCGGATGGATCTTGTCCTTGCCGCGCGGCATCACCGAGGCGATCAGCTCGGCCAGTTGTGCGGTACGGGTCAGCGGCTGCTCGTCGCGGCGGGCGACGATCGCGCGTGCGATCCGGCGCGACTGGCGCTCCTCGCCATAGGTCCACAGCACGTCGGCGATCTCGCGGTCATCGGCCGTGGCCAGCCACTCGGCCGCACTGTGGCCACTGTCGGGGTCCATCCGCATGTCGAGCGGACCGTCCTTGCCGAAGCTGAAGCCACGCTCGGCGACGTCCAGTTGCGGCGACGACACGCCAAGATCCAACAGCACCCCATCGAGCCCGGCGGCGGTCGCGTCCCAACGAGCGAGCTCGGCGAAGCTGCCGCGGAAGATCGACACGCGCGGGTCCGCGCCGAACTCGCGTTCGGCCACGGCAATCGCGTCGGGGTCCTTGTCCATCAGCAGCAGTCGGCCTCCGGGGCCGAGTTGATCGAGCACGCCGCGCGCATGGCCACCGCGCCCGAACGTACCGTCCAGATAGGTGCCACTCCCGCCCACCCGCAGGCCATCGAGGGCCTGCCGATACATCACGGGAAGGTGGCCGGAGGTCGCTTTGCGCTCCATGCCACCGTCCGTCATAGCTGCAGGTCGAGCAGCTCGTCGCTCAGGTCGTCATCGGAGACCGTCTGACGGATCTGTGCGTGATGCGCCTGCTCGCTCCACAATTCGAATTTGTCGCCCATGCCCAGCAACACGGCCTTCTTCTCGATCCCTACCGCAGCACGGTGGCTGGCCGGGACGGTGATGCGGCCGTTGCCGTCGAGCTCGACGAAGGTCGCCGCGCCGACCAGCTTGAGCTGCAGGTTGCGGTTGACCTTCTTGGCCTTGGGCAGCTTGTTGACCTGGTCGCGCACGCGCTCCCAGATCGCTTCCGGGTAGATGTAGAGGGAACCGGATTCGAAGGGGTTGTAGGTGATGACCAGGCGGTTGCCGCATTCGCGCGCAACGACATCGCGGTGGGCGGTGGGCACCGCCAGCCGGCCCTTGTCGTCAATCGTGATGGCGGTCTCGCCCTGGAACATTGCGCACCTGGTTGTTTGGCCCGTCTCTGCGGACGGTTTGCCTGTCGGACACCCGGCGCGAAAAACCGGATGCAGCCACCGAAAACCACAAAAAACCCGGTTTTCCCTCTGCGGCCCACCTTAGGCAGCCCAAAATGGCTTGTCAACAACTTTCCAGACGCAATTTCATTAACGGGATCAATAAGTTGCAGCGAACTTCAGAGTCTTATTCAAGACTTATCCACTAACCGTTGTTTCGTCTCATATTTTGAGACAAAAGGTCTTTGACGCAGATGTGAAATTCGGTTCAGGAACCGGGCCCGCCAGCATTCCCGGGAATGCTGCATCGCAGCATTCGCCCCAGACCCGCCCCGAGGCGGGGGCGCTCGCGCGGCGAGCTGGGGCGTGGAAGAAATTAAGTGGCGGAGCCGGCCGATAAGCCGGGTTCTGTCTTGGACAGTCATTCCTCTAGGCGCATCGTCACCGATACGCTCGAGCAACCTACCCGGACCCGACGCGGGCAGCGCCATTAGGTCCCTATTTGGTCTTGCTCCCGGTGGGGTTTGCCGTGCCGGTCTGTTGCCAGACTCGCGGTGCGCTCTTACCGCACCGTTTCACCCTTGCCACGCACTCCCGAAGAAGCCGTTCGGCGGTCTGCTCTCTGTTGCACTTTCCGTCGGCTTGCGCCGCCCAGGCGTTACCTGGCACCGTGCCCTGTGGAGCCCGGACTTTCCTCGGCACCGTCACGGGCGAACCCGATCCGATGACGCGACTGCCTGGCCGACTCCGCCGCGTGCAGTCTACCGGGTCGCGGGTGCGCGCAGTCGGGATTTCTGGCGCTGATCCGGGATTGGGTTCAGGGCGGGACCTTCGAATATAGAGCGGGAGCTTCGGCGGGTTGTCGCGCAGGAGACGGCCGATAGGGGAGTTGCTCCAGCCCTTCGTCAGGGCAATCCTGCCCTGAGGCGGGCCGCGGGCCATCCATGGCCCGCTTTTCCGCAACACCCCTACCGTCCACCTCCTGCCCGGATTTTTACGGCTTCGGGAGTTGGCTTCGTGTAGGAGCGACGTAAGTCGCGATTTCACTGATGTCCGGGATCGCCGTGCGTTCGCGACTTACGTCGCTCCTACGGGAGGCGTGTGAATGCGCGCGCGGGAAAGGTCGCCAGGCAAGCGAGACGACAACGCCACACTCTCCACGTGCGACGCGACGTCCTGTCCAGGTGCTGCGGAGAGTGCGCCATGGATGGCGCACGGCCCCGACTCGGGCCATGGATGGCCCGACGGAGCGGGCGCAGCAGCACCCGGACAGGTCGGCGCTTCCTCCGAAGACGACCACCCGCACTCACCCCTGTTGCGATTGCGGCTGCGATGTTCCTTTTTGCTGCGGCCGCCCTCAGCTCCCCCCGCCATAGAGCGCCTTGCGCGGCGCCCCACTCAGCTCTGCGGCGAGTTTGGCCGCCGTCGAAGGAGGCAGGTGCTCGGACAGCTTCAGATACAGCCGTTGACCTTCCATCAACCTGGCGTCGGCATCCTCGCCCGCGCCCTCGACCACCAGCACGAACTCGCCCTTGCGCTGGTTCGGATCCGCTGCCACCCGCTCCAGCAACGTCCCCAGTCCACCGTCCAGCACCGTCTCGAACAGCTTGGTCAGCTCCCGCGCCAGCACCGCCGGACGAGCCGCACCAAACGCGGCAACGAGGTCTCCCAGCGACTCCTCGATCCGGTGCGCCGACTCGTAGAAGATCAACGTGCGCGACTCCGCAGCCAACCGCGCCAACCGCTCGCGCCGGGCCCCGCTTTTGGCCGGCAGGAAACCCTCGAACGCGAACCGGTCCGAAGCGATCCCCGCCACGCTCAACGCCGCGATCGCCGCGCAGGCGCCCGGAACCGGCGACACACGCACCCCCGCTTCGCGCGCCGCGCGGACCAGCCGGAAGCCTGGATCACTGACCAGCGGCGTGCCCGCGTCCGACACCAGCGCCAACGACTCGCCGGACTGCAAACGCGCAACCAGCTGCTCCGCCTGCGCGTCCTCGTTGTGCTGGTGCAGCGCCAGCAACGGCCGCTCCAGCCCGAAATGCGACAGCAACTGGCGCGTATGCCGAGTGTCCTCGGCGCAGATCGCGTCGACCGCCCCCAGAACCTCCAGCGCGCGCGACGACAGGTCGCCCAGGTTGCCGATCGGGGTGGCGACTATATGAAGGGTGCCGGTGCTTTGCATGATCGCGATGGTACAGGCGGTTAGAATCGATCCGTCCCCACACACACGCCGTCCGCGGCGCGCGCATGCCGATGAGCCCCAGCCCCGAACGCTCCCCAGGTCCCCGCCGTCCCGGCGCCCGCTGGCTGACCGGCCTGGTGGTCGCCACCGCCCTGCTTGGCGGCTGCGTGGCGATGCCCAGCCGTACCACGACCGACACCTCGTCCCGGCACGTGCAGCATCCGCTGATCGCCCAAGCCAGTGCACTGGCGCAGGAGAGAGGCAACGCCAGCCAGATCGACGCGCTGCTGTCGCAACTGGACAACGCGACCCTGGCCTCCGAGGCCGCCGCGCTGGCGATCGGCGATCCGCTCTACAACTACGTCGGCCGCGCCTTGCTGCGCCGCGGGTTGCCATTGCCCCGGCCGTTCGACCGCACCGCGTGGCAGTTCGATGCCAGCAGCCGGCCCCCGGCCGCCTCCGATGGCTATCGGCCGCCGGTGAAACTGGCCGTGCTGTTGCCGCTCTCAGGCGAGATGTCCAAGGCCGCCGCGCCGGTGCGTGACGGCTTCCTCGCCGGCTACTACGGCGAAAATCGCCAGCGGCCGGATATCCACTTCTATGACACCCACGGCACCGTCGGCGGCAGCCTGTCGGCCTACGACCAGGCCGTGGCCGCCGGCAGTGATTTCGTGGTCGGGCCGCTTGGGCGCGAACAGGTCGATGCGATGTTCGGCCGCGCCGCCCTGCCGGTGCCGCTGCTCGCGCTCAATCGCGGCACCGAGGCCCCGCCGGCCGGCAACGCCAGTTTCTCGCTCTCGCCGGAGGACGAAGGCCTCGCCGCGGCCGAGCTGCTGATCGAGCGCGGCGCGCGTCGGGTACTGGTGGTCGCGGGCAACGACTCCAGCCAGCGGCGCTCGGTCGATGCGCTGCGCGAGCGGCTCGCCGAGCGAGGCGGCGTGGTCACAGACGTGGTCAGTGCCGGCATCGTCGACCTGGCCCCGTTGGCGCAGAAGGAAGGCGGCGTCGATGCGGTGTTCCTGGCCCTGCGCGGCAGCGAGGCGCGCGAACTGATGCCGAAGCTGGCGCTCGCGGGACTGGCCGGAAAACCGCGCGTCGCCACCTCGCAGTTGCTGTCGGGTACCGGCAAGGCCGAGGAGGATCGCGTGCTCGACGGCATCGCCTTCCCGACCGAAACCTGGACCAGCGGCGGCCATGTCGCCAGGCTCGCGCCGGAAGCCACCGTCGCCGAGGCGCTGCCGACGGCACGTGGCGGCGCGGCACGGCTGTTCGCGTTCGGTTACGACGCGTGGTTGCTCACCGCCTACCTGGAAAAGCTGGCATTGCAAGCCGACGGCCATATCGAGGGCGCCACCGGCACCCTGCGCATCGACGGCTTCGGCAATATCCAGCGCACACCAGCGTGGTCGACCTTCAGCGGCGGCGTGCCGGTGTCGCTGGGCAATGCCGGCCGCTATTGACCGACGCGGCCGTGGCGCGGTGGTCGAGGCCGCCGCGCGCGATTACCTGCTCCAGGCCGGCCTGCGCCCACTCGCGGCCAACGCCAACTATCGCTGTGGCGAGATCGACCTGGTGATGCTCGACGACAGCGGCCGCGACGGCCCGTCCGTGGTGTTTATCGAGGTCCGCTACCGCGGCGACGATCGCTTCGGTGGCGGTGCCGCCTCGGTCGACTGGCGCAAGCAGCGCAAGCTTGTGCGCGCCGCTCAGATGTTCCTGCTACGTAACCGACGCCTCGCCGATTCACCGTGCCGCTTCGACGTGATCGAGGCCGATGGCGATCCCGAAGCACCGCGACTGAACTGGTTGCGCGATGCATTCCGCGCCGACGATTGCTGACCGCAACGACGCCGTCGCCAGACCATGTCCCTGCCCGCTCCCCTGCATGACCGGATGTCCACCCTGCTCGGCAGCAGCTGGCTGGTCGATCCCGCCGAACGACTGACCTACGCCTACGACAACTCCCGGCGCCAGTCGCTGCCCGATGCGGTGGCCCTGCCGACCACGCGCGAGCAGGTGGTCGCACTGGTGAAGGCCTGCCGCGCGCACCGGGTGCCGCTGGTTGCACGCGGACGCGGCACCAACACCACCGGAGCGGCGGTACCCGTCGCGGCCGGCGTGGTGGTGTCGTTCGAGCGCATGAACCGGATCATCGAACTGCGTCCCGGCGACCGCTGCGCAGTGGTCGAACCGGGCGTGCTCAACGGCGACCTGCAAACCGCGCTGGCACCGCTCGGCCTGTTCTGGCCGCCAGACCCGACCAGCGCCGCCTACAGCACCGTCGGCGGCAATCTGGCGTGCAACGCCGGCGGCCCGCGCGCGGTCAAGTACGGCGCCAGCCGCGACAACGTGTTGGCGCTGACTGCGGTCACCGGCACCGGCGAGCTGATCGAATGCGGCACCGCGACCACCAAGGGCTCGACCGGCTATGACCTGCAACGACTGCTTGTCGGCAGCGAGGGCACCCTGACGCTGATCGTCGAGGCGACATTGCGGCTGACCCCGGCGCCGACTGCGCGGCGCGCGATCCGCGCGATCTACCGCGACGTGTCGAGCGCGGCTCAGGCAGTCGCGCGGTTGATGGCCCAACCGGTGACACCCTCGATGCTGGAATTCATGGACGCGCGCGCGGTGCAACTGGCACGCGATGTCGGCGGCGCCGAGTTGCCGCTCGATGCCGGCGCGCTGCTGATGATCGAAGCCGACGGCGACATGGAAACCCTCCCGCACGACATCGAAGCATTGATGCGCGCAGCCGATGGCGACGGTCTGGTCTCGCTCGACGACGCCGCCGACGAGACCGCACGCGCGCAGCTGTGGGCGGCACGCAAGTCACTGTCACCCGCACTGCGTACCCTCGCCCCGGGCAAGATCAACGAGGACGTGGTGGTGCCGGTGTCGCGGATCCCGCAACTGGTCGATGGCGTGCAGGCGCTGGCGGCCGAGTTCGCGCTGCCGATCGTCTGCTTCGGCCACGCCGGCAACGGCAACCTGCACGTCAACCTGATGTACGACCCGGCCGACGCCGCGCAGGACACGCGCGCGAAGGCGGCGATGGCGCGGGTGTTCGAACTGGCGATCTCGCTCGGCGGCACGCTGTCGGGCGAGCATGGCATCGGCCTGGCGAAGCGCGACTTCATGCCGCGGGCGATTACCGCACCGACGCTGGCGCTGATGCAACAGATCAAGGCGGCGTTCGACCCAGACGGCATCCTCAATCCCGGCAAGCTGCTGCCGCCGTGAATCGGTGTCGATCGAACGCCGAATCAATCACGTGCACGCGTGCTGCCCGCGATCTGCGGCTGGACTCCGTCCTGTGACGGCTCCGCTCGACGAGTTGCTGCGAGACATCCGCGCCTGCCGCATCTGCGAGGCGCATCTACCGCTCGGCCCGCGACCTGTGTTGCGCGCGGGCACCGAAGCACGGCTGATGATCGTCGGCCAGGCGCCCGGCGCCAAGGTCCACGCCAGCGGCGTGCCGTGGGACGACGCCAGCGGCCGGCGCCTGCGCGAGTGGCTCGGGATCGATGCCGACACCTTCTACGACGAGTCGCAGGTCGCGATCGTGCCGATGGGCTTCTGCTATCCCGGCAAGGCCGGTTCCGGCGACGCCCCGCCACGCCCGGAGTGCCGCGCGACCTGGCATCCGCGACTGCTGCCGTTGCTCCCGAACGTCGAGCTGACCCTGTTGATCGGCCAGTACGCGCAGGCGTATTTCCTCGGCACGCGCCGCAAGGGCAGCCTGACCGCGACCATGCGCGCGTGGCGCGAGTACCTGCCATCGCAATTGCCGCTGCCGCACCCGAGCCCACGCAACGTCGCGTGGTTCAAGGCCAACCCGTGGTTCGAGGGCGAGGTGTTGCCGACCCTGCGCGAGCGGGTGGGCGGGTTGTTGCGCCCCCGCTGAGGGGCCAGCCGCATTGATGCAGGAGCGACGTAAGTCGCGATCGCACGGCGGAATCGGATATCGAAGTTCGCCACCGGAGCAGGCGCCGCGCATGACGCAACCATGCGCGCAATGCGCCCTGCGGAAGAACAGTGAGATCGCGACTTACGTCGCTCCTACAACAGCAGCAGCCGTGAGTCCGATTTTCGGTCAGTCACCGAAATGCACGTACCCGCTTTGCCGCGGCTGCCAGCGCGCACCGTCGCGATCAAGGGCGCGAACTCCCTCGCCTTCGACCATCCGACCGATGCGGGTGATCGGTGTCACTGTCGCCACGGCAATCGCCTCGATGCGCTCGCGCATCGTCGGGTCGGCGCTGAAACACAACTCGTAGTCGTCGCCACCGGCGGACTGCAGCTCGCGGCGCCGGTCATCGTCGAAGCCGGCGGCCAGGGCCTGCGAACACGGCAGGCGGTCGACTTCGATCTCGGCGGCGACGCGGCTGTTCTCGCAGATGTGGCCGAGATCGGCCAGCAGGCCGTCTGAGATATCGATACCACTGCGGGCGAGGCCGGCGAGGCTGCGGCCGACAGCGACCCGCGGCGTGGGCCGATCCAGCCGCGGCCGCAATGCAGACACCGCTTCGGCGATGTGCGAGTCCACGGCTTCGTTCGCGGAAAGGATCGGTCCGGCTTCGCAGGCCGACGCCAGCACTGGCTCGGATACCCGCTGCAGCAATGCCAGCGCCCCGGCGGCGTCGCCAAGGGTGCCTGTGATCCAGATGTCGTCGCCGACCCGAGCGCCGTCGCGACGCAACGCGCGGCCGGGTTCGACCAGTCCGTGCACGGTCACGCCGATCGACAGTGGCCCACGGGTGGTGTCGCCGCCAACCAGCGCGATTCTGTGCTGTGAAGCGAGCCCACAAAAACCATCGAGGAAGCCGTCCAGCCAGTCGGCGTCACTGTCGGGCAAGGAAAGCGACAAGGTGCACCACGCCGGCTCGGCGGCCATCGCGGCAAGATCGGAGAGGTTGACCGCAAGCGCCTTCCAGCCGATGTCGGCGGCCGCGGTGTCGAGCGGGAAATGCACGCCCACGTTGAGAGTGTCGGTGGCGACGACCAGATGCCGGCCCGCGGGAACCTGCAGGATCGCGGCGTCATCGCCGATGCCGAGGATGACGTCATCGCGCGAGAGCACGCGGGAGCGGATGCGCTCGATGAGGTCGAATTCCAAGACGCTCCTCCTCCTGCGCGAAGGACGGTTACCTGGTACGCGCCGCGCCAACCTCTGTCGCGCGCCACTCGGCGGCGGCGTGGTCGAGCACGCCGTTGACGTAGGTGTGGCCGTGCTCGGCGCCGAAGCGCTTGACCGTCTCGATCGCCTCGTTGATCACCACCCGGTACGGCACGTCGAGGCGGTGGCGAAGCTCGTAGGCGGCGATGCGCAGGGCCGCGAGTTCGATCGCGTCGACCTGCTCGATCTCGCGGTCGAGGAACGGCTTGAGCGCGCGGTCGAGTTCTTCGCGATGCTTGTCGACGCCGTGCACGAGGTCCTCGAAATACGCCAGGTCGGCGACTTCCTTGGCCTGCTCGTGGGCGAACTGGGCGACCACCTGGCGCGCATCGGTGCCCGACATCTGCCAGGCGTAGACGGCCTGCAATGCACGACGACGCGCACGCGAACGCGCGACCGGGTCGATGCCATCGGGACGACGACGGTTCATTGCAGTTTCTCCAGCAGGTCGACCATCTCGATCGCGACCAGCGCGGCCTCTTCGCCCTTGTTGCCATGGTTGCCGCCAGCGCGGGCCTGGGCGTCCTCGAACTTCTCGACCGCCAGCACGCCGTTGCAGACCGGCAGTTTGTAGTCGAGCTGGACCCGCATCAGGCCGTCGGAGCAGCCGTCGGCGACCTGCTCGTAGTGGCGGGTGTCACCGCGGACGACGCAGCCGAGCGCAACGATCGCGGCGTGCTTTCCCGCACCCGCGAGGCGCGCGGCGGCCAGCGGCAATTCCCATGCGCCCGGCACCCGGACCACGTCGATCGCGTCCTCGGCCACGCCGTGGTCGGCGAAGCACTTGCGCGCGCCAGCGACGAGGGTGTCGGTGATGCGCGGGTTCCAGCGGCTGGCGATGATCGCGAAACGCGCGGCGGCGGGGCTGCGCAGGTCGCCTTCGAAATGGGGCATGGGCGGGTCTGTGGCGATTGGATGGGTAGTTTAGCCGGCTTGGGCACCGTGCCGGCCCGCGGGTCCCGATCGCGACTTACGTCGCCCCTACAAAAAGCGCGGGAGCCCCGAAGCGCCCCGGGGATTGGGGTTACACGTACTCGACCACTTCGAGCCCGAAGCCGGCCAGGCCGATCTGCTTGCGTGGGGTGCCGAGCACGCGCAGCTTGCCCAGGCCAAGGTCGGCCAGGATCTGGCCGCCGGCGCCGTTGCGGCGCCATTCGCTGAGCGCATGGCCCCGATCCGGCTTGGCGGCGCTGCCCGGCTGCTGCCGGATCCGCGCCAGCAACGTATCGGCGTCGGCATGGTCACCCAGCAATACCAACGCGCCACGGCCCTCGGCGGCGATCGCGGCGAGCACGTCTCCGACCGCCGGGCCGAAGTCCGGCCGGCGCCAGTGCAGCGCGTCGGCCAGCAGATTCTGCACGTGCACGCGTACCAGCGTCGGCGTCTTGCGGTCGGGTTCGCCGCGCTGCAGGGCGAAATGCAGGCCGTGGCTGAGGCGGTCGCGATACGTGACCAGTTGGAACGGGCCGTGCTCGGTCTCGATCTGGCGGGCGTCGACCCGCTCGACCGTGTGCTCGGTGTCGAGCCGGTAGCGGATCAGTTCCTCGATCGAGCCGATCTTGAGCCCGTGTTCGGCGGCGAACTTCTCCAGCTCCGGCCGCCGCGCCATGGTGCCGTCGGCGTTGAGTATCTCGACCAGCACGCCGGCCGGCTCCATCCCCGCCATCAGCGCCAGGTCGGCCGCGGCCTCGGTGTGGCCGGCGCGGTTGAGCACGCCGCCGGGCTGGGCCTGCAGCGGGAAGATGTGGCCCGGCT
>JBOHYC010000067.1:0-12701 GCA_050737755.1 Lysobacter sp.
AGCCGGCCCTTCTCGAGATGCCGGATGGCGCGACGACGGATGTAGTCCTCGCAGACATCGTTGATCTTGATCGCGCTCATGACCCGCGCCTTGCCGCCAAGCTTTTCCAGCGCGTCCTGCATCGCCAGCGCATTGATCACAGTGGCCAGCATGCCCATGTGGTCGCCGGTCACCCGGTCCATCCCGCCGGCGGCCAGCCCCGCGCCGCGGAAGATGTTGCCACCGCCGATTACCAGCGCGATCTCCGCGCCGGCCTGCTGGGCCTCGATCACCTCGCGTGCCAGCCGGTGGATCACCAGTGGGTCGATCCCGTAGTCCTCGGCCCCCATCAACGCCTCGCCGGACAACTTCAACAGGACGCGGCGGTGGGCGAGCTGGGACATGGTGACCTCGGTTGTGTGGGCAAACGGACGGAATTGTAATGGATACAGGGCTTTCGTCGCATTGGACGGGCGAAGCGCGGTTGTGCCGCTGCGCGGCGCCCGTGTTCATAGTCGTATGACTAATGCAAGTCGACGGCTTTGCTGAATGGGTCTGAGGCACAATTTGATGCAACGCACAATCGCGGTTGCACGACAAAGTTCAGTCAAAAAGGTGACTCTCGTCACAAATTAACATAAATAATCCGTTAACCGGGTTGTTAGGAAGGCGTTACCACGTACATAGTCGGCGAGCCCGAATTGGGTTCCATTGACCGCGTTAGGGGAGTCATCACGTGTCCAAACCGACCATCAACCGCGCCTTGCGCCGCAGTGCACTGACCGTTGCACTCGGTCTTTGCTTTGCATCGGGCGTCCACGCCCAGTCCAACGCCGCCGGCTCCATCTTTGGCTCCACCGGCGAGCCCAACACCACGATCGTGATCCAGAACACTGATACGGGCCTCACCCGTGAAGTGACGAGTGACGCCAGCGGGCGCTACTCCGCCACTGCTCTGCCAACCGGCCAGTACAAGGTCACGCTTCAGCGTGACGGACAGGTTCTGGCTACCCAGGAGAACGTTCAGGTCGTTCTAGGTGGTGGTCGTGAGGTTTCGTTCGCAGCACCCGGCGCTGGCGCCGACGGCGGTGCTGCCACCGATCTCGATCGCATTGTGGTTACCGGCTCTGCCGCATCGTTCATCGACGTATCGTCCACTGATACGCGCACCACGTTCACTGCTCAACAGCTGGAGAAGATCCCGGTCGGCCGGAGCATTGAAGCGGTTGCGCTGCTCGCACCTGGCGTTGTGCAGGCTGACTCCCGTTATCCGGGCACAGCGTCGTTTGGCGGTTCGGCGGCTTCCGAGAATGCTTTCTACATCAACGGCTATGCAGTCACCAACCCGTTGACCAACTTGGGCTCGACCACGCTTCCGTTTGACGGCATCAGCCAGATGCAGGTGATCACGGGTGGATACGGGGCGGAGTTTGGCCGCGCCACTGGCGGCGTAGTCAACATGGTTACCAAGCGTGGTGGCAACGAGTGGAAGTTTGGCGGGTTGATGACCTACCGCCCCTCCAGCCTTCGTGCCGACTACGAAAACATCATCTACCCGGACAACGGAACGCCCAATGACGGTCTGATTTATCAGAAGCGCCAGGAGATCGATGTAAATTCCTGGAGCTATGGCGTCCATGCGAGCGGCCCGCTGATCAAGGATCGCCTGTTCGTTTACGTGTCCGGTGAGCTCGAGGAACAAGATCAGGATGGCGTACTGGGTCGCCCGGGTGGCGAGACCAATGGCTATCAGGATTCGCACTACGAAATTCCGCGCTGGCTGGCCAAGGTCGACTGGAACATCAGCGACAACCATTTGCTTGAGTTGACCGCGATCTCGGACATGACCAAGCAGACGTCCGACTATTATCCGTACGTGTACACCCCCGGCTCTGATGAAACCATCATGGGCACGGAAAAGACCGGTGGTTACTACTACGAAGACGGCGGCGAGCTTTTCATCGGTAAGTACACGGGCTACCTCACCGATAACCTGACGCTGACGGCCATGTATGGCGAGCAGAAGCAGGACCATATTTCGGTTCCGTTTGGTTACGATCCAAGCGTCACGTATGTCAGCGATTCACGCTCTATCGCAGATCCGATCCAGCGGGGCACCTACGCCCAGCTTGATGATCCCAACGCCTACGATGAAACCACGGGCTTCCGCGTGGATCTCGAATGGCGGGTGGCGGATCACTCGTTGCGAGTGGGCTACGACCGTCAGGATTCGACCTCCCAGGCCGGTGAAATCACCTCGGGTCCAGGCTATCGCTGGATCTACAACACCTGTGGTCCGGGTGCCGGCGGGGAAGGCATTCCGGGTGGCGGTGGCGCTGTCTGCCCGGGTGGAGCGGGCGACTGGGTTTCGCAGTACAAGTACGCCAATGGCGGTACTTTCAGCGTGGACCAGGTGGCGTACTATCTCGAGGATCGCTGGCAGATTACTGATGACGTGCTGCTGACTCTGGGCATTCGCAACGAGTCGTTTGAGAACTTCAACGCTGATGGTGCGGTATACGCAGAGCAGAAAGATCAGTGGGCTCCGCGTCTTGGCGCCAGCTGGGATGTCTTTGGCGACGCCTCACTCAAGATTTTCGCCAACGCTGGTCGCTACCACTTGGCAATGCCGAACAACGTTGCGTTGCGCGGCGCGGCTGGTTCGCTTTACACCAATGAATACTTTTCCTTTACTGGCATCGATCCGGAGACGGGCGAGCCGCTGGGCCTGACTCCGCTGGGTGATGGTCCGTACTCTTCGAACCGCGAATATGGCCAAGCACCGGACCCGCAGTCCGTTACGGCCAGTGATCTCGACTCCCATTACCAGGATGAGTTCGTTCTTGGTTTCGAGAAGCGACTCACCGATACCTTGAACGCTGGCGCACGTTATGTGCATCGTGATCTCAAGGCAGCTATCGACGACATGTGCGATTACCGCCCGGCCTATAACTGGGCCATCGGCCAGGGCATGTCGGAAGAAATGGCGGACCAGCTGGGCAACGAACTTGCCTCGTGCCGCCTGTTCAATCCGGGTGATGACAATACGTTCATGCTTGACGATGGCACTGGCAACCTTGTACAGGTACCCCTGACGGCCGACGAGCTTGGATTCCCGGCACTCAAGCGTATGTACCAGGGTATCGACTTCTTCCTCGAGCGCCCGTTCGATGGAAACTGGTATGGTCGCGTCGACTACACGCTGTCGCGTAACTACGGCAACGCCGAGGGTCAGCTCAAGTCAGATATTGGTCAGGGCGATGTTTCGCAGACCCAGGATTGGGACCACCCCGAGTTGATGGACAACTCGAATGGCTACCTGCCGAACGACCGTCGTCACTACGTGAAGGCCTACGGTTACTATCAATTGACCCCGGAGTGGCGCTTCTCCGCTGCGGCCACATTCCAGTCGGGGCGTCCGAAGAACTGCATGGGCTATTACCCGCAGACGCCTGAGAATGAGGACTTCAACGAGAACTACGCTTACGGTGGTCCGTACTACTTCTACTGCAATGGTGAGCCGACTCCTCGTGGTAGCCAGGGCCGTTTGGGCTGGACCAACAAGTTCGACCTGGGTGTAGCGTATGCGCCGGATTTCGCCGACAACGCGCTGGTCTTCTCGATCGATGTGTTCAATGTGTTCGACGAGCAGGAAGCCCAGAACCAGATCGAATATGGCGAGAATGGCGGTCCCGGTGTGGCGTACTCCAGCACTGGCCGCGTCGTGAGCTATTCGACACCGCGTAATGTCAGGTTTGCGCTCCGCTACGACTTCTAAGTCGTAGCAAGGTACTGCCGTCGGCACGCCGGCGGCAGTAGCGGAGCGAAAGGGTCGTTAAGCAATCCAATCGCTATTTATCTCTCCACACTATTGGCCGCCTTGGGGCGGCCTTTTTTTTGCTCGGGTTCGGAGAGGTTGCTGTCGCATTCAAACAGAAAGGCCGCGGATCGCTCCGCGGCCTTTTTTGTTGCGGCTAGTTGGCTGACTGTTACGCCAATCCGGCCTGCTTCATCACTTCGGCATGGAAGTCATCAGCCTGCTTCTCGATGCCTTCGCCAACGGCGAGGCGGACGAAGCTGACTACCTCGGCGCCGCCTGCCTTCAGGGCCTGCTCGACCGACTGGTTGGTGTCCAGCACGTACGGCTGGCCGGTAAGGCACAACTCGTTGACGGTCTTGGCGACCTTGCCGGAGATCATTTTCTCGAGGATTTCCGGCGGCTTGCCGGTGTCCTTGACTTGGGCCAGGGCGATTTCCTTTTCCTTGGCGACGAAGTCGGCCGGAACGTGGGCCGGCGAGATGTACGGGGGGTTCATGGCGGCGACGTGCATAGCCAGGCCGCGAGCGAGGTCGGCATTGCCGCCCTTGAGTTCGATCAGAACGCCGATGCGGCCGCCGTGGACGTACGCGCCCAGGGTGTTGGCGCTGTCGATACGGGCCATGCGGCGGACCTGCACGTTCTCGCCGACCTTGGCGATCAGCACCGCGCGGGCCTCTTCGACGGTCTCGCCCGAAGCCAGCTTGGTGGCCTTCAGTGCCTCGACGTCGGCGGCCTCGAGGGCGGCCTGGCCAACGGTGTCGGTGAAGGCGATGAAGTTCTCGTCCTTGGCGACAAAGTCGGTTTCCGAGTTGATCTCGACGATTGCTGCTTTGCCGTCGGCCTGAGCGGCGACGATGCGGCCCTCGGCGGCGACGCGGCTGGCCTTCTTGTCAGCCTTGGCCAGGCCCTGCTTGCGCAGCCACTCGGCGGCGGCTTCAACGTCGCCATTGTTTTCCACGAGTGCCTTCTTGCACTCCATCATGCCGGCGCCGGTGCGCTCGCGCAGCTCCTTGACCTGGGAGGCGGTGATCTCTGCCATGGGGTGGTACCTCTATGTTCGTGATGTTGTAGGAGCGACGTAAGTCGCGACCGATGCCGCGCGGAGGTCGGGTGCGATGGATCGCGACTTACGTCGCTCCTACAAAAAGAAAGATGCGGCCGCGCATCGTGGCGCGGCCGCATGACATCGTTCTTACTCGGCAGCCGGAGCTTCGGCTGCCGGCTTGGCCTCGGCCGACGTATCGGCCTTGGCTTCCTCAGCCTTGGCCTCGTCCTTCTTCGCAGGGGCCTTCTTGGCCGGTGCGCGGCGCGGGGCCTTGTCGTTGCCGCCTTCGGCGAAGTCTTCCTCGCGGACGCTGGCGGCCTGCGGCGCGGCGGCCTTGCCTTCCAGCACGGCGTCGGCGGCGGCACGAGCGTACAGCTGCACGGCGCGGATGGCGTCGTCGTTACCCGGGATCGGGTAGTCGACCAGCGCCGGGTCGTAGTTGGTGTCGACCACGGCCACGACCGGGATGCCGAGCTTCTTGGCTTCCTTGATCGCGATGTCCTCATGGCCGATGTCGATCACGAACAGCGCGTCGGGCAGGCGGTTCATTTCCTTGATGCCGCCCAGGGACGCCATCTTCTTGTCGCGCTCGCGGCGCAGGCCCAGCACTTCGTGCTTGACCAGCTTCTCGAAGGTGCCATCGGTCTCGGCCGCTTCCAGCTCCTTCAGGCGACCGACCGACTTCTTCACCGTGGCGAAGTTGGTCAAGGTGCCGCCCAACCAGCGCTGGGTCATGTACGGCATGCCGCAGCGCTCGGCCTCTTCCTTGATCGACTCGCGCGCGTTGCGCTTGGTGCCGAGGAACAGGATCATGCCGCGCTTCTGGGCGATGCCCGAGAGGAAGTTCATCGCGTCGTTGAACAGCGGAACGGTCTTCTCGAGATTGATGATGTGGATCTTGCCGCGGGCGCCGAAGATGTACGGGCCCATCTTCGGGTTCCAGTAACGGGTCTGGTGGCCGAAGTGGACGCCGGCTTCCAGCATCTGGCGCATGGTGATCTGGGGCATTGCTGTAACTCCGATAGTGGAACCCGGCCGCCGGATAGGGTGGGGCGGCTGCCACGGCGCGAACCGTGACGATGGATTCCGGGGTTGGGCCTCCCTGCTGCTTCCGTGACCGAACCTTCAGATGAAGGCACCCCGGCACGGGTTGTGGCAGCAGGTGTGTATTCGTCGGTGACGCCCGACGTGGGCGGTGTGCAGACGCAAGGGCTGCACAGCCCGTGGATTGTAGCGATGCTCCCTGCGCCAGGCAAGCGAGAGTGTCCGTGCTGGCCCGGGCGCTGGCCATCATCCCCGCCCTGGGTCCCGATAAGCGATAATGGGCGGATGGCCATAACCCTCAAAACACCCGAAGACATCGAGAAGATGCGCGTCGCCGGCCGCCTGGCCGCCGAGGTGCTGCAGGTCGTCGCCCCGCACGTGAAGCCGGGCGTGACCACCGAGGAGCTCGATCGCATCTGCCACGACCACATCGTCAACGTCCAGGGAGCGATCCCGGCCAACGTGGGCTACAAAGGTTTCCCGAAGACGGTCTGCACCTCGGTCAACAACGTCATCTGCCATGGCATCCCCAGTGAGGCCAAGGTCCTGAAGGACGGCGACATCGTCAATATCGACGTCACCGTGATCAAGGACGGCTGGCATGGCGACACCAGCCGCATGTACATCGTCGGCACCCCGTCGGTGATGGCCAAGCG
Organism: Lysobacter sp.; assembly: GCA_050737755.1. Classification (GTDB taxonomy): domain Bacteria; phylum Pseudomonadota; class Gammaproteobacteria; order Xanthomonadales; family Xanthomonadaceae; genus Novilysobacter. The sequence goes on from JBOHYC010000067.1 coordinate 6,545, forward strand.
GCTGGTGGACGTGACCCGCGAGGCCATGTTCCGCGGCATCCGTGCGGTCAAGCCGGGGGCGACCCTGGGCGACGTCGGTGCTGCGATCCAGGCCTACGCCGAGTCCGAGCGGTTCTCGGTGGTGCGCGAGTACTGCGGCCACGGCATCGGCAAGGTCTATCACGACGAGCCGCAGGTGCTGCACTACGGCAAGGCGGGCCAGGGCCTGACGCTCAAGCCCGGCATGACCTTCACCATCGAACCGATGATCAACGAGGGCGGGCGCCATACCAAGGTGCTGCCGGATGGCTGGACCGTGGTCACCAAGGACCGCAAGCTTTCCGCCCAGTGGGAGCACACCGTGCTGGTGACCGACGATGGCGTGGAGATCCTCACCCGGACGCCGGGTGACGACAACGACCTATGAACCCGTCCGTCCCTGCCGATAGTCCGCCGGCGGGATCCGACAACATTGCCCGGCACCCCGGCCAGGAAGACGCGGCCTGGGCCGCGCGTGCGCGCGACGAACTGGCCCGTGCCGATGCGGGTTTCGCCGGGCGTTTCGACGCCGACGCGGACATTGATCGCCTGCTGGCCGAGCGCGCCGCGGCGGTCGACCTTCTGGTGCAGTCGGCATGGCAGCGCTGCATTCCGCCCGAGGCCGAACTGGCGCTGTTCGCGGTGGGTGGCTATGGGCGCGGTGAGTTGTTCCCGCAATCGGATGTCGATCTGCTGGTAATGGCCGAGCCTGCCGCGTCGGGTGCCAACTCCGACGCGCTGGCACGCTTCTTCGCGGTGCTCTGGGACTCCGGCCTGCCGGTTGGGCACGCGGTGCGCTCGCTGGAGCAGTGCACGGAAGCGTCGATCGAAGACATCACCGTGCTGACCGCGTTGCTTGAAGCGCGTCCGCTGGCGGCCAACGAGCATGAACGCCGCGAGCTGCAGGGCGCCGCCTCGCCACGGTTGGCGTGGGCACCGCAGGAATTTTTCGATGCCAAGCGCGAGGAGTTGCTGGAGCGCCACGCGCGTTATGGCGACACCGCCGACAATCTCGAGCCTAACCTCAAGGAAGGCCCCGGCGGCCTGCGCGATGTGCAGACCCTGCACTGGATGGCGTTGCGGATCATCGGTACCGCCGACATGGAATCGCTGGTCGCGTTCGGCCAGCTGGGCGCCGACGAGGTCGCAACCATCGAGCGCGAACGCCGCGCACTGGCGCGCTTGCGCTACGGGCTGCACCTAGTCGCCGGCCGGCGCGAGGAGCGCCTGCGTTTCGACTACCAGAAGCTGCTGGCCACCCGGCTGGGTTTCGAGGATGTCGGCGGCACGCTGGCGGTCGAGCAGATGATGCAGGGCTTCTACCGCAGCGCCTCGCTGGTGCTGCGGATCGGCGAGCGGCTGCTGCAGCGCTTCGAGGAGCAGTTGCAGGGCGAAGCCGAGCCTGAGCCGCTGGACGAGTTGTTCGAGCTGCGCCGTGGCTACCTCGCCGCGCGCGACCCCGACTGGCCGCATGCACCCGAAGAGGTGCTGGCGCTGTTCCGCACCTGGGCGCTGCGTGGCGAGCTGCGCGGGCTACATTCGCACACCGCCCGCGCACTGGCCGAGGCGTTGCCCGAATTCCCCGATTACGCCAGCGCCGACGACGCGCTTCGGCAGCAGTTCCTGGGCCTGTTACGCGGCGTGCAGCCGGTACGCAGCCTGACCCGGATGGCACGGCTGGGCGGGTTGGGGCGCTGGATCCCGGCGTTCCAGAAAGTGTCGGGACGCATGCAGTTCGACCTGTTCCACGTCTACACGGTCGACCAGCACACGCTGGCGGTGCTCAAGAACCTGTCCGCATTCGCCTCCAGCGAGCGCGACGAGCGCTTTGCGCTGGCCCACGAGATCTGGCCGCGCCTGCGCAAGCCGGAGTTGCTGTTGCTGGCCGGCCTGTTCCATGACATTGCCAAGGGCCGTGGCGGCGACCACTCGGAACTCGGTGCCGACGACGCCCGCGAATTCTGCAGCACGCTCGGCCTGGGCGAAGCCGACACCGCGCTGGTCGAATGGCTGGTGCGCCATCACCTGCTGATGTCGATGACCGCACAGAAGCAGGACATCGCCGACCCCGACGTAATCCACCGTTTCGCGACCGCAGTCCGGGACCGCGAGCGCCTCGATCACTTGTACCTGTTGACCTGCGCCGACATCGCCGGGACTTCGCCAAAACTCTGGAACGCGTGGAAGGACCGGCTCATGGCCGACCTTTACACCGCCACGCGACTGGCATTGCGGCGCGGGCTTGAAAACCCGCTGGCCGCGACCGAACGTGCGGCCGAAACCCGCGCTGCGGTGCACGCGATGTTGTCGGCGCTGGGTATTTCCGAAGCGGAGGTCGGTGAGTTGTTCGCACGCATGCCGGACGCCGGTTTCCAGCGCGGCCGCCCCGACCAGCTCGCTTGGCAGGCGGCGTCGCTGCGTGGCCTGGCGGTCGGCGAGACGCGCGTGCGCGTGCGCCCGGTCGCCGCCCATGCCGGGGCGCTGGAGGTGTTCGTGCATTCGCCGGACGCAGACGGCCTGTTCGCCGCGATCGTCGCCACGCTCGACCGCAGCGGACTGGCGATCCAGCACGCGCGGGTGCTGGACGGGCCGCACGACAGCATCTTCGATACCTTCGAAGTGATCCCGGCCGAGGGTCGCTCCGCATCCACCGCGGAGGATGTCGAACGCAAACTGGCGCAGGCGCTGGCCGGGCCACTCGACCGCATCCGCCCCGCACGTCGTACCTTGCCGCGGCACCTGCGGCATTTCCGCATTGCGCCGAAGATCGGTTTCGACGCGACCGACGGCGCGCGCACGACGCTCAGCCTGGTCTGCACCGATCGCCCCGGCCTGCTCGCCGACGTCGCCGAAGCGCTGCGCAACCAGTCGATGCGGGTGCACGACGCGCGCATCGCGACCTTCGGCGAACGCGCCGAGGACGTCTTCCAGATCACCGCGGCCGATGCCGACGGCGATGACCAGCCACTCGATGAAACACGGCAGCAGGCGCTGTCTGCCGCGCTGCTTGCCTGCCTTGAAGGAGAAGCCCGATGAGTCCCACCAGCAAGCCCGCGAAGAAGGCGACCAAGAAGAAGCCGGTGGCCCGTCGCGAACCCAGCGTTCCCGGTGTCGATGAACTGCGCTTCATGGTCGAGAGCGCGTTCGAGCGCCGAACCACGCTGACCCCGGAAGAAATGGAGGGTTCGACCCGACCGGTGGTCGAGCGCGTGATCGAGGGCATCGAGAGCGGCGAGTTCCGCGTTGCCGAGCCCGACGGCAAGGGCGGCTGGCAGGTCAACGAGTGGCTCAAGAAGGCGGTGCTGCTGTACTTCCGCACGCAGGACATGGAAGTGATCGAGTCCTACCCGTCGCCGTTCTGGGACAAGATCCCGGCGCGTTTCGGCGAGTTCGACGAGGCCGCGTTCCGCAAGCTTGGCGTCCGCGTGGTACCCGGTGCGATCGTCCGGCGCGGCGCGCATGTCGGCAAGGACGTGGTCCTGATGCCGAGCTTCGTCAACATCGGCGCGCATGTGGGGGCCGGCACCATGGTCGACACCTGGGCGACGGTCGGCTCCTGCGCGCAGATCGGCAAGCATTGCCACCTGTCCGGTGGCGCCGGCATCGGCGGCGTACTGGAACCGCTGCAGGCGACCCCGACGATCATCGAGGACCACTGCTTCATCGGTGCGCGCTCGGAAGTCGTCGAGGGTTTCGTCGTCGGCCACCACAGCGTGATCGGCATGGGCGTGTTCCTGGGCCAGAGCACCCGCGTATACAACCGGGCGACCGGCGAGGTCAGCTACGGCTCCGTGCCGCCATACAGCGTGGTGGTGTCGGGGCAGTTGCCGTCAAAGGACGGTACGCACTCGCTGTACTGCGCGGTGATCGTCAAGCAGGTCGACGCGAAGACGCGGGCCAAGACATCGATCAACGACCTGCTGCGCGGACTGGCGGACTGAGACCGATCCCCGGCGAGGCGTGACTTCCGGCAGGCGTGGCGCGACTCTGCCCATGCGACACAGGGTGGTCGCCTGGGGAGAAGCCGAGCCATGAAGAAATCATTCGTCACCGTGCTGCTGATGGCGGCACTGGTGGTCGCGTCCTCCGCTTCCGCGCAGGACCTGACGCGCTACAGCGAGGACGGCCTGCGTGCCGAACTGGACGCGATAGCCGATTCCGAGACCGCCGTGCTGGTGCCGATGCGCGACGGCATCGGGTTGTCGACCAATATCTGGCGTCCCAAGGGCGCGACCGGCAAGCTGCCGACGGTGTTGTGGAAGACGCCGTACAACGAGCACAACATTCGGGGTAGCGGCGCGCGTTACGCGATCGAGGCGGTGCGCCGCGGCTACGCCTTCATCGTGCAGAACGAGCGCGGCCGATACTTCAGCGAGGGCGATTACGAGATCCTCGGCTATCCGCAGACCGATGGCTACGACGCGTTGAGTTGGATCGCGGAGCAGCCGTGGTCGAACGGCAAGGTCGGCACGCTGGGTTGCTCTTCGTCGGCCGAATGGCAACTGGCGCTCGCGGGCATGGATCACCCGGCGCACGCGGCGATGGTGCCGATGGCGTCCGGCGCGGGCATCGGCAAGGTCGGGCCGTTCTGGGAGCAGGGCAACTTCTACACCGGCGGCGTGCCGCGCACGCTGTTCGCGGTGTGGATGTACGGCGTCGACAATCCGTTGCGCGCGCAACTGCCGAAGGGACTGGAGGGCGACATGCGCGCCCGCGTGGCGCAGTACAACGACCTGCAGGCCGAGAAGCCCGAGGTCGATTGGCCGGAACACATCCGCCACCTGCCGTACGCCGAACTGCTGTCGTCGCTGGACGAGCCGTCCGCCACGTTCGAGGAGCTGATTGCGCGCGGCCCCGGCGACCCCGCGTGGAAGACCGGCGGCCTGTATGACGACTCGATGGGCTGGGGCGTGCCGGCGCTGTGGTTCAACAGCTGGTACGACGTGTCGATCGGGCCGAACATGGCGTTGTTCAACCATGCGAGCACGGTGAATTCCGACCGCGAGGCCAGCGCCAACCAGTTCGTGGTGGTCGGCCCGAACCCTCACTGCCAGTTCTCCAAGCTCAGCGAAGACTACAAGGTCGGCGATCGCGACATGGGCGACGCGAGCTTCCCGGTCGACGAGCAGGTCTGGGCGTTCTTCGACCATTGGCTCAAGGACAAGTCGGCGGCATTCGCGTCGAACACGCCCCACGTGCGCTACTTCACCATGGGCGCGAACCGCTGGCAGTCCGACAGCCAGTGGCCGCCCAAGGCCGCCGAGCCGGTGCGCATGTACCTGCATTCGGGCGGGAACGCCAACTCGATGTATGGCGACGGCGTGCTGTCGTTCGAGGCGCCGTCGGCCGACGAGCCGGAAGACAGCTACCGCTACGACCCGACCAACCCGGTGCAGACCATCGGCGGCGGCGACTGCTGCAACGGCGGCCTGGTGACCGCCGGCGCGTTCGACCAGCGTCAGATCGAGTCGCGCCACGACGTGCTGGTCTACACCAGCGCGCCGCTGGACGAACCGATGGAGGTCAGTGGGTTCGTCGACGCGCTGCTCAAGGTGTCCTCGAGCGCGCGCGACACGGATTTCGCGGTCAAGCTGGTCGACGTGGCGCCGGACGGCACCGCCTGGATCATCGGCGACACCATGCTGCGTGCGCGCTACCGCGACAGCTACACGCAGCCCGAGCTCATGCAGGCAGGGCAGGTGTACACACTGAAGCCGACGCCGATCACGACCTCGATCCGCTTCGACAAGGGCCATCGCATCCGGGTCGAAGTGACCAGCTCGAACTTCCCGAAGTTCGCGCGCAACCTCAACACCGGTGGCCCCAACGAAACCGAAAGCGAGCCGGTGGTGGCCGACAATGCCGTGCACCATTCGGCGGACGCGGCGAGCTACATCGAACTGCCGGTCGTCAGGCGCTGACGCATCTCGCATGCGGCGGCCGCGTGGTCGCCGCATGCGCGGGTTTTCGGCATCATGCCCGCATCGCAAACGATGGGAGCGGGCATGACCACCACGCTGTACGGCCTGAAGAACTGCGACACCTGCCGCAAGGCGATCAAGTGGCTGGATCGTTTCGACGTGCCGCACGACTTTGTCGACTACCGCGACAACAAGCCGTCGCCGGAAACCCTGGTCGA
>JBOHYC010000068.1:0-1802 GCA_050737755.1 Lysobacter sp.
CGCCCGAATCGGTGGTGTTGACCGCGCAGGCGGCATTGGCCCGGGGCGAACTCGACCGTGCGCGGGCGCAACAACGCGAGACAGCCGCACGCCAGCATCTGGCGGCGCTGTGGGGCGAACGTGCCCCTACGTTCGAAGTGGCCGGCGGTGATCCGCTGGCGCTGCCCGAGGTGGCCGACTTTGCGGTGCTCGCCGATTGGCTGGCGCGGACGCCGCAGCTGGCGCAGTTCGTAGGCGAGGCGCGCATTCGCGAGGCGCGCCTGCAACTTGCCCGCAGCGAGGCCACGCCGGATCTGGACTGGCAGGTGGGCGTGCGCCGGTTCCAGGGCAGCGACGACTTCGGCCTGATCGGCAGCGTCTCGATCCCGCTGGGCAGCGCGAGCCGGGCCCAGCCGGGCATTCGCGCCGCGCGCGCCGAACTGGCCGGTCTGGAGATCGAGCGCGAAGCCAAGGGTCTTTCGCTGTACTCGACCCTGGCCGAAGCCCACGGCCGTTACCGCGTTGCCGCGGTCGAAGTCGATCGCCTGCAGGACGACGTGCTGCCTCGGCTGACCAAGGCCGAAGCCGCCACCCGCACGGCCTACCGCGCCGGCGCCGCCACCTACCTGGAATGGGCGAGCTTGCAGGCCGAGCGCACCGCCGCGCGCAAACAACAACTGGAGGCCGCGCTGGATGCCCAGCGCGCCTTGATCGAAATCCAGCGACTGACCGGCCAGGCGTTCGTTGCCGGCCCCGGGTCCAACACCAAACAAGGAGTTTCCCCGTGAAGCCTTTCCACCTGATCAGCGCGCTGGCGCTGGCACTGTCATTGGCCGCCTGTGGCGGAGAGTCCGGCGGCAATGACCACGCCAACGAAGCCACGGGCGAGCATGCCGCGGAAGAATCCGGCGAACACGCCGAAGCGGAAGCCGAGACCGGCGAGCACGGCGGTCGTTTGCTCCAGCAGGATGACTACACGGTGGAACTGGCGATGGCCGAGGACGGCACGCCGCCGCGGTTCCAGGCCTGGCTGTACCAAGACGACGAGCCGCTGCCGGCGACGGCCGGCAAAATCGAGGTGCGGGTGACTCGCCTGGGTGGCCAGACCGAGAGCTACACCCTCACGCCGCAGGAAGACGGCAGCCTGGCCGCGGCCAACACCGTCGCGGAACCCCATTCGTTCGAGGTCGAGGTGCTGGCCAGCATCGGCGACAAGATGCTGCGTTGGGAGTACCCGAGTTACGAAGGCCGCACGGTCATCGCCGCAGCGACGGCGGAAAAGTCGGGTATCGAGGTGCAACCGGCCGGTCCCGGCGTGATCGCCGACGAGCACGAGGTACAAGGCCTGTTGACGCCGATCGAGGGGCGGGTTGCCGAGGTCACCGCACGTTTCCCCGGCCCGATCCGCTCCCTGAAAGCCAACGTCGGCGACCAGGTGCGCTCTGGACAGACCCTGGCGACGATCGAGAGCAACCTCAGCCTGAGCAACTACAGCGTCGCCGCACCGATCTCCGGCGTGGTCACCGCGCGTAGCGCTTCGGTCGGCGGCCTGGCCGGCGAAGGGATGCCGCTGTTCGAGATCGCCGACCTGTCGCAACTGTGGGTCGACCTGCACATCTTCGGCGCCGATGCCCAGCACATCCGGGCTGGCGTGCCGGTCACAGTGACCCGCATGAGCGATGGCAAGACGGTCCAGACCGTGCTCGAACGCGTGCTGCCGGGCATGGCGACGGCCAGCCAGAGCACGGTGGCCCGGGCAACGATCGACAACGCCGATGGCCTTTGGCGGCCCGGCTCGGCGGTCAAGGCGCGGATCACGGTCG
>JBOHYC010000069.1:0-31944 GCA_050737755.1 Lysobacter sp.
GTTAAGCGCCGCCGGTCCGGTGTCATCCAGCGGTCGCGCAATCGCCACGTGACGGTAGCGCAGCAGCGACAGGCTATACGCCATCGCAGGCCGCCATGACGACGCCGATGCTGCAGCTCGAAGCCCGACTCCAGTCCAGTGTCCGCGGCCGCTTCCCGCACTGGTTCCGTGGCCGCCGCCGATATCTGACCGCACCGCTGCTGCGCACGGTGGGGCGCTGGTCGAGGCTCGACCTGCTGGATGGCTTCATCAAGGCCAGCGGACACCTGCACGGGTTCGCCTTCGTCGAGGCCGCGCTGGAATTCCTGCAGGCGCGCTACCGGGTCGACCCGCTGGAACTGCGGCGCATCCCCGCCAGTGGCCGCTTGCTGATCGTGGCCAACCACCCGTCCGGGGCATTGGATGCGCTGGCGCTGCTGGATGCGGTCGGCAAGGTCCGCAGCGATGTGCGGATCGTCGCCAACGACCTGTTGTGCGCGCTCGATGGCCTGCGCGAACTGCTGTTGCCGGTGACGGTGCTGGGTGGTCGGTCGAGTGTCGACGGCCTGCGTGCGATCGAGGCGGCGCTGGATGCCGGGCAGTGCGTGATCGTGTTCCCGGCCGGCGAGGTCGCGCGGCTGGGCTGGCGCGGCGTGGCCGATGGCCGCTGGCGCCGCGGATTCCTGCAGTTCGCCCGCCGCAGCGGTGCGCCGGTGTTGCCGGTGCGGATCGTGGCGCGCAACTCGGCGCTGTTCTACGGCGTGTCGGCGGTGTTCAAACCGATCGGGACCGCGTTGCTGGCGCGCGAGATGTTTGCCCGCCGCACACGCCGGATCGAATTGCGGATCGGCCGGCTGCAGTTGCTGCCCGGCGATGGCGAGGCGGAGCAGTTGGTGCGCCAAGTGCGGCGTGAGTTGCTTGCACTGGGTACGCGCCGCGAAGGGCCGCAGGTGCCATCGCCACCAGGACCCGGTCGGGCAGATATGCCGCCGGCCGAGTCAGCCGAGGCCCTGGTCCCCGCTGTCGCCGTGGCTGCATTGCATAGCGATATCGAGTCGCTGGCATTGCTTGGCCGGACCGGCGACGGCAAGCAGATACGCGCCGGCCGGCTCGCCGTCGGTGCACCGCTATTGCGCGAGATCGGCCGGTTGCGCGAACTGACCTTCCGCGCGGTCGGCGAGGGCACTGGTCGCCGTCTTGATGTCGACCTGTACGACGGCTGGTACGAACACATCGTGCTGTGGGATGCGCCGGCCGGCAAGGTCGCCGGGGCCTACCGCGTCGCCCGTGGCGCCGAGGTGCTGGCCGCGCGGGGCCTGTCCGGGCTCTACACCGCCTCGCTGTTCCATTACGTCGACGATGCGATCCCGCGGCTGGCAGCGGGGATGGAACTGGGCCGCAGCTTCGTCACCCCCGAATACTGGGGCGGGCGCAGCATCGACTACCTGTGGCAGGGCATCGGCGCCTACCTGGCGCGGCACCCGAACGTGCGCTACCTGTATGGGCCGGTATCGATCAGTGCCGCGTTGCCGACCGCGGCACGTGAACAGATTGTCGCCTACTACGCGCGGTACCACGGGGATGCCGGCGGGGTCGCCACGCCGAGGCAGCCGTTCGTCTACCAGCCGGTGCCGCCAGAGTTCGACTCGCTCGACGCGAACACCGCCTTCCGGGTGCTGAAGGCCAATCTCGACGCGCTCGGCGCCGCCGTGCCGATGCTCTACAAGCAGTACACCGAGCTGTGCGAGCCCGGTGGCGCGCGGTTCCTCGCGTTCGGCATCGACCCCGCTTTCAGCGATGCGGTCGACGGCCTGATCGAGCTGGACCTGCAACAGGTGCGGCCACGCAAGCGGGAGAGATACCTGGGGGCACCGGCAACCATGCAGTCGGCAACGCTGGAGCCGGCGGCATGAGTCCGGCGCCGGTCGGGTTGCCCCCGCGCCGGCGCGCCGTCTTCATCTCCGATGTCCATCTGGGTTCGCGCCATTGCCACGCGGCCGAGCTGGCCGCCTTCCTCGACACCCTGCGCTGCGACCGGCTGTACCTGGTCGGCGACATCGTCGACCTGTGGTGGATGGCGCAACGGCGCGCGGTCTGGAACGAGGCGCACCAGCGCGTGATCGAGGCGCTGCACGCGCTCGCCCGCAATGGCACCGAACTGGTCTACGTGCCAGGCAACCACGATCGCCCGGCGCGGCGCTTCTGCGGGTTGGTGCTGCCGCGGATGCGGGTGCGCCGCCGCCTGATCCACGTCACCGCCGATGGTCGCCGGCTGCTGGTCACCCACGGTGACGACTACGACGCGGCGACCCAGTTCGGTGGCCTGCAAGAGCATGTCGGCGACTGGCTGTACTACCGCATCCTGACCGGCAACCAGTGGTTCAACCGTGCGCGTCGCTGCCTGGGTCTGCGCTACTGGTCGCTGGCCGAGTTCCTCAAGAGCCGCAGTGGTGCGGCCGAGCGCTATGTCGCGCGGTTCGTGCAAGCCGGTTTCGACGACGCCCGCCGTCGCTGCGTCGACGGCATCGTGTGCGGCCATATCCACCGCGCCGCGCTGTTCGAACGCGATGGCCGGGTGTACGCCAACGATGGCGACTGGGTGGAGAACTTGACTGCTTTGGTCGAGGACCCGGACGGCAGTCTGCGGCTGTTGGCGCACACCGGCGAGACGCTGGCATGCCTGCCGGCGCGGCCGTGCACGGACGACGCGATCGTGCGCCAGGTTGCCTGAGCGCGGTCGCGCTGCGCTTGCGCCCGCGGCAGCTCAGGCTGCGACCGGAAGCTCCGGAGCCACGCCCGCGACCAGTGCGTCGAAGTAGTCGCGGGTCAGGCGGATCTGCGCTTCGGCCGACTCGGCCCGGTTGACCACTGCACGAAACTGCAGGTTCTCGGGCCGGTCCTTCGCGTACCAGCCCAGGTGTTTGCGGGCAATCCGTACGCCGGAGACTTCGCCGTAGAAATCGTGCAGGTGCGTGAGGTGTCCGAGCAGGATGTCACGGATCTCGGCGAGGGTCGGCTCCGGCAGGATTTCCCCGGTCGCCAGGTAATGCGCGATCTCACGGAAGATCCACGGCCGGCCTTGCGCCGCGCGACCAACGAGCACCGCATCGCAACCCGTGTGCTTCAACACCGCCTCGGCCTTGCGCGGCGAGTCGACATCACCATTGGCCATCACCGGGATCGACAGCGCCGCCTTGACCTCGGCGATGGTGTCGTACTCGGCGACGCCCTTGTACTGCTGGTCGCGGGTGCGGCCGTGCACCGCGAGCGCGGCGACGCCGGCGGATTCGGCGATGCGGGCGATCTCCAGCGCGTTGCGGCGGTCGGCGGCCCAGCCGGTGCGGATCTTCAGTGTCACCGGCACGTCGACCGCGCTGACCACCGCGTCGAGGATGTCGGCGACCAGCCCGGGTTCGCGCATCAGCGCCGAACCCGCCCAGGCATTGCAGACCTTCTTGGCCGGGCAACCCATGTTGATGTCGATGAGCTGAGCGCCATTGTCGACGTTGTAGCGCGCGGCGTCGGCCATGATCGAGGGCACCGTGCCTGCGATCTGCACGCTGATCGGGTCGGGCTCGCCGTCGTGGTCCATCCGGTGACGCGACTTGGCGGTGTTCCAGAAGCGCGGGTCGGAGGTGGTCATCTCCGACACGCACAACCCCGCACCCAGGCGCTTGCAAAGCACCCGGAAGGGCTTGTCGGTGACCCCGGCCATCGGGGCCAGGATCACGTTCGGGGCGATGGTGTGTGGACCGATCCGCATGCGGCGATTCTACCCGGGTGCGGATCAGTGCTCGGTCAGGTCGGCCAGGTGCGGCATCGCCACCGCGGCGCCGGAGCGTTCGGTCGAGCGTGCCGCGTAGCGACTGGCGAAGGCGACGTGGCGGGAGAAAGGCTGCTGCGGGTCGCGCGCGAGCGAGGCGACCAGTGCCCCATTGAACGCGTCGCCGGCGCCGGTAGTGTCGACCGGATGGGCCGGGCTGGCGGCGACGCGATAGAACCCGCGGTCATCGCCGTGGCGGGCCGACGGAGCGTGCGAGACGAAACATCCCTGCGAACCCAGGGTGATGACGACGGTCCCCTGCGGCAGTAAGCGGCGGCAATGCGCGTGCAGCGCGGCATCGTCGAGCGTGGCGACCTGGTCGGGTTCGCAGGCCTCGCCCACGTGGTGGCGCAACTGGGCGCAGAACTCGGATTCGTTCGGGGTGAGCAGGTCGCTCAGCGCGAGCAGGGAGGGGGGCAATGCCGCATCGGCGGGGGCGGGGTTGAGCACGGTCAGGACGCCGGACTCCCGGGCCAACTCGAATGCCGCAGTGATCGCTTCCACCGGCGATTCCAGCTGGGCCAGCACCACCGCCGAATGCGACAGCACATCGGCATTGCGCCGAACGAAACCGGCGGACAGGGAGGCGTTGGCGCCGGGACCGAACATGATGCTGTTGTTGCCCGCATGGTCGACGTAGATGCCAGCCGTACCCGTTGGCACCGCTACCTGGTCGGCGCGCAGGTCGATGCCATCGTCACCCGCGAGATTGCGTGCGAGCTGCCCTCCGGCGTCATCGCCAAGGGCGCAGATGAAGGTGGTCGCCGCATCCGCGCGCGCCGCCGCGGTGGCCTGGTTGAAGCCCTTGCCGCCCGGTCCGGTGTGGTACTCGCCGATGCGGGTCTCGCCGGGACGTGGGAGCTGCGGTGACGTCCAGACGTGGTCGACGTTGAACGAGCCGACCACCACGACCCGCGCCATTGGAGGCTCAGGCGCCAATGCGATGTGCGTCCGCCGCCGCGTCCGGATCGTGCTTGTGCTTGAACAGCAGCACGAACGCCACCGCGACCACCAGCGAATACAGCGCGAAGGTCACCCATATGCCGTGCCAGTCCTTGCTGTTGTCGGCATGGGTGAACCAGTGCTCGATGATGAAACCACTGGCGACGCTGCCGAACACCGCGCCAACGCCGTTGGTCATCATCATGAAAAGACCCTGCGCGCTGGCGCGTATCTTCGGGTCGCTCTGGCCCTCGACGAACAGCGAGCCGGAGATGTTGAAGAAGTCGAACGCCATGCCGTAGACGATGCAGGACAGCACGATCATCCACAGCCCCGGGCCCGGATCGCCATACGCGAACAGCCCGAAGCGCAGGAACCAGGCCAGCATGCTCATCGTCATCACCGCCTTGATCCCGAAGCGCTTCAGGAAGAACGGGATGGTAAGGATGAATAGCGCCTCGGAGATCTGCGAGATCGACATGATGATCGCCGGGTAGCGCACCGCCAGCAGGTCGGCGTAGCGCGGGTCGTTGGCGAAGTCGTGCAGGAAGGTGTCGCCATAGGCGTTGGTCAGCTGCAGTGCCGCGCCCAGCAACATGGCGAAGATGAAAAAGATCGCCATGTTGCGATTGCGGAACAGCCGGAACGAGGTCAGGCCGAGGGCATCGACCAGCGAGCGCTTTTCACTCTTGCCCAGCTTGGGCGGACACGGCGGCAGGGTGAATGCATACAGTCCGAGCACCAGCGACGCGGCTGCGGCGACATGGAACTGGCCAGCCGAGGTTTCCAGTCCCAACAGGCTCACCGTCCACAGCGCGGCGATGAAGCCGACCGTGCCCCACACCCGGATCGGCGGATAGTCGCGCACGACGTCGCGGCCTTCGCCCTTGAGTGCGTTGTAGGCCACCGTGATCGCCAGCGCGATCGTCGGCATGTAGAACACCATGTTGAGCAGCATCACCCAGAACATCGTGGTCGGGTTGTCGACCTGCGGCAGCATGAACAGCACCACCGCGCCACCGATGTGCAGCAGGCCGTAGAGCCGCTCGGCGTTGATCCACTTGTCGGCGACGATGCCCATCAGCGATGGCATGAACAGCGAGGCGATGCCCATGGTCGAGAAGATCGCGCCGAAGCCGGTGCCCGACCATTGCTTGTTCTGGAACCAGTAGGCGCCGATGGTCAGCAGCCACGCCCCCCAGATGAAGAACTGCAGGAAGTTCAGCACGATCAGGCGGAGTTTGAGATTCACCGGGCGGGATTTCCTGTGTTCGCGAAGGTGGCGGGTGGCGTTGGCTGCGCCGCAGCGTAGAGCGAAACCGGGCGACCGGGAAGCATGGACGCCTCGTGGGGCGCGATCACCGCCTCAGGCATCACGCGCGATCACCCGGTTGCGGCCTTCGCGCTTGGCCATCTTGAGGCGCTGGTCCGCCCGCGCCAGCAGCCGCGACATGTCGTTGCCGTCGCTTGGGCTGGAGGCGATGCCGGCGCTGAAGGTGATCCGGATCGGGTCCATGTTGCCGCGTTCGGGGTCGAACGGATGCTGCGTGAGCATTCGCCGGATCGAGTCGACCCGCTCCCACGCGGTGCCGACCGGCTTGGACATCACCAGCGCGAACTCCTCGCTGCCCAGCCGCACCAGCCATTCGTCCGCATCGGCCATGCTCCTGAGCACTGCGACGACGTGGCGCACCGCGCGGTCGCCGGCATGGTGACCGGCCTCGTCATTGATCCGACGGAAGTGGTCCAGGTCGATCAGCGCCAGGCTCAGGCTGCAGCCGTCTTCCTCGGCGGCCTCGAGTAGTCGCGGCATCCGGTGCAGCAGCCAGGTGCGGTTGGGCAACCGGGTCAGCCCGTCGGTGCCCGACAGCTCGACCAGTCGCTGCATCCGGTAGACCACCACCGCGGTGATCAGGGTGACGATCGCCAGCAGCACCATCCTCTGTATCTGCCCGCCGATCGTCACCGCGCCGTAGTCGCTGGAGATCAGCTGCTCCGGCGAGGTCACCAGGCCGAACACGGCGGCATTGAGCAGGCCGTACTCCAGCAGCGCCAGGACGCCGGCGAACACGGTGGTGCGGCCGTCGCTGCGCAACGCGGTCAACATGATCGCCAGCAGGTAGCAGCACCAGACGACCATGCTGTTGAGCGCGGCTGGCAGGTGGTTCATGGCCAGCACGCCGAGTACCAGCGTGGTGGCGCTGACATCGAACGCGGCGGTGGCGAACGACAGCCAGCGATAGCGCCGACGCCGGCGAGCCAGTTGCAGCCAGAGCTGGGCGAACAGGTTGACGAAGATCGCGCCGCCCAGGCCGATCAGGGTTTCGCGCAGGCTGCCGCCGGTGAGTGCATTGACCAGTGGCAACAACAGCAGCAGCGCGGAGATGACGACGCGCAACCGGGCGACCAGCAGCTCGCCGCCGGCGCCGATCTCCAGCAGGACTTCATCGGGCCGCCCCAACAGGCTCGCGACCTTCTCCCGCGCATTGCGGCTGACTTCCATCGCTTCCCCCGAAGGCTCCGCGGCAGGATAGCGCGGGTGTCGGTGCCGTGCTCAGCCCACCCCGCGCCAAGCCACCCATGCCGCCAGCAGCAGGAAAACCACCGCGGCGACCAAGCGTGCCGCCTTCAGCGGCAACCGGTCGGAGAAACGGCTGCCCAGCGCCACCACCGGCACGTTGGCCAGCAGCATTCCGACGGTGGTGCCGGCGATCACTTCCCACAGCGGCGTGTACTTTGCGGCCAGCAATACGGTTGCGACCTGGGTCTTGTCACCGATCTCGGCGATGAAGAACGCGATCGTGGTCGCGATAAACGCGCCGCGCGCAGGCAGGGCGCTGCCATCGTCATCAAGGCTGTCCGGCTTGAGCGTCCACAACGCTACCGCGAGGAAGCTGCCCGCCACGATCCAGCGCAATACCTCCGGCTGCAGCCATTGCGCGACCAGGGTGCCGAACCAGGCGGCAAGCGCGTGGTTGAGCAGGGTGGCGACAAGGATGCCGGCGATGATCGGCCACGGCTTGCGGTAGCGCGCGGCCAGCAGCAGGGCTAGCAACTGGGTCTTGTCGCCGATCTCGGCCAGCGCGACGGTGCCGGTCGAAATCAGGGCGGCCGACAGCGGCAGTGCGGAAAAATCGAACATGTCCATCGAGTGTGGTGTTCCGGGGGCCGGGCAGGGCGGTGACGACGAAAGCCGACGCGTGCGGCCCGGCCCCGGGGACGGATCCCGAGGGTCATTCGCACGACGCCTGCCTTCGGTCTTGCCCGGAACGCGCGTGATCGATCGCGTTCCCCCGTGCGCCATGGCCGGTGGGCCAAGCATGTTGACGCACGATCCCGGGCCGGTGCGGTGCTGCATTGCGCGGCTCGGGCGGGCTACTCCCCGGAGGAAGAGCGCGGGCATTGTATCGCGTCATCCGCCGCCGTTGCCGGCTTTACACTGCCGGCTTCCCCGTTCGGAGTCTTCCCATGCAGTACCGCCGCCTCGGATCATCCGGCCTGCAATTGTCCGCGCTGTCATTCGGTGCCTGGGTGACGTTCGGCAACCAGATCGGCCGCGGTGTCGCCCGCGACCTCATCGCCACGGCCTGGGACAACGGCATCAATTTCTTCGACAACGCCGAGAGCTATGCCAACGGCGCCGCCGAGTCGATGATGGGCGACGTGATCGCCGACCTGCGGCTGCCGCGCGACGGCTTCTGCGTGTCGAGCAAGGTGTTCTTCGGCGCGGCGACCGAGCCCAGGCCGACCCAGAAGGGACTGTCGCGCAAACACGTCACCGACGCCTGCCACGACGCCCTCAAGCGGTTGCGCGTCGACTACCTCGATCTCTACTACTGCCACCGCCCCGATCCGGACACTCCGGTCGCGGAAACCGTGTGGGCGATGGACGCGCTGATACGGCAGGGCAAGGTGCTGTACTGGGGCACCTCGGAATGGTCGGCATCGCAGATCCGCGACGCCCACAAGGTCGCCCGCGCCCACAACCTGCATGCGCCGACGATGGAGCAGCCGCAGTACAACCTGCTGCATCGCGAACGGGTCGAGTTGGAGTACGCGCCGCTGTACGCCGAGTTCGGGCTGGGCACGACCACCTTCTCGCCGCTGGCTTCCGGCCTGCTGACCGGCAAGCACAACGAAGGCGTCCGCGAGGATGCGCGCTTCGGTGCGCTCGGGCCGCACCTGCGGAAAACAATCGTCGGGACCGAAAGCGAACGCCGGCTCGAACGCACCCGCCGGTTCACCGCGCTGGCCGACAGCCTCGGCGTCGCCCCGGCACCGCTCGCGATCGCCTGGTGCCTGCGCAACCCGCATGTGTCCAGCGTGATCCTCGGCGCCAGCCGGCCGGAACAATTGCTGCAGAACCTCGGCGCGCTGGAGTTGGGGGAGCAGCTGGACGAGGCCTGCTGGCACAAGGTCCGGGCGGCCGCGAGCTGACTCGACCGAGTTCTGGCGGCCATGGTTGCGCCTCAAATGAGAATCATTATCATCAACGTCCCGATCTTGATCGAGCCGCTGCCATGTCCCTGCACTCGTCCGCCCACGCCGTCCTCCACCTGTCGCCGCGGTTGCGCGCCGAGCGTCCGTTGACCCCGAAGCTGCCTTCGTCGCCGCTGTTCGACAGCATGGCGTTGCTGGGCGGCACCCGCGAGGTGCTGATCCGCCACGGCGGCGAGGTCTATCGCCTGCGCCACACCCGCAACGACAAACTGATCCTTACCAAGTAGGGCTGCTGCAGCGCGTCCACGCTCCCGCCGCTGCGGCTATGATCGGCTGATCAATCAGGGGAATGGCCATGGGTACGGAAATCTTCGTTGGCGTGTTGTTGTTGTTCGTGGTCATCACCGTGCTCAAGGGAGTTCGGGTGGTGCCGCAGGGCTTCGAGTGGACGGTAGAGCGCTTTGGCCGTTACACCCACACGCTGACGCCGGGGCTCGGCTTCATCATCCCGTGGGTCGATGGCATCGGCCGCAAGATCAACATGATGGAACAGGTCATGGAGGTCCCCGGGCAGGACGTGATCACCATGGACAACGCGGTGGTCAAGGTCGACGGCATCGTGTTCTTCCAGGTGCTCGACGCGGCCAAGGCGGCCTACGAGGTCGCGCAGCTCGAGATCGCCACGCTCAACCTGGTGATGACCAACATCCGCACCTCGATCGGCTCGATGGCGCTCGACGAATCGCTGTCACGCCGGGACGAGATCAACGCCAAGGTGCTGATCGCGGTCGACCAGGCCACCCATCCGTGGGGAGTGAAGGTCAATCGCATCGAGCTCAAGGACATCCAGCCGCCGCGCGACCTGATCGACGCGATGGCCAAGCAGATGAAGGCCGAGCGCGAGAAGCGCGCCAACATCCTCGAGGCCGAGGGCTTCCGGCAGGCCGCGATCCTGCGTGCCGAGGGCGAGAAGCAGTCGGCGATCCTCGAAGCCGAGGGCGAGCGCGAGGCGGCGTTCCGCGAGGCCGAGGCCCGCGAGCGGTTGGCCGAGGCCGAGGCCAAGGCGACCGAGATGGTCTCCTCCGCGATCGCCGCCGGCGACGTGCAGGCGATCAACTACTTCGTCGCGCAGAAGTACGTCGAGGCGCTGAAGGAATTTGCCGCCTCGCCGAACCAGAAGCTGCTGATGCTGCCGATGGAGACCACCGGCGTGCTCGGTTCGCTGGCCGGCATCGCCGAGCTGGCCAAGGCGGTGCAGGACAAGGCCGGCACGCCGCCGCCGAGGAACTGAGCATGGCCGCGATCATGCAGTCGCCGTGGTTCTGGTGGGGCGTGGCGTTGGTGCTGTTCGCTGCCGAGGCGGTGCTGCCGGGCAGCTTCATGCTTTGGCTGGGTTTTGCCGCGCTCGGCACCGCACTGATCGACCTGGCGGTGCCGATGTCGGCGAGCGCGCAATGGATGCTGTTCGCGGTGCTGGCGCTGATCGCGGTGGCAGGCGGCTGGCAATACAAGAAGCGCAATCCGACGCAGGCCAGCGACCAGCCATTGCTGAACCGCCGCGGCGCGCAATTGCTTGGCCAGGTCTATCCGTTGGAGAGTGCGATCGTCGACGGCCGCGGTCGGCTCAAGATCGGCGATGCCTTCTGGACCGCCAGTGGCCCCGACCTGGCGACTGGTACGCGGGTCCGGGTGGTCGCGGTCGATGGCACCACGCTGCGGGTCGAACCCGCCTGACGCAGCCGCGTGCGGGTCCATCGCCCGCACGCTTCTGGGATAATCGCCGCCTCCCCCCACGGAACGGCGCTGCCATGACCCAGAAGACCATCCTCAACGACAGCCATCGCGCCCTCGGCGCCAAGATGGTCGACTTCGGCGGCTGGGACATGCCGATCCACTACGGCTCGCAGATCGATGAGCACCACGCGGTTCGCAAGGACGCCGGCATGTTCGACGTCAGCCACATGACCGTGGTCGACCTCAAGGGTGAGCGCGTCCGCGAGTTCCTGCGCAAGCTGGTCGCCAACTCGATCGACAAGCTGCAGAAGCCGGGCAAGGCGCTGTACACCTGCATGCTCAATCCGCAGGGCGGCGTCATCGACGACCTGATCATCTACTTCCTGGCTGAGGATTTCTTCCGGCTGGTGGTCAATGCCGCCACTCGCGAGAAGGACCTGGCGTGGATCAATGAGCAAGCCAAGGCGTTCGACGTCAGCGTCAGCGAGCGTCCCGACTTCGGCATGATCGCGGTGCAGGGTCCGAGCGCACGCGACAAGGTGTTGGGCCTGCTGCACGCGGACGATCGCGAGCGCATCGGCAAGCTCGGCAAGTTCGCCGCCCGCGAGGCGCGACTGCAGGACGGCACCACGCTGTTCATCGCCCGCACCGGTTACACCGGCGAAGACGGCTTCGAGATCGTGGTACCGCAGGACCAGGCCGTAGCGCTGTGGGACGCGTTGCTGGGCGCGGGCGTGAAGCCGGCCGGTCTCGGCGCGCGCGACACCCTGCGGCTGGAAGCCGGCATGAACCTGTACGGCCAGGACATGGACGACACCGTGTCGCCGTACGAGGCCGCGCTGGGCTGGACCGTCGCGCTCGACGAGGGCCGTGACTTCATCGGCCGCGACGTGCTCGCAAAGCAGAAGGCCGATGGCGCGCCGCGGCAGATGATCGCGCTGGTGATGGACGACAAGGGCGTGCTGCGCCACGGCCAGAAGGTGCTGACCGCGAACGGCGAGGGGGAGATCCTCTCGGGCACGTTCTCGCCGACCCTCGGCAAGGCGATCGCGTTCGCCCGGGTGCCGGCCGGCGCGATCGCGCTGGGCGCCGAAGGTAACGTCCGGGTCGATATCCGCGGCCGCGAGGTGCCAGTGCGGGTGTTGAAATTCCCGTTCGTGCGTGACGGCCAGGCGCAGGACGGCGTGCTGGCCTGAAGTATCTGGAAGGGGGCCACCCAACGGCTTCCTTCCCGTGGTTAAACTATTGCCCTTCCACCCACCACCCGTAGCAGCGGAGTACCCCATGAGTGAGATCCCCGGCGACCTGAAGTTCCTGAAGTCCCACGAATGGACCCGCGTCGACGGCGACGGCAAGGTCACCGTGGGTATCTCCGACCATGCCCAGGGCCTTCTTGGCGACCTGGTGTATGTCGAACTGCCGAACGTTGGCGACCGTGTCGAGGCGGGCAATGCCTGCGCGGTGATCGAGTCGGTCAAGGCCGCCTCCGATATCTACGCGCCGGTCACCGGCACCGTGGTCGAGGTCAACACCGCGCTCAACGAAAAGCCGGAGACGATCAACGAAGACGCCTACGGCGATGGCTGGATCTACGTGCTGCAGATCGAGGAGCCGGAGCAGCTCAACGAACTGCTCGACCCCGATGCCTACGCCGAGTTGCTCGAAGACGACGACCACTGACATCGTGACAACGCCGGGAGCCGTCAGGCTTCGCAGGCACCAACCCGCGCCGGCGACGACGCGGGTTTTTTATTGCCCGCGGTGTGCGTGATCGACCGGAATCGGGCAGCGCAAGACGCCGCGCGCTTCGCGCAAAACCGGCGCATATCGACTTGTGCAATGCGATAGAGCAAGCGTCCCTTCAGCTTTTCGCATGTGGTGGAAGTGGCTAAATATTCACCACTTCGCTTCGTCGCATGTTTCGATGCATTCGGTTCGATGCATGCGCGTCGATTCGTGCGGTTGCTTTGGAAGCCTTGCAGGTATTGGCTTTCAGCGTTTCATGTGTTTTGCGTTGACTGGCATGCACCACTGCAATGGACGTACACCCTTGTTCGCGCGCTACTTCATCGGTGTCGCACAGTTCGCGACCGTCAGAAAAAAATCGCGCGGACTTGTTGACACTATGAAAAACCGTGATTACGTTTCGCCCAGCAGACGCGGACTGCAAAAGCGAGTGAGAAAAATCGAAGCGACAACGTGCAGCACAAACCCGGACCTCCACCTTGACGGTCGAAATGGTGGACGCGGAATTTCTTTCCCCGGTGAAATGCTTCACGTCGTTGCGAGCAGATCGATGCAGGCAACCCGGCTCGTTGATCGCGAGTCGGGTTTTTGTTTGCCTGTCGCCGGCATCGACTGTGCGGGATCCGTTCCGGGGCGAGTCGCGCCGGCGGTTGGTCGCGGGGGCTTCCCCGTGGCATTGCTTGGTACTGGGCTGTAAACCCCGATAGACCACTGACGAGGAGCCATCAAATGGCCACGAAGAAAGCTGCGAAGAAAAAGCCCGCCGCCAAGAAGGCAGCGAAGAAGGTTGCCCGCAAACCGGCAGCGAAGAAGGTCGCCAAGAAGGCAGCTGCCAAGAAGACCGTCCGCAAGTCGGCGGCCAAGAAGGCCGTGAAGAAGCCAGCGGCGAAGAAGACCGCCAAGAAGGCCGTGAAGAAGACCGCCAAGAAGGCCACGGCGAAGAAGGCTGTAAAGAAGACTGCGAAGAAGGCAACCAAGAAGACGGCGAAGAAGACGGCTAAAAAGACCGTCCGCAAGTCGGCTGCCAAGAAGGCCACGAAGAAGACGGCAAAGAAGGCTGCCAAGAAGACTGTTCGCAAGTCGGCCGCCAAGAAGGCTGCGAAGAAGGTCGCCAAGAAGCCGGCAGCCAAGAAAGCTGCAAAGAAGGTAGCCAAGAAGAAGCCGGCAGCGAAGAAGACCGCCAAGAAAGCGGTGAAGAAGCCGGCCGCAAAGAAGGCGGCAGCGAAGAAGCCAGCGGCGAAGAAGGTCGCGAAGAAGCCGGCCCGTCGCGCTGCCAAGAAGCAGGCCCCGACCGCGATGCCGGTGACCCCGGCGCCGATGATCTGAGCCACCCGATACCGCAACACGCACCATGACTCTCTCCCGCGGCCCAGGCGGGAGGGAGTTTTTTTATGGGGTGGTCAGGACGCGCGCTGTAACCCGAGGCTGCGGCCGCCCCGGGAATTATCGTGGTGCGGCAGTCGCGCTGGCGGCGTTGCTGCCCGCCGGCGTGTCGTCGTTCTCGCTGTCGGCGTAGTAGGTCTTCGCCGACGGGTCGAAGTCGATGTCCACCCAGGCCGTGAGTTCCGACGGAATGCCAAGGGCGCGATCGATCATGGTCGGCATCAGGCCGGACGGCAGCGAGCTCTCGCCGTTCCACATCACCGCGATGCCGAGGTCGCGATCGGGCAGCGTCGCGATCATGGTGCGATAACCCTGCACCGCGCCCGCGTGGTAGACCAGCCGGTGGCCGGAATAGTCGTAGACCCGCCAGCCCAGCGCGTAGCCGGCCGAACCAAGCCGGGCACGGCGCCAGGCCGAACTGCGGGCCTGGTACGGCGTGTCGACCAGCGGTTCGTGCAGAGTCGCCAGCAGCGGCGCCGGGATCACGTCGGTGCGATGTCCGGTCTGCGCGACCAGCCACTGCGCCATGTCACTGGCGCTGGCGTTGACGCCGGCAGCGGGCGCGACTTCGTAGTAGGTCGGCTTGGGCATTACCGACACCCAGCCGCCGCGGCCACGCACGTGCGGCTTGGCCCAGCGCGCGCTGGACTCGATGCCTTCCAGTCCGAGGCTTGCGTCGTTCATGCCCAGCGGCTTGAGCAGGCGCTGCTGGACTTCCTGTGCGTAGAAATCGCCGGTCGCCGCAAATACGATGTCGCCGACCAGGCTGAAGGCGACGTTCTGGTACGCGTAGCAGGTGCCCGGCGGGCACTTGAGCGGCACGTCGGCGAGCTTGCGGGTCAGCGTGTGGTAGTCGACGTAGCGTTCAAGGCTGCGGTCGTACGCGTTGTGCGGCAGGCCGACCCGATGGCTGAGCAGGTCGGCGACGGTGATATGGCTGGCTGCGCCGGCTTGGCTCAACTGGAAGTTGGGCATGTAGTCGACCAGCTTGCTGTCCCAGCGCAGGGTGCCGTCGTTCACCAGCAGCCCCGCGGTTGCGCTGGCGAATGCCTTGGATAGCGAGGCCAGGCGGAACACCGTGTGCGCGTCGACCGGTTCGGCGTCGCTGACGTCGGTGATGCCGTAGCCGCGCGCACTCAACACCTTGCCGTTGTGCACGATTGCCATCGAGAGCCCGGGCACGCGCTGGTCGGCGACGATCGTCTGCGCCATCGCCTCGAACATCTCCACGTCGAAGCCGTTTGGCAGTGGCGGTGCGGGTGGCGGCAAATCGTGCGACTGCAGGTCGCGGGTCGGTGCGGCGGTGTTGGTGGTGTGCGCGACAGCCGTGCTCGCTGTGGTCGCCAGCGATGCGGGGGCGTCCTGGTCGAGCGAAGTCTGTGCGGTCGTTCCCAAGGTCAGGGTCAGCAGCACCGCCAGTGCAGCGAGACGCCTACCAAGACGAGGAAGCCGGGTCGCGGTGTCTTTCATCGGTCGCAGCGCCTGCGTATGCTGGAGTTCACGCGATAATAACGCCGTTTTTCAGGAGTTTGCGAGGAACTATGTTCAGCTTCCTGATTCTATTGGGTTTAGTTCTCCTGTTCATTTTCTGGGGTGTCGGTCTTTACAACGGCCTGGTGCGCGCTCGCAATGCCTTCCGCAACGCTTTTGCACAGATCGACGTGCAATTGCAGCGGCGCTTCGAGTTGATCCCCAACCTGGTCGAGACCGCCAAGGGCTATCTCGGCCATGAACGCGAGACTCTTGAAGCGGTGATCTCCGCGCGCGCCGCTGCGGTGTCCGGGCTGTCGGCAGCCAAGGGCCATCCCGGCGAACCCGGCGCGATGGCGCAACTCGAATCCGGCGAGCGCCAGCTGGAAGGCGCGCTGGGCCGCTTGCTGCTGGTTGCCGAGGCCTATCCGGATCTCAAGGCCAACCAGACCATGATGCAGCTCACCGAGGAGCTGACCAGCACCGAGAACAAGGTGGCGTTCGCGCGGCAGGCCTACAACGACGCGGTGATGGCATACAACAACCAGCGTGAGGTGTTCCCCTCCAGCCTGGTGGCCGGCAACTTCGGTTTCGCCCCTGCGGCAATGGTCACCATCCCGGCCGACCAGCCACAGATGCGGCAGGCGCCGCAGGTGAAGTTCTGACCACGCCGCACCGTCGATAGCCGCCGATGAATTTCTTTGAACGCCAGGCCGCGGCGCGGCGCAGCTCGTCGCGGCTGGTGGTGTTGTTCGGCGTGGCGGTGGTCGCGATCGTGCTCGCGGTTGACGCAGTGGTGTGGCTGCTCAGTGGCGGCAGCACCGGCGCGTTGCTGGCGGTAACACTTACGACGCTGGCGGTGATCGGACTGGGGTCGCTGTACCGGCTGGCCAGCCTCGGCGACGGTGGCGATTCGATCGCCATGCAACTGGGTGGCGAATTGCTGCTCGACGACGGCGGGGACCTCGACCTGCGTCGCCTGCGCAACGTGGTCGAGGAGATCGCGATCGCATCCGGGGTGCCGGTGCCGAAGATCTACGTGCTGGAACACGAGTCGGCGATCAATGCGTTCGCTGCCGGCTACTCGCCGTCCGATGCAGTGGTGGCGGTGACCCGCGGCGCGCTGGACCGGCTCAACCGCGACGAGTTGCAGGGCGTCATCGCACACGAGTTCAGCCACATCCTCAATGGCGACATGCGGCTCAACCTGCGGCTGGTCGGGGTGCTGTTCGGCATCGCCATGATCTCGATCGCGGGGCGCAAGGTGCTGGAGTTCTCGGTTGGCGGACGACGTGGCCGGAGTCTGGGCGTGGTGGTGTTCGGGGCGGTGGTCGCGCTGGTGGTCGGTTCCATCGGCCTGTTCTGCGCGCGCCTGATCAAGGCCGGCGTTAGCCGCAACCGCGAACGGCTGGCCGATGCCAGCGCGGTGCAGTTCACCCGCCAGAGTGCCGGGCTGGCCGGAGCGCTGAAGAAGATCGGCGGCCTGCGCGACGGCTCGCGGCTCGCCTCGGCCGGTAACGCCGAGGAAGTCAGCCACATGCTGTTTGGCGAGGGACTGGGTTTCAATGGGCTGTTTGGCAGCTGGCTGGCGACCCATCCCCCTCTGGTCGAACGCATCCAGGCGCTGGAGCCGGGATTCCGTGCCGAGCAACTCGGTGCCCTGTCGCGACAGTGGCTTCAGGCACCGCCGAGCGGCCTGCATGAGGACCTGCATCTGGGCCTGCACCAGCCTGGCGCGTTGCCGCCGGCGCGTTCCGAGCATGCGGTTACCGGCGCGATGGTGGCCACCCAGGTTGGCAACCCGGGCAACGACGACTACCGGCGCGCTGACGCGATCGCCGACAAGCTGACCGACGAGTTGCGTGCGTTGGTTGCAGATCGCGAACGGGTGGTGCCGTTGCTGCTCGGCTTGCTGCTCGACGCGCGCGAGGATATCGCCGCACGCCAGGCGTTCGAGATCAGTACGCGCATGGGCAAGGCCGTTGCAATCGAGGCCGCGTACCTGCGCGAGCAGCACCTGGTCGAACTGCATCCGATGCTGCGTTTGCCGCTGGTCGCGCTGGCCTTCCCGGTGGTCCGGCGGCGGCCGCGACCGCAACTGGAGACGTTCCTCGATGCGGTCAACGCAGTGGTTCTTGCCGACGACGAGGTCTCGCTGTTCGAGTATTGCCTGAGCCGGTTGATGACCGTGCAGTTGCGCGAGTCGCTGGATCCCTCGCGCTACGTCGCCTTCGGTCGGCGCAAACCCGTGGAGTTGAGGAAGGAAATATCGACCCTGCTCGCGGTGGTCGCCGAGGCCGGCCACGCCGATTCGACAGGCGCGCAACACGCCTACCTCGTGGGTTTGCAGCGGATCCTGCCGGATGAGCACATTCCCTTCCGTTCACCGGGGAGCGCCCCGTTCGCGTTGGAGGATGTGTGGATGCCGCTGGATTCGCTTGGGCCACTGGCCAAGCAACTGCTGGTGGAAGCGGTGACCGCCGCCGTCAGCCATGACGGCCGCATCAACGTCGCCGAAACCGAACTGCTGCGCACGATCTGCGGCGTCCTGCATTGCCCCCTGCCACCGGTACTGCACCGCGCCTGAGGCGCCCCAACCAGACCGATGACCAAGACCCGGCCCGCAGCCCGCTTCGGCGCCTTCCGCGATGCCCTCGCGGAGTCGCCACCATTGTGGTGGTCGCTGCTGTATTTTTTCAGCCTGTTGTGCGGCTACTACGTGCTGCGACCGGTGCGCGATGCGATGGGCGCCTCTGGCGACGTCGCCGCGGTATTCCCGCGCTGGCTGGTCGACTGGACCAGCGGGGCCGGGATCGCGCTGGGCGACTACAACCTGCAGATCCTGTTCAGCGTGGTTTTCGTGGCGATGGTGGCGTTGCAGCCTGTGTACGGCGCGCTGGTGTCGAGGTTCCCGCGACGCGTGTTCCTGCCGCTGGTGTACCTGGTTTTCATCGCCTGCCTGGTCGGATTCCACTGGCTGTTCGACAGCCAGGTGTCGGGACGTGGCGCGGCGTTCTACATCTGGACCGCGGTGTTCAACATGTTCGCGGTGACCGTGTTCTGGAGCTTCATGGCCGACGTGTTCGACAACGAACATGCCAAGAAGCTGTACGGCTACATCGGCGCCGGCGGGACCCTGGGCGCGCTGGTCGGCCCGGGTATCACCCGCCT
Organism: Lysobacter sp.; assembly: GCA_050737755.1. Lineage (GTDB taxonomy): Bacteria > Pseudomonadota > Gammaproteobacteria > Xanthomonadales > Xanthomonadaceae > Novilysobacter. The sequence goes on from JBOHYC010000069.1 coordinate 18,689, forward strand.
GCTGGTGGAGCCGCTCGGCGTGGCCAACCTGCTGCTGGTGTCGGCCGGTTTCATGGCGGTGTGCCTGCTGTGCATCCTCAAGCTGCGTCCCTGGGCGATGCGGCGCGAACAGTTGCATGGCGATGCCACCGGTGAGGACGCGATGGGCGGCTCGGTGTGGGCCGGCGTCCGGTTGGTATGGCAGCGCCCATTGCTTCGGGCCTTGGCCGCACTGCTGTTCTTCGGCGTCGGTGTGGGCACGCTGCTGTACAACGAGCAGGCTGCGATCGTGCGTCAGTTCTACCCGGGCGCGGAGGCCGCGACCCGTTATTACGCGATGATCGACTGGGCGGTGAACGGCTTGACCCTGCTGGTCCAGCTGTTGCTGACACGATGGCTGCTGCGTCGCTACGGGATCGGGCCGGTGCTGCTGGCGCCGGCATTGGCAATCCTGCTGGGGTACTGCCTGTTGACCGCATCGCCGTTGCCGATGCTGGTGGCGATCGTGCAGGTGGTTACCCGCGCCGGAGAGTTCTCGCTCGGCAAGCCCGGACGCGAAACCCTGTACACACGGGTCGACCGCGAGTCGCGTTACAAGGCCAAGGCGGTGATCGATACCGTGGTCTACCGTGGCGCCGACCTCACCTTCGTCTGGCTGCACAAGGCGGTGGCGTTGCTCGGGTCGACCGCGGTGTTCGCTACGGGTATCGCGATCGCCGGGGCGATGACGGCCGCGGCCTGGAGTGTGGTCCGGTCTCAACGCGACCTGCCGGACGACGCGGCCGGCCCTCCACTCGACCGCTGAAAACGACAACGGCGGGCCTTTCGGTCCGCCGTTGTCCTGTCCGCGCCTGGAACGGTTACGCCACCGCGCGGTTTTCCTCTTGCTCGCGGTTGTAACCCGCCGAACGCAACTCCTCGGTGTCGAAGTCGTCGACGCTGATCGCATCGACGGTCATCTCGCGCAACGCTTCCAGCTGCTTGCGCTCGTCGGCCGTGATCCAACCCTCGCGCACGCCCTCGTCAAGCTGTTCGACGAAGGTCAGCGATTCGATGTCGCTGGTCTTGAGCGCCTTCAGGAACTTGCGCTCGACCGGCTCGGCGAGGATCACCGCCTGCAGGTAGCTGTTGATACGGCCGGCCGGGTTGTTGGCGGTTGGAGCGGTGTAGACACCCACGGCGAGGCGGTCACGGGCCTCGTTCGGCGACATCAGCAGCGATGCGGCACGGTGGCCGAGGCGATCGCTCGGCGGCGTCGCGCGGCGGCCCCACGGGAATATCAGTGCCCACAGCAACCAGCCGACCGGGCGGATCGGGAAGTTGCGCAGCGCGCCCGAGAACGCCAGCTCGATCTTGTGCACGGCATCGTGGAACGACCAGGCCAGCAGCGGCTGGTCGGTTTCCGGCCGGCCCTGGTCCTCGTAGCGCTTGAGCAGGGCGCTGGTGATGTAGAGCTGGCTGAGCACGTCGCCCAGGCGCCCGGACAGCGACTCCTTGAACTTGAGCTTGCCGCCCAGCAGCAGCATCGAGGTGTCCGCGCACAACGCCAGCGCCGCTGAATAGCGGTTGAGCTTGCGGTAGTAGCGGCGCGTGTAGGCATCACCCGGAGCCTTTCCGAACTGCGCCCCGGTCAGGCCGAACCACAAGGCGCGCACCGCGTTGGAGATCGCGAAGCCGATGTGGCCGAACAGGTTGCGGTCGAACTCGCGCAGGCGCTCGCCCTCGTCCTCCAGCGTGGTCGCCTTCATCTCCTTGAGCACCCACGGATGGCACAGGATCGCGCCCTGGCCGAAGATCATCAGCGAGCGGGTCATGATGTTGGCGCCCTCGACCGTGATCGCGATCGGCGAGGCCTGCCACGCCCGGCCCAGGTAGTTCTTCGGCCCCAGGATGATGCCCTTGCCACCGTGGATATCCATCGCGTCCTGCGCAACCTGACGCCCGAGTTCGGTGCAGTGGTACTTGGAGATCGTCGACGGCACCGCCGGCAACTCGCCACGGGTCACCGCCGCGGCCGAAGCTTCCGATAGCGCACTGATCGTGTAGGCATTGCCGGCGATCCGCGCCAACGCCTCCTGCACGCCCTCGAAGCGACCGATCGACAGCCCGAACTGCTTGCGGATACGCGCATAGGCACCGGTCGCCACGGCGGCAATCTTGGCGCCACCGCTGGCGGTGGAGGGCAGGGTGATCGAACGGCCGATCGACAGGCACTCGACCAGCATCTGCCAGCCCTTGCCGGCATACGCCTCTCCACCGATCAACTGGCTCAACGGGATGAACACCTCGCGGCCATGGATCGGGCCGTTCTGGAACGGGCTGTTGAGCGGGAAGTGGCGGCGACCGATATCGATCCCGGCGGTATCGCGCGGCAACAGTGCGAGGCTGATGCCGATGTCGCGCGTCTCGCCAAGGATGCCGTCCGGGTCGTACATCCGGAATGCCATGCCGATCAGCGTCGCGACCGGCGCGAGGGTGATGTAGCGCTTGTCGAAGGTCAGCTTGACGCCGACCACGTTCGCGCCGTTCCAGTCGCCCATGCAGACGATGCCGAAGTCGGGGATCGACGTCGCGTCCGAGCCGGCCCACGGACCGGTCAGGGCGAAGCAGGGCACTTCGCGGCCATCGGCCAGGCGCGGCAGGTAATGGTCCTTCTGCTCGGTGGTGCCGTAGTGCATCAACAGCTCGGCCGGACCCAGCGAGTTGGGCACGCCGACGGTCGAGCTGACCACCGACGACATCGACGCCAGCTTCTGGATCACCTTGTGGTTGGCCAGGGCGGTGAAACCCAGGCCGCCGTATTCCTTCGGCACGATCATCCCGAAGAACTTGTTGTCCTTGATGAACTGCCACACCTCCGGCGGCAGGTCCGCGCGCACATGGGTGATGTCCCAGTCGTTGGTCATCGCGCACAGCTCTTCGCACGGGCCGTCGAGGAAGGCCTGCTCCTCGGCGCTCAGTGTCGGTGCCGGCTGGTCCAGAAGGACCTGCCAGTCGGGCTTGCCCGAGAACAATTCGCCCTCGAAACCGACCGTGCCGGCCTCCAGCGCGACCCGCTCGGTCTCCGACAGCGGCGGCAGGATCTTTGTGTAGAAGCCCAGCAACGGCGCAGTGATGAACGGCAGGCGGATCGGCGGCAGCAACAACGGCACTGCGATCAGCGCCGCAATCAGTCCGGCGATGAGCGTGGCGACGCCGTTGGCGCCCAGCAGCCAGCACGCGACCAGGCCAGCCGCGGTGATCGCCGTCCAGGCCGCCAACCGCAATCGGTGATAGGCGGCGAAGGCGCCGATAAGCAGGAACACGAGGAACGGGGCTGCGATGCTCATTATCAATGGACTCCAGCGAACGGCTTTGTCAGAGAGGGTAGTCCGCGGAGCGTTGCCATCCCGCGAGCCACGACCATACGCAAAAGTATGGATTCTTGGGCCGCAAAGTCAAATGCCCCGGCGCGCGGTTTCACCCGGGACTTTCCCGAAAAATCGCATAGCACAGTTGTTATAGGTTTGTTTTGACATTTATAGTCGGTTCAGTCATGCCGTTCGGGCCTTGACTACATGGGGATATTCGGCTCTGCGAAGGGCCTCAACCGCATGTCACCTGTTCGCCACACCTGTCCCCGGGGAGGGTACAAAACCGATGGCTTCCACTAACCAGTTCGTCAGGACGTTCAAACGCAACGCGCTCGCTGCAGCGCTTGGCATGTGTTTCATTGGGGCATCACTGGCAGCCGAAACCGGCGGTCTGCGCATTACGATCACCGGCAATGACGGTCAGCCGGTTGCAGGTGCAACAGTCAGGGTCAGTTCGCCCGACAGCCTGGTCTCGAAGTTCGCCGTGACCGAGGCCGACGGCAGCGTCCGCCTGAACGGCTTGGATCCGGCGACGAACTACACCGTGGAAGTGGGGGCTTCCGGGTACGACAACTACAGCGCCGGCAACGTCGCCGTGGTCAGCGGCAAGAACCTCAGCCTGGGCTATGCGCTCGGCGCCACGACTCTGGATACGGTCGTCGTGACGGGTACCTCGCTCGCGGCCGTCGACACCACCTCGGCCATCGTCGGCACCACGCTGACCTTGGACCTGGTGGAGTCGCTGCCAACCGGCCGCAGCTACCAGAGCTACCTGCAGATCGTCCCGGGCGTGAAGCCCAGCTCCGGCGGCAACCCGTCGTCCAAGTCGGGCGTCAACTACACCGACATCGGCGGCACCACAGGTACGTCTTCAGACAACGTGTACTACCTCGATGGCATCGACGTGACCGACCCGAACTCCGGTACGTTCGGCGCCAACTTCAACTCCGAGATCATCCAGGAGCAGCAGGTAATCACCGGCGGCGTGCCGGCCGAGTACGCGGGTGGTTCCGGCCTGATCTCCAAGGTCATCACCAAGTCGGGTTCCGACGAGTTCCACGGCTCGGTGAACTACTACCTGCAGAACGACAGCCTGGTTGCCGACGACAAGCACAACGAGTCCGCCGGCTTCTCGACCTTCGACACGGCCCTCACCCTGGGTGGTCCGATCATCAAGGAGAAGCTGTGGTTCTTCGGCTCGTACCAGATCAAGGATCGTGAGGACGACATCACCAACCCGACTACGGGCGATCTGCTGCGCACCGTGCAGACCGAGCAGGAGTACGCGTTCTTCAAGACCACCTGGCAGATGACCGACCGTGACCGTCTGACCGGGACGTTCTTCAACGATCCGTACACCCGCGACGGCTCGACCGGCGCCACCACGCTGAACAACCGCAGCGTGGCCCGCGACCAGGGTGGCGACAACTACAAGCTCGAATACAGGCATGACTGGGACAACCTGAGCGTCGGCCTGTACGGCTTCCGTCACGAGTCCGAGCTCACGGACCTCGCGGCCGACGCCTCGGCACGCAACGACGTGGCCTTCCTGGGCGGCTCGCCGACCAATGCCGACCTGCAACTGGGCGGTTCGGGTTCCGACACCGAGCGCTGGCGCAACCGCGACGAGTTCGGCGTGACCGCCGAGTACTGGCTGGACACCAGCTTCGGTACGCATACCTTCAAGTTCGGCTACACCGATACCGAGAACACCGACAAGGTCGACCAGCGATTCACCGGCCCCGAGGCTGCGCAGTACACATCGATCTCGGCTGACAACGCCGGCGTGACCTTTGCCGATTATGTAGGCGGTGACTGGACCGGCTTCGTCGATCTCGCAGGCACCGACATCGACCGCATCACCAACGCGATTGCAGCGAGCCCTGACAGCGCCTATTTCACGGCCCAGATGGACACCAACGGTAACGGCACCGTCGAGGCCGCAGAAGTCAACGCGTACCAGTTCACCAGCACCGCCGGCAACCCGGGCGACCAGGTCAACGCGTACCGTATCGTCCAGTCAACCGTTGCCCCATACCAGGTCCAGAGCAAGGGCAAGTCGTTGTACCTGCAGGACACCTGGACGATGAACCAGTGGACCGTCAATGCCGGTGTCCGCGCCGAAGAGTGGTCCCACTTCTCGTCGGCTGGCGACAACGTCATGACCTTCGATTGGGAGGTCGCCCCGCGCCTGAGCGTGGTGTTCGACCTGAACGGCGATGGTCGCAGCAAGGTGTGGGGCTACGTGGGTCGTTACTACGATCCGATCCGCACCAACATGACCAACTTCGCCGGCAACCTGACCGGGTCGGTGCTCGATGAGCAAATCGCCATCGGTGACCAGTGGTTGACCTTCCGCACCCGCGGTGGCCCGAAGACTCCGGACGCCCTGTTCGCGCCGTCGACCAAGACGCCGTATACGGACGAGTTCATGCTCGGCTATGCCACCACCTTCGGCAAGGATCTGAGCCTGCAGGTCACGTACACCGATCGCACCACTAAGGACGTCCTCGAGGACTACGACCTAGGCCTGTACGCCGATCCGAACGGCAACACCGACCTTGGTCGCGCCGACGAGGATTCGCTCTTCTACCTGCCGCTGTCCTACTTCGGCTACGACAGCCTGCCGAACTCGAACTACGTGATCGCCACCCTCGCGGGCGGCAAGCGCAAGTACAAGGGCTTCGAAGTCGTGCTGCAGAAGCAGAAGAGCAACAACTGGCAGGGCATGCTGTCCTACACCCACAACTCCGCCAAGGGCAACACCAACTCGGACAGCAACGCGGACTTCCAGGGCGACTGGATCGCCCTCGACCCGCGTGCCCCGAATCAGTACGGCCCGCAGCCGGGCAACATCAAGCACCAGTTCAAGGCGCTGGGCGCGTACTACTGGGACTTCGGTCTCGAGGCCAGCGCACTGTTCAACTGGAACAGTGGTGTGCTCTACAGCCGTACCAACCTGATCAGCGGCCGCCACCTGCCGGAGATGGACGCCGATGGCTACGAGTACGGCGGCGTGTTCGACAGCTGGATCCTGCCAGGGGCCGTGGGCAGCGAAACCGCTCCGGCTTACTACACCCTGGACGTGCGCCTGAAGTACACCAAGGCTGTCCCGGTCGGCGAGCTCGAGTTCTTCCTCGATGTGTTCAACATCCTCGACAAGCAGTCGGCCACTTCCGAGCAGGACCTGATCGGCGGTGACGCCTCCTATGCGTTTGGCGAAGCCAATGCCTGGGTGGCGCCGCGTCGTGCCTACGTGGGCGTGCGCTACTCGTTCTGATCCGGCGTTCCACCTGAAGATGCAACTCGATGCCGGCGCGAAAGCGCCGGCATTTTTCTTCCGGATCAGTCGGAGGCCGGCGCCGCATTCGGGATGCTTTGCTGCGAGTGTTTGAGCTGCTCCAACGACAGAGCGTGGTGGCGTGCGCGCCGTGCGGCCCAGTCCTTGCCGACCTTCTGGTAGGTATCGGCCAGGTTGCGATGGAACTGCGGCTGGTTCGGGAGCAGGCGGATGGCGCGCCGGTAATGCGGAATCGCGTCATCGTGGGCTCCCTGCTCCACGAGCTCCTGTGCCATCAGGAACTGCGAGAAGGGGTCCGACGCCTGCGCGCGTCGCAGGCGGTCGTTGTACCTGTCCCGCAGCCGGGTTGCACCGGTGGTGCGATACAGCGCCACCAGGTTGTCCAGGGCGCCGATGTGGTCGCGGTCCCGGTCCAGCGCTTGGAGGTAGGCCTCTTCCGCGGCACCAAGCCGGCCCGAGCGCAGTTCGATCACGCCGGCGTTGCTCCAGATCATCGCGCTGTCCGGGGCAAGCGACAGCGCCGTGGTGATCTCGGTTGCCGCACCCGTCCTGTCGCCGCGCTGCAGGTTCTCGACCGCGTTGTTGTTGTGCAACAGGGACACGAGCTGTGCGTCGGAAATCCGCCGCGGCCTGCGTTCGACCACGACCGAACGCCACCCCACGTCGACGGTGTATTGCGCGCCTTCGATATCGATACCGGCCTTGACGTGATTCGCACGGACAAGGGTGTTGTCGACCACGCGCATCGCAAGCGCATCTTCCGACGCCTGTGCATACGCGTCGATGCCCACTGAGCGGGCTAGGGCGATGAACATCATGGTGAAGGACAGGCAGTTGACCTTGCGTCGCGCGTAACTCTCGGCGATGCCGTAGGTCGGGTGTTCCTGGTAGCGCAGAGCCAGGCCGTCTTCGGCGACCATGAACTCGAATAGCCGCCGCACGCGATCAAGCTTGGGGATTCCTCCACGGTCCAGTTCCATCGCATCGACGGCCTGCCGGAGTTCATCCGGCACCGCGGTATCAATCCGCACCTGTGCGTCCGGGGCCAGCGTCGCCTGATCCGTCACAGCCTGGGCGCGAACGCTACCGGAACAGGCAAGCAGCAGGAACAACAAGGCCCGAAGCACGACTCCCTCCATCGTGGAGGCTGTTCGCTCCGCGATATCAAGCGTTGATCCGAGTATGCGACAGGGCCGGCGCGGTGAATGTTGCACCGCACAGAAGCCCGCCCCGGACGATACTGTTCCGGGCGGCGGCGTATGGATACACTGTGGCAATGACGTCGACCATAACGGCACCGGCACCTGAGAAGCCGGAACGCAAGGGACGCCTGAGCGCCGAGGACTGGGCACAGGCTGCACTTGACCTGATCGCCGAGCAGGGCGTGGCCGCCGTCGCGGTCGAGCCGCTGGCACGCCGGCTTGGGGTGACCAAGGGCAGCTTCTACTGGCACTTCCCCTCGCGCGATGCGCTACTCCAGGCCGCACTGGAGCGTTGGGAAAGTTTCGAGCAGCAATCCGTTTTCGGCACGCTGGAAGCCATCCCCAATCCGCGCGAACGGCTGCGCAACCTGTTCCAGATGGTTGCGCACGAGGCCAAGTCCCACGTGATCTACAGCGCGTTGCTCAACGCACTGGACCATCCGACGGTGCAGCCGGTGATGGAGCGCGTCTCGCAGCGCCGGCTCGAATACCTCACCGCCTCCTTCCGTCAGGCCGGCCTGGGTCGCAGCGACGCCCAGCATCGCGCCCGGCTGGCCTACGCCGCTTATGTGGGTTTCCTGCAACTGCAGCTCCAACTGCAGACGTCACGTCCGCCCCGCGAGGAGTTCGAAGCCTATGTGGAGCACATGATGGACACCCTGATTCCACCCCTTCCAACGCAAGAGAGCCCTCGATGAGCGCGATTCCCAATCCTTCCCCGTCTCCCAGTTCGCTGGAGGCCCTGAATGAGTGGGTCGCAGAGGTCGCAGCACTGACCCGTCCCGACACCATCCATTGGTGCGACGGCAGCCGGGCCGAATTCGACGCGCTGACCGCAAAGATGCAGGCCGACGGCACGCTGATCGAGCTCAACCAGCAGACCCATCCGGGCAGCTGGCTGCACCGCTCCGACCCCGACGACGTCGCCCGGGTCGAGCACCTGACCTTTGTCTGCCCATCCAACCGTGACGACGCCGGTCCCAACAACCACTGGATGGACCCGGCCGAAGCCCACGCGAAGATCGATGCGCTGTTCGACGGCTGCATGCAGGGCCGGACGATGTACGTGATCCCGTATTGCATGGGTCCGATCGGTTCGCCTTTGTCGCGTTGCGGCGTGGAGATCACCGACAGCCCGTACGTGGTCGCCAACATGCGGATCATGACCCGCATGGGTACGCCGGCGCTGGCCCGTATCGAAAAGGAAGGAACCTTCGTCAAGGGTCTGCACTCGACCGGCGAGCTCGACCCCAACCGCCGCTTCATCATGCATTTCCCCGAGGAACTGACGATCAAGTCGTACGGCTCCGGCTACGGTGGCAACGCGCTGCTCGGCAAGAAATGCCACGCGCTGCGCATCGCCAGCCATCAGGCCCGGTCGGAAGGCTGGCTGGCCGAGCACATGCTGATCCTCGGTCTGGAGAACCCGCAGGGCGAGACCCACTACATCGCTGCCGCGTTCCCGTCGGCATGCGGAAAGACCAACCTGGCGATGCTGATTCCGCCGGAGGGCTACCGCAAGGACGGCTGGAAGATCACGACCGTTGGCGACGACATCTGCTGGATGCGCCCGGGCGCCGATGGCCGGCTGTATGCGATCAACCCGGAGGCGGGTTTCTTCGGCGTCGCCCCGGGCACTTCGAAGAAATCCAACCCCAACGCGCTGGAGTCGATCCAGTCCAACACCATCTTCACCAACGTCGGTGTCACCGCCGACAACCAGCCGTGGTGGGAAGGCTTGGGCGAGGGCGAGCCGGTCACCGACTGGCGCGGTGAGCCGTACGACGCGGACAAGCGTCCGGCCGCACACCCCAATTCGCGCTTCACCGTTTCCGCGCGGCAGTGCCCGAGCTACTCGCCCGAGACCGAGAACCCGGCCGGCGTGCCGATCTCGGCGATTGTCTTCGGCGGTCGCCGTGCCTCGCTGGTGCCGCTGGTGTTCGAGGCCCGCGACTGGACCCACGGCGTGCTCGTCGGCGCCGCGATGGGTTCGGAAACCACTGCCGCGGCGACTGGTGCGGTGGGCGTGATGCGCCGTGACCCGATGGCGATGAAGCCGTTCTGCGGCTACAACTTCGCCGACTACTTCAACCACTGGCTGTCATTCGACAATGGCAGCAACAAGCTGCCGAAGGTCTTCCACGTCAATTGGTTCCGCAAGAGCGACGACGGCAAGTTCATGTGGCCGGGCTTCGGCGACAACCTGCGCGTGCTGGAGTGGATGATCGGTCGCGTCAAGGGCGAAGCCAGCGCCGTCGAGACCCCGATCGGCCACCTGCCGACCGACGCCGATCTGAACCTCGACGGCATCGAGCTGGATGACGAGGCCCGGGCCAAGCTGTTCGGTTTCGAAAAGTCGGGCTGGCAGGCCGAGTTCGCCAGTATCGGCGAATACCTCGACAAGTACGGTCCGCGCATGCCGCAGGCGCTGAAGGACGAACAACAGCGGATCGCGGCGCGGCTCGCCGGCTGAACGACGACGGTCTGCACCCTCGAAAACCCCGGGCTTCCGGGGTTTTTCTTTTTAAACCTTTCGGACCCTCGGCCCATCCCAGTAGGTATGCTGACCGCCGTGATCGAGCGCCCACCCGAAACCGCCCAGGCCGCCGTGCCATCGAGCGCGGCAGGCGACATCGATGAAAGCGTGCTGGTCGCCGCCGCAGCCCGTGGCGAGGTGGCCGCCTTCGAGACACTGTATCGACGCCATGTCGGCCGCGTGCACGGCGTCATCGTCCGGCTGGTTGGCGGTCACGGTGCCCGCGCCGAGGACCTTACCCAGGAGGCCTTCGTGCGCGCGTGGCAGGCATTGCCGGCGTTCCGGTTCGAGGCGGCGTTCTCGACCTGGCTGCATCGGCTGGCCGTCAACACCGCGCTGATGGAGCTGCGCAGTCGCCGCAGCCGGCCCCAGGACGATGGCGACGACGAGATCCTCGACACGATCGGCAGTGCGGATTCGGCCGGCCACGCCACCGCGCTGTCGCTGGATCTGGAACGTGCCGTCGCGACCCTGCCGCCGCGGGCCAGGGCGGTGCTGGTGCTGTACGACATCGAGGGTTGGAAGCATGAGGAGATCGCCACCGAACTCGGCATGGCGATCGGTAGTTCCAAGGCCCAGTTGCATCGCGCCCGCGGCCTGTTGCGTGCGCGACTTGGAGAACATTGATGAAGCATGAAATTCCCCGCGACGATCCGAACGCCACCGAAGACGCGTTGCCCGATGCGTTGCGCTGGCAACTGCGTGCGATGCGCCGTGACGAGTTGCCCCGCGCCGACCCGTGGCCGGGCATTGCCGCACGCCTGGCCGAACCACGCGCTGACTCGCGGACGACTCCTGCTGCGCGCCCAACCGCGCCGCGCTGGGGCCTGCCGGTGGCATTGGCAGCGGCCCTTGCGCTGGGCCTCGGGTTCGCCGGCTGGTGGCAGGCTGCACCATCGTCGATCGAGCCAAGCCTGGTCCAACAAGAAGCCAATGGCCTGACGCGCCAGTACCAGGCCGCCTTTGCCGAGGTCGACGTGGTGCCGGTGCCCGCGGCCCTTGCAATGCAGCCGGCCTTCGACGAACTCGATCGCAGCGCACAGCTGATCCTCGACGCACTGGCGCGCGACCCCGATTCGCGGTTGTTGCTGGAACAGCTTCGCCGCATCTATTCCCATCGCCTCGCGCTCGCCCAGCGCATCGCCCTCAGTTGAACGGAGAAACCACCATGAGCCTCGCCCGATCCTCCTCCGCCCCGCTTCGATCGCTGCTCGCTGCTGGCTTGCTGCTGGCCAGTGCCGTCGCGATCGCCGGCACCCCGATTGACGAGAACCGCCCGCTCGATCCCGATGGCCGGGTCGAAATCGAAAACCTCAAGGGCCGCATCGAAGTGCAGGCCTGGGATCGGCCGGAAGTCCGCATCGAGGGCAGCCTCGGCAAGGGCGCCGAGAAGCTGGAGATCCAAGGTGACCGCCAGCGTCTGAGCGTCCGGGTCAAATATCCCAATCGTGGCGGCCTTGGCTTCCTGTCCGGCGACAACACCGAACCCACCGATCTGCGCCTGATGGTGCCGCTGCGCGCCGACCTGGAGATCGATTCGGTGTCAGCGAACGTCGACGTCCGGGGGGTTGCGCCGCGTGAACTGTCGATCGACAGCGTCAGCGGCGACGTGGCCGTGGTAGGCGCCCCGAGCGATGCCAGCATCGACAGCGTCAGCGGTGACCTGCGACTGACCATCAATAGCCGCAACGTCGATGTCGAAAGCGTCAGTGGTGATATCGACCTGCGTGGTCGGCTCAACGGCGAGATCTCGGTCGAAACCGTTTCAGGGCAGATCGACATTGCAGGGCACGAATCCAGCCTGCGCAATCTGTCAGGCTCCTCGGTGTCGGGCGACATGACGATCATCACCGCGCTGGCATCCGGCGGCGAGGTATCGCTGGAGACGGTCAGCGGCGACGTAGAGCTGCGCCTGCCTGCCAGCCTGTCGGCCAACGTGCACGGCGAGAGCTTCAGCGGCGACCTGGAACTGCCGGATGCCCAGGTCGATCATGCACGGCACGGCCCCGGTTCCAGCGTCCGTCATCGCTACGGCAACGGCGATGGCGAAATTTCGATCGAGACGTTTTCGGGTGATGCGAGCCTGCGGTTGGATTGAGGCTTTCGATTCAAATCTCAGGATAAAAAAAACCACGGCCCCTTTCGGGGCCGTGGTCGTATTGCATGGAACAGTTGCTGCGATCAGAAGCGCTGCTGGTACTTCATGTACACCATGCGACCGATGTCGTAGCCACCGTAGTACGAGTAACCGGAGTTCGGCTGGTCGTAGTCCGGCGTACCGTAGTTCTCGAACACGTTGTTCGCACCGACCGCGATGGTCGCGTTCCACGGCGCGTTCCAGTGGACTTGGACGTCGTGGAAGGTAACCGAGGACAGCTCGTTCAACGGGACGATGTTGCCCTGGGTGTCCGGTGCCGCGTAGTTCGGCAGGCTGCAGAAGTCCGGATCATCCTCGATCAGGCAGCTGCTCTTGACGCCGGAGTAGTAACGCGTACCCCAGCTCGCGCCCCAGTCACCCGACTCCCAGCTGAGGTTGACGTTGGAACGCAGGCGGAAGTTGCCACCGAAGCCGTTCTGCTGCGACGGCACGCCTTCCAGGTTGTCGACCTTCAGTTCGTTCTTGCTGACGTAGGTGTTCATCCACGCCAGGCCGAAGTTGCCGTAAGCGGTCTCCATCCGGTAGTTGAGGTCGAAGTCGAAGCCTTCGGTCTCCTGGAAGCCGGCGTTGCGGCCACCGAACGACAGCGCGGTGATTTCACCGGTCGCCGGATCGCGGGTGAAGGTGTCCGGGCCCTGGCAACGTGAGCTGATGCCACGCACGTAGCAGTCGTCCAGCATCGTGGTCGGGTCATCACCGACGATGGTGTTCTCGATGCGGATGTTCC
>JBOHYC010000070.1:0-3323 GCA_050737755.1 Lysobacter sp.
ACCGCCGCGGCCGGCCGCTGACCGCGTCGATACCCGCGACGAACACCGGCAGCGCAGTCGCGCAGGCTTCCGACAGCATGTTGACCGAGTCCGCGGTGCAGACGATCCGGTCGGCGCAGGCCAGCAGTCCGGAATACGGGTTCGGCCCATCGGCGCTGCCGCTCCACACCATTCCGTCGCGCCCGGCGAAACGCTGGTGCAGCCGTGCGCTGACATCGGCCGGGGTTCGTCGCGAGGTGGTCACCAGCAGGCAACCGCCCTCGGCATCGACCACCCGTTGCAAGCGATCGGCCAGCGCATCCCACCAAGCCGGTTGGAACCGTGCATGCGCGCTGTTGCCACCCAGCAGCAGCGCGGTGCGGGGTTGCGACAGCGTCGCCAGCGCACTGAAGTGGCCCCGCGCGGACTGCAGCCAGGCGTCGTCGATCGGGTTGAGGCTGCCGAGCAGACGGATGACGTTGTCGCCGGCCAGGTCGTCATGCTCCGGCGCGATCACCAGGTCCCAGTGCCGGGGCGCAAGCCGGGGGTCGAGTATCTGCACGGCCTGCGCGCCACGGCGGCGCAGCAGCCGGGTCGCCAGTGCGGCCTGCCGGCCACAGCCTATTGCCAGCCGCGGCGGCGTTGCGAGCGCGTCGCGGAAATCATCGCCGAATGCCAAACCCGCGCCGGGCAGCGCGCGCGGAGCCAACCATCGCCACGGCGCGCGCGGACGAAGCACCCATTCGCGCGCCGGCCGCCCCAGCGCCGCCGCCAGCGCACGTGCCTGGCGCACGTTGCCGGCATTGCCGTCGGTCAGCATCCAATTACTCGCGCGGGGGTTCGACTGTTCCATTTATGGCGGCAATACGTTGCGAGGGCATCGGCTGTTGCTTCAACGGCAGACTTTACACTTGCCTGCATCGGCCGCGGCTTCCCCGCGACCACCGCATTCATGGAGACCACAATGACCGACCAGGCCACGCCCCCGACCGCAGCACTGCCGCCGCAGGCGCTCGACCAACTGTTCCGCACCGCCCGTACCCACAATGAGCTGGGCGGCGAGGTCAGCGACGAGACACTGCACGAGCTCTACGACCTGCTGAAGTGGGGCCCGACCAGCGCCAACCAGACCCCGGCGCGGTTCGTGTTCGTGAAGTCGGCCGAAGCCAAGGCCAAGCTCGGTCCGGCGTTGAGCGAGGGCAACCACGCCAAGACCATGGCCGCGCCGGTGACCGTGATCATCGGCTATGACGAGGATTTCCACGAGAAGCTGCCGTACCTGTTCCCGCATACCGACGCCAAGAGCTGGTTCGACGGCCCGCGCGAAGGTCGCCACGACCACGCGTTCCGCAACAGCAGCCTGCAGGGCGCCTACCTGATCCTCGCCGCACGCGCGCTGGGCCTGGACACCGGCCCGATGTCGGGGTTCGACAGCGCGATGGTCGACGAGGCGTTCTTCAAGGGCACCACGATCAAATCCAACTTCCTGGTCAACCTCGGCCATGGGGATCCAGCCAAGCTGTTCGCACGTTCGCCGCGGCTGCCGTTCGACGAGGCAGCGCAGATTGTCTGACCGACCCGCCGGATGCGTGAGCGCCCGGCAAATCCCAACAACTCCAGGAGATATCCCATGTTCAAGAAACTCGTCCTCACCGTCGCCCTGGCCAGTGCCAGCACGCTTGCGCTCGCCGAGCCGGTCACCTACAAGCTCGACCCCGCCCACACCGACGTGATCGCGCAGTGGAGCCACTTCGGCTTCTCCAACCCGAGCGCGCATTTCGGCGATGCCGACGGCACCCTGGTCTATGACGCCGACAACGTCGCCGCGTCCAGCGTCGAGGTGACCCTGCCGCTGTCGGGCCTCAACAGCTTCACCGCCAAGTTCGACGAGCACCTGCGTAGCGGCGACTTCTTCGATGCCGCCGTGTTCCCGGTCGCGACCTTCAAAAGCACCAAGGTCGAGTCCGTCGGCGAGGGCAAGTTGAAGGTCACCGGCCAGCTCACCATCAAGGACATCAGCAAGCCGGTGGTGCTCGACGTGACCCTCAACAAGATTGGCGAGAACATGGGCGGGCAGCCGGCGATCGGTTTCGACGCCACCACCACCGTCAAGCGCACCGACTTCGACCTGGGCATGGCGGCGCCGGCTGTCAGCGATGAAGTGAGCCTGCGCATCACTACCGAAGCTGCGGTTCCCAAGGACGCCTGAAAATGATCATCGAACGCCCATCCGGCGGCCGCGGCCACGGCCCGGCGCATGTCCACTGGCTCGACAGCCGCCACACGTTCTCGTTCGGCGATTACCACGACCCGGACTGGATGGGCTTCGGTGTGCTGCGGGTGATCAACGAGGACCGCGTCGCTCCCGCCGCGGGCTTCCCGACCCATGGCCACTCCAACATGGAGATCCTCAGCTACGTGCTGTCGGGCGCGTTATCGCACGAAGACAGCAGTGGCGGCGGTGGGGTGATCCGACCGGGCGAGTTGCAGTGGATGAGCGCCGGGCACGGTGTCCGGCATAGCGAATTCAATGCATCGCCCGACGAACCGGTGCACTTCCTGCAGATCTGGTTGCAGCCTGACCGGGTCAACGCGGCGCCGGCGTATGCCCAACGCGAGGCGGTGAACGGCGACGGCTGGCAATTGCTTGCATCGCCCGATGGCACCGATGGCAGTTTGTCGATCCGACAGGACGCGCGGGTGTTCAACGCACGTTTGGCGGACGGCGCGGTAGAGCGCGAGCTGCAGCCGTCGCGACGCTACTGGCTGCATGTCGCGCAGGGTGCGGTGGAAGTCAATGGACGCGCATTGGCGGCCGGCGATGCGCTGGGCTTCCTCGATGAAGGCGGTTCATTGCGGATCACGGGCACCGGCGAGTCGGGCGCCGACGTCCTGCTGTTCGACCTGCCGGCCTGACCCCGGGTTTAGCGGGGCTGGCGATTGCCGGCCCCTGTTAGACTGCCTGCCTCGCACCACCGCCGCCATCGACCATGACCGTAGCCGCCCACGACCATCCCACCCAGGCCAACGCCGAGCGTCGCTACACCGTCTCGCGCAACGACCTGCCGTTGAGTTGCCCGTTGCCGTCGATGGCGCTGTGGAACTCGCATCCGCGGGTCTACCTGCCGATCGAGGCCGAGCGCGAATGCGATTGCCCATACTGCGGCGCGCATTTCGTACTCGAAGACTGACGGTCGCCGCTCCGTTGCGCGGGCTGCCGCGGCCATGCGCCGGCTGACCGTCGTCCAGCTGTTGCCGGCGATGGAGTCGGGCGGGGTCGAACGCTCCACCCTCGAAATCGCGCAGGCGCTGGTCGAAGCCGGACATCGCGCCCTCGTCGTGTC
>JBOHYC010000071.1:0-2205 GCA_050737755.1 Lysobacter sp.
ACTTCATCGTCTGCCACGCCGCGCGCATGCGCTACCGCACCCGCGGCCGGCTGTCGTGCCCGATGGTGCAGCGGGTGCCCTGGGGCGGCGGCATCCGCGCGCCCGAGCACCACAGCGAGGCCAACGAGGCGATCTTCACCAACGTGCCGGGCCTGCGCGTGGTGATGCCGTCCTCGCCGCAGCGCGCCTACGGGCTGTTGCTGGCGGCGATCCGCGAGCCGGACCCGGTGATCTTCTTCGAGCCCAAGCGCATCTACCGGCAGTACAAGGAGCTGGTGCCGGACGACGGCGAGGCTTTGCCGCTGGACGTCTGCTACGTGCTGCGCGATGGCTCTGATGTGACCCTGGTTACCTGGGGCGCACAGGTGAAGGAAGCGCTGGAGGCGGCCGACAAGCTGGCCGAGGAAGGCATCAGCGCCGAGGTCATCGACGTCGCCACGCTGCGGCCGCTGGACTTCGCCACGATAGCCGAGTCGGTCAGCAAGACCGGCCGCTGCGTGATCGTGCACGAAGCCCCGAAGACCGCGGGCTTCGGCGCCGAGATCGCCGCGCGGCTGGCCGAGGAGTCGATGTACGACCTGCTCGCCCCGGTCGAGCGCGTCACCGGTTACGACACCCACATCCCGCTGTTCCGGCTGGAGATGAAGTACCTGCCGAGCGTCGACCGCGTGGTCGCCGCCGCCAAGCGCGCGATGGCGGCCGGCTGAGCCCGACGCACGACCGCGAGACATCCGAAGCACTGCCCGGGCGCCCCGGCGCCCCCGCAAATGAAGGACTGCCATGAGCAACAACAAGAGTTTCTTCCTGCCCGACCTCGGCGAAGGCCTGCCGGACGCCACCATCGTCGAGTGGACGGTCAAGGTCGGCGACACCATCAAGCTCGACGACGCGCTGGTCTCGATGGAAACCGCCAAGGCGATTGTCGAAGTGCCGTCCCCGTTCTCCGGCAAGGTGCTGAAGCTGGCCGGTGAGGCCGGCGACGTGATCACCACCGGCGCGATGCTGGCCGAGTTCGAGGTCGATCCGTCGATGCCGCAGCGCGCCGCGGGCCAGGACACCGGCCACCACCACGGCGGGCCGGCCAAGGGCGTCGGCAGTGACGACCCGGCTTCCGACGACCGCGTGGTCGCGTCCGACGAAGGCGGCGCGATCGAAGACGAAGGCGAACCGGCCGCCAAGGGCGAGCCGCGCAAGGACAGCGGCACCGTCGTCGGCGCCATGCAGTCGTCCGACACCGTTCGCAGCGAGCAGGCCAGCAGCGTCGGCGGGGTCAAGGCGATGCCCGCGGTCCGCGCGCTGGCACGCAAGCTCAAAGTCGACCTGAGCCGGGTCCGGGCCACCGGCGCCGATGGCGTGGTGACCATGGCCGACGTCAAGCAAGCCGCCGCTGATGGTTCGGCGCAGGCCGGTGCGGCACCGGTCGCGCGCGCGGCCGACCGGGCGCCGGCTCCGGTCGCTGCCCCGACGCAGCGCAGCACGCTTTCGCAGAGCGGCAAGCCGATGCGTACCCAGCCGCCGGGCGTGGTCGCCAGCGGCCAGCCCGAGCAACTCAAGGGCGTGCGTCGCAACATGGCGCGGGTCATGGCCGATGCCCACGCCAAGGTCGTCCCAACCACGCTTTGCGACGACGCCGACCTGCACAACTGGGTCGGCAAGCAGGACATCACCGCGCGCCTGATCCGCTCGATCGTCGCCGCCTGCAAGGAAGTCCCGGCGCTCAACGCCTGGTTCGATGGCGACAAGCTGGTCCGCACGATGCATCCGCACGTCGACATCGGCATCGCGGTCGACACCGACGACGGCCTGTTCGTGCCGGCCCTGCGCAACGCCGACATGCTCGACGCCGCCGGCACCCGCACCGCGATCCAGCGCCTGCGCGCGCAGGTCGGCGATCGTTCGATCCCCGCCAGCGAGCTGTCGGGCTACACCATCAGCCTGTCCAACTTCGGCATGTTCGCCGGCCGCTACGCGACCCCGGTGGTGGTGCCCCCGACGGTGGCGATCATCGGCGCCGGCAAGCTGTCGCACGACGTGGTCGCGGTGATGGGCGGCATCGAAGTGCATCGGCGCATGCCGATCTCGCTGACCTTCGACCACCGCGCCTGCACCGGCGGCGAGGCCGCGCGCTTCCTCAAGGCGTTGCTGGACGACCTGTCCGCCCCGAACTGAGACCTTCCCGAGCAAAGGGCCCGGCAACCTCCGGGC
>JBOHYC010000072.1:0-11515 GCA_050737755.1 Lysobacter sp.
GAAATGCTGAGCGCAAGCAATGCGCGTACGAGTTTCATCTGGGGAAGCTCCCTTTGCATGAAGCGCGTGGGTCGCGCCGATTTTTGAAGGCTAGAGGCGGGTGGGGTCTGGCGCAAGCAACCGCCGCGCCGATGCCCGTTCAGATGGGGCCGGAGCTGGTCAGGATGCGTTCCGGCAGGTTCACCAGTCCGCGGACCGCGAGCCACTGCCAGGCGCTGTCGGAGTCGCGTTCGAAATAGGCCTGGGCCGAGCCGAGTCGGAAGGTGTAGCCCCAGGCATCCATGTCGGCGAGCACGCGTTCGCGGCCGACACCGGGCAGTTCGTCGCCGAGCAGGGCCTGCAGCACACAGACCGCGTCCTCTTCCTCGATCGAGTCGGTGGCGTCGGTGTGCACCTGCGCGCGGCGTTCGGGCGACAGGACGATCAGGTGGCCGGCTTCGTGCAGCAGTGAATGCACCGGAGTGTCGTCGCGTGCATACACATCGGTGCCGATGATGCCGGCCTCGCACTCGCCCCAGTAGCTGCCGGGGATGGCCTCGCCGCCAGCGACGCGCAGCAGTTGCAGTCCGTAGCGGGCGAGCAGGGCAGCGGGCGCGTCGAAACCGGTGTCGGCGAGGGTGAGCATGGAGATCAGGGAAAGCGGGCCGAGTGTGGCCCGCCTGCATGTTGCGCGGTCAGCCGTTGGCGACCGCGCGGGCCTCGTCCTTCTCGGGCAACGAGACGGAGATGTCGAGCACCTTGTTGTCGCCGTCACCCATCAGGTCGACCTTGACCGCGTCGACATCGACATTGACGTACTTGCGGATCACCTCCAGCAGCTCGCGCTGCAGCATCGGCAGGTAATCCGGGCCGCCACGGGTGGCGCGCTCGTGGGCGACGATGATCCGCAATCGGTCCTTGGCGACCGAGGCGGTCTGCTTCTTGACCAGCAGGAAGTCGAACAAACCCATGTCTTAACCTCCGAACATCTTGCTGAAGAAGCCTTTCTTTTCAGGCGTCACGAAACGCATTGGCCGGGTGTCGCCGAGCAGCCGTGCGACCGCATCGTCATAGGCCTGGGCGGCATCCGATTCGGTATCCAGGATCACCGGCTCACCCTTGTTGGAGGCGTGCAGCACATCGGTGGATTCCGGGATCACACCGACGGTCTTGAGGCCGAGGATCTCCTCGACGTCGCCGACGCTGAGCATCTCGCCGGACTCGACCCGCGAGGGGCTGTAGCGGGTCAGCAGCAGGTGCTCCTTGACTCGTTCGCCGTTCTCGGCGCGGCGGGTCTTGGATGCCAGCAGGCCGAGGATGCGATCGGAGTCGCGCACCGATGAGACTTCCGGATTGACCACCACCACGGCCTGGTCGGCGAAGTACATGGCCAGGAACGCGCCCTTCTCGATACCGGCCGGGGAGTCGCAGACGATGTAGTCGAAGCCGTCGTCGGCCAGGTCCTTGAGCACCTTCTCGACGCCCTCCTGGGTCAGCGCATCCTTGTCGCGGGTCTGCGATGCGGCCAGCACGTACAGGTTCTCGAAGCGCTTGTCCTTGATCAGCGACTGCTTGAGGTTGGCCTCGCCACTGACCACGTTGACGAAGTCGTACACCACGCGGCGCTCGCAACCCATGATCAGGTCGAGGTTGCGCAGGCCGACGTCGAAGTCGATGACGGCCACCTTGTGGCCACGCCGGGCAAGGCCGCAGGCAAGGGAGGCGCTGGTCGTGGTCTTGCCGACGCCGCCCTTGCCCGAAGTGACTACGATGATTTCGGCCAAGTTCAAATCCTCCGGAAATTTTGGATGGAGCCGCGGACGCGGTGGCGTCGCGGCGGAGCAGGGGACAGCATGCCCGGTTTCTCGCTCACGGTGTGTCCAGCGCGGCGATATGCAGTTGTTCGTCCTTCAGCCAGACCTGCACCGCTTTGCCACGCAGGTCCTGGGGGATGTCTTCGAGCACTTTGTAGTGGCCGGCGATCGCGACCAGCTCGGCATGGAACTCGCGACAGAAAATCCGCGCCTGCGGATTGCCCTGGGCACCGGCGAGGGCACGGCCGCGCAACGGGCCGTAGATGTGGATCGAGCCGTCGGCGATGACTTCGGCACCGGCACCGACTGCGGTCAGCACGGTCAGGTCGCGGTTGTCGGCATAGACCTGCTGGCCCGAACGCACCAGCGCGGCGTGGATCATGCCCGGCTGGCCGCCCGGGGCTGCGGCAGGCGCCGCGCGGGCCGGTGCCGGTTCCGCGGCAGGGGCTTCACGGCGCGGCGACGCGGCCGTGGGCGGTTCGGGCGCGCCGTCGGCACGCTCGTACTGGGCGCGGAACTTGGCCAGCAATGGCAGGCCCAGCGCCTCCGACAGCCGTTCGGTGTCGGCGGAGCCATAGGCCAGCGCGACCGGCAGCACCCCGGCATCGCGCAGGCCGTCGAGCAGGGCCTGCGCCGTGGCGATATCGGGTGTCTGGGCAAGGCCACCGAAATCGATCACCACCGCGGCGCGGCGGAACAGCTTCGGCGCGCGCTGCACCCGGCCGCGCATCTCCTCGACCAGCCCGGCCACGTCGAGCGTGCGGATGCGCAGGTTGGCGATCCCGACCTGGCCGATCTTGAGTTCGCCCGCGGGTTCGTAATCCATCGTCGCCGCGCTCACCGACCGGTTCCTGTCGAACGCGATGCCAACGAGGCATCCGGTGGAACCCGGGCCGGCGCGATCCAAGGCACGTTGGGCAGCGACTTGCCGTAGGTCTGGTCGATCCACGCATGGCTGCACAGCGGTTTCATCAGCATCGCGGCGCGGATCCCGGTGGCGGGCATGACGTGTTGGCCGACCTCGCGGAAGCCGAAGCTGCCGTGGAACAGCAATACCGGGTCGTTGTCGCTGTCGTCGAGGAACACTTCGCAGGCCATCTGCGGGTAGCGCAGTTCGGCGTAGCTCTGGGCGTCGGCATAGAACGCGCGCCCGACACCGCCGCCGCGCCGGCGGCTGGCGACCACGATCCGGTCGATATAGAAGAACTCCGGGTAGCGCTCGCGGAACCAGCCGAAATTGGTGCTTTCGTGGCCGGCGTGGCTGCCCATGCCGATCAGGAACCCGGCGAGGTTGCCGTCGCGTTCGGCGATCCGGAAATATTCGGCGGTTTCGAAGAAATGGCGCAGTCGAGCCGCATCCAGCGGCAGGATGGTGGGACCGGCGGCGTTGTTGAGGGCAAGGACGGAATCCAGCTCGTGCTCAAGCACGTCGCGGACAACGATCGACATTCCGGGCTCCAGGGATATTTTTCATGCAGTGCGCGGTGGTCGCGCAGCGGGGCCGATTATCGCACGTGACCCACTGGCCGGCGACCGGCGGGCCCGGCGGGAGATGCGCCACTCCCCGCATTCAGGCATGACTTTCGGGTGCACCGGTGGGCGACCGATGCCAGTAGCATGCGGGGATGCTAGCCCGCCTTAACCACAGCCGACTGTTGCGCTACGCCGGTCTCTTCACCTGGGCCATGGTCGGCTGCTGGCTGATCAACGTGTGGCAGGAGCCTGCCCGGGTCGAATTGTTGCCAGGGGCTGCGGAACATCCGGTGGAACTGCTGGTCGCGCGCTGGGTTGCTCTGTACCTGAGCTTCGGCGGCATCTACTGGTGGATCACCCGCGAGCTGGGTCAGCGCCGTCCCGGTTACTCCGACCATGCCCTGCTGCTGGCGTTGACGCTGTGTGCGATCGGCGTGAGTTTCTTCTCCAGCACGGGGCTGGGCAGCGTGCTGCTGATGGTCATGGCCGGGGTGCTGCCATGGCTGCTGTCGGTGCGGCTGGGAGTCGTCTGGCTGCTGGTCAGCAACCTGGCGATCATCCCGGTATTCGTGGCGCTGCTGGCGTTCCCGATCGTGCTCGCGGTGGTGACGGCGTTGCTGTACGCGGGGTTCTCGATCTTCGTGTTCGTGACCGCGCTGGTGGCGATGCAACAGGCCCAGGCGCGCGAGGAGCAGCGCCGCCTCAATGCCGAGCTGCGCGCGACTCGCCTGCTGCTGGCCGAGAGCGCGCGGATCAATGAGCGCACGCGGATCTCCCGCGAGCTGCATGACCTGCTGGGCCACCATCTGACCGCGCTGAGCCTGAATCTGGAAGTCGCCGGCCATCTGGTCGAGGGCCGCGCCAAGGAGCATGTCAGCCAGGCCCACACCCTGGCCCGGCTGCTGCTGACCGATGTCCGCGAAGCGGTCAGTCAGTTGCGCGATGACGGCGCGATCGACCTGGCGGCGGCCCTGCAGCCACTGGCCGAGAACGTCCCGGCGCTCGACATCCACATGGACATCGACGGCCCGCTGACACTCGACGACCCCGAGCGCGCCCATGTGCTGCTGCGGTGCACCCAGGAGATCATCACGAATGTCGTTCGCCACGCCGGTGCCGACAACCTGTGGATCCGCGCCCGTCGCGAACGCGGGCATATCGTCATGACCGCACACGACGATGGTCGCGGCGCCAACCAGCTGGTTTCCGGCAATGGCCTGCGCGGCATGCGCGAGCGACTGGTCCAGCTTGGCGGGGACCTGACCATCGAAACCCGGCCGCAGACAGGCTTCCGCCTGTCGTTGACGTTGCCGGCCACGGCGGCCGCGGCTGCGGTCGTCGCCAGTGAGGGAGTCACACCATGAGTTCCGTTCCGATCCGAGTCATGCTTGTCGACGACCAGACGCTGGTCCGGCAGGGCGTACGTTCGTTGCTGTCCCTGGCCGATGGCGTGGAAGTGGTGGCCGAGGCCAGCGACGGCCGGCAGGCGATCGAGATCATGCCGCAGGTCAATCCGGACGTGGTCCTGATGGACATGCGGATGCCGGTGATGTCCGGCCTGGAGGCGCTGCAGGCGCTGGCCCGGCTCGGCACGCTGCCGCCGACGATCATCCTGACTACCTTCGACGACGACCAGCTGGTACTGGCCGGGATCAAGGCCGGAGCCAAGGGCTACCTGCTCAAGGACGTGTCGCTGGAACAACTGGTCGGCGCGATCCAGACTGTCGCCGCCGGGGGGTCGCTGATGCAGCCGGCGATGACCCAGCGACTGCTGTCGGGGCTGGAGCACATGCGCAACGATTTCGTCAGCCTCGACCGGCCCGATCCGCTGACCGAGCGTGAAACCGAGATCCTGCGGTTGATGGCGGGCGGCTTCTCCAACAAGGAGATCGCCAATTCGCTGGGCGTGGCCGAGGGCACCATCAAGAACCACGTGTCCAACATCCTGTCCAAGCTGGGCGTCCGCGACCGCACCCGGGCGGTGCTCAAAGCGTTCGAGCTGCAACTGGTCTGACAATGCGTCGGAAGTTTGCATATCCGGTGGCATCGGTCCGCCCAGCCCCGCTATCCGTCACGATTTTTGATCGGGGGAGGCTGCGCCAGACCCGGCTTCCTTGCTAGGATTGCCGGTCTGCGCCCAGTCCCGCCCCGGGCCCGGCCCTGGAGAACCTGAATGACCCGTCTGATCGAGCTCCTGATTTCACTTGCGATCGTCCTCGCGCTGTTCCTGATCGTCGGCTTCCTGCTGCCGTCGAGTCGCCACTTCGAGACCTCGGTGGAGACCAACCGCAAGATGACGATTGTGTACGACACGCTGAACAGCATGCGCCGTTTCGACGAATGGAACGTAGTGGTGGCGCATGACCCGCAGATGGAACGGAAGCTCGCCGGCCCGGCCGAGGGCGTCGGTGCCCGCTTCGAATACAGCTCCAAAGAAGAGGGCGTGGGCGACGGTAGCTGGGAGATCGTCGATACCAAGGAAAACCAGAGCGTTTCCTACGCGATCACCAACAGCCAGCGTGGCAAGAACAAGCGCACCACGTTCCTGCTTGAGCCGACCGGCCGCAACGACCGCAACGTCAAGATTACCCAGGTCTATGACGTCGATTACGGCATGAACCTGCTGGGTCGCTATGCCGGCATGTACGTCAGCAGCAACATGGGCCAGGAAATGAAGATGAGCCTGGGCCGCCTGAGCAACATGCTGGCTGCAGTGCCCAACTATGACTACAACGAGTTGAGCAAGGACGACCCGTCGATGGCGCCGCGCGTCGAACAGCGTCCGGCCCAGAACCTGCTGGTGGTCGGTGCGCAGGTCGAGCGCAACAACGACGTCGTGCAGCGCACGATGAAGAACAACATGCAGTGGATCGACAAGGTGATGAAGGCCAACAACCTCGTCGCCGATGGTCCGGTCCGGATCATCACCAACGAGCTCGGTGGCGACAGCTACTCGTTCGAGGTCGCCCAGCCGGTACGCAAGGCCGGTGGCGCGTCCGATGATGCCGCCGATGGTGAAGACGACGTTGCGCAGGAAGATGCTGCCAGCGACGACACCGCGGAAGTCGCCAATGCCGGCGAAGAAGCCCCGGTTCCGGCGGGCCAGCTGGACATCGAGTTGCAGGGTCCGGTGACGCAGGCGTACGTGGAAGCCGGCACCGTTGCCGCCGTGCCCTTCAAAGGCCACATGGCCAACCTGTCGAAGGTCCGCGATGCACTGCGCGGCTGGGCGCTGACCCGGGGTTACCAGACGGTCGACCGTCCGTACGAGTCATGGACCGCCGGTCTCGACAAGGGCTTCACCGATGAAGGCGAGTTCGTCGTGTACTGGTCGATCAAGTAAGTCGACCCGGAACACCGGTTAGCCCGACGCGCCGCGGATTTCCGCGGCGCGTTTTGTTTTGGGGCTGGTATCGTGCGGCGATCCCACCGGAGCGACGCGGCATGAATCCGAAACGCCCATATCCATCCACGCCCCGTGTGTTGCGGGTACTGCCTGCCGCGGGCGCTGTGCTGGCCGCGGTGGCGGTCGCGCTGTCGGCCTACTCCGCGCACGCGGCCGAACCCGCCGCGGCTGCGCGGTTGCAGTCGGCGGCACTGTTCGCGTTCGGCCATGGCATCGCGCTGGCAGCGCTGGGGCCGCTGGCGGTGCGCTGGCCGGCGCGGCTGGCATTGATGAACCTGCTTGTCGGAACGCTGCTGTTTTCCGGCAGCCTGGTGGCGGCGCATTTCTTCGCCACCCCGACCGTGTTCGCGCCGCTGGGCGGCGGGCTGATGATCCTCGCCTGGCTGTTGTGGGCGGTCGATGCGGTGAGGCGCTGAGATGCCACGCCACGCCCGCGGGTTCGACACCCTCGATGCCGCCGCCCACCTGGCCCGTCGCGACCGCAAGCTCGGGACCTGGATGCGTCGGATCGGTGCGATCGAACCGGATCCGCGCTGGCGCAAGTCGTTCGACCCGGTCGATGCACTGGCGCGCGCGATCCTCTACCAGCAACTGAGCGGCAAGGCGGCTGCGACAATCGTTGGCAGGGTCGAGGCGGCGATCGAGAGCGACCGCTTCCATTGCGACACCCTTGGCCGTTGCGATGACGCCACGTTGCGGGCCTGTGGCGTCTCCGGCAACAAACTGCTGGCGTTGCGCGACCTGGCCATGCGCGAGGCGGCCGGCGAGATCCCGACCTTGCGGCGGATGGCCACGATGGACAACGACGCGATCGTCGCCGCATTGGTGCCGGTGCGCGGCATCGGTCGCTGGACGGTCGAGATGATGCTGATGTTCCGGCTCGGCCGCCCGGACGTGTTGCCGATCGACGATCTGGGTATCCGAAAGGGCGCGCAGATCGTCGACAGGCTCGACGCGATGCCGACGCCAAAGGCGCTGGCGCAACTCGGCGAGCGCTGGGGGCCGTATCGCACCTACGCCAGTTTCTACCTGTGGCGGATCGCCGACTTCGCGGTGGAAGCCAAGACGCTGACCAAGCGCTCGCAGGACTAGGACGAGGGGGCGTCCGCGCTCCAGCGCCAGTGCCACGGCTCGTAGACGATGCCGTGCGGGTTGTCGCGCGGATAGCTCATGCAGAAGCCGTGGCCGCCGGCATAGGCGGTCAGCCAGTCGAACGCGGGCGTCTGCTCGAAAGTTTCCTCGGCCGGCGGTTCGCCGGGGGTGCCGATATCGAGGGCGAAGCCGGAGTGGTGCTCGCTGTAGCCGGGTGCGGCATTGACCGCCAGGATTTCGTCGACGCCGAGACCGCGTGCAATCTTCCGCTCGAAGATTCCCAGCTGGTAGTCGTGGCTGCGGTAGCCGGAAATCGCCTCCAGCACCACGTCGTCGCGCAGTGCGGCGGCCTGCAAGTGGTTCCAGGCGCGTGCGGCGTTGATATGCAACCACAGCGGGCGGCGGTAGCGGTCGAACCCGGCAAGCGCGAGCCAATCGGGTTCGGCGACCAGCGACAGACCGGTGCTCTCGGCGTAGTCGTCGTCGATGCCGAGCAGGTCGAGCCGCTCCTGCAATCGGTCCAGTGGCAGTTCGCCGACCCGCTCGATGCCGGGTCGGCGACGCGCCGGGTGGAGTTCGAGCGCGTCCAACGCCGCATCGATGCCGGCCTCGTGCATCAACCGGTGGATCAGCGGCAGCACGCCCTCGGGCAGGTCGACGGCAAGGTAGCGGCCGTCGCGCTTGCGCCGCAGCACATGCCGCGCCCGGGACATCGCGCGCGCATCATGGTTGCTGCGGGCATGCAACAGGCCGTGCGGCCAGAGTTCGATTTCCGGCGTGTTGATCAGGATGTCGGGTTGTCCGCGCATCAGTGCCCGATCCCGGCGGCCATCATCGGCGCAGCCATCTCAGGCCTGCTTCTTGAGGATCAGTCGCACCTGGTCGAACGGGTTGACCTGGTTGGCCGACACCAGCTCCCATCCTTGCCGGCCGAGGCGGTCGAGCTCCTCGCGCAGGCGTTCGGTCATCGACGGGCCGAGCATGTTGGGGCTCAGTTCCACCACTTCGTAGGTCCAGCGGGTGCCAGTGCTCATGGTGTCTCGTCCTTCATTGGAGGCTTGCGGAGGGGGCCGGGCAACCGTCCGGCCTTGCGCAGGGCGTCGCGCAGCACATATTCGATCTGCGCGTTGAGGCTGCGCAACTCGTCGTCGGCCCAGTGCTGCGCCGCGGCGAGGACCTCGGCGTTGATGCGCAGCGGGTAGGCTTTTTTTTCTGCCACGCCGGACTCAGTACAGACTGCCGGTGTTGACGATCGGCTGGGTCGCGCGGTCGCTGCACAGCACGACCAGCAGGTTGCTGACCATCGCCGCCTTGCGCTCCTCGTCGAGCTGCACGATGTTGTTTTTCTGCAACTCCGCCAGCGCCATCTCGACCATGCCGACCGCGCCGGCGACGATCCGGGTGCGTGCGGCGATCACCGCGTTGGCCTGCTGCCGCTGCAGCATCGCGCCGGCGATTTCCGGGGCGTAGGCGAGGTGGCTAATGCGCGCGTCGATGACATCGACGCCGGCGGTGGTCAGGCGCTCGTCGAGCTGCTGCTTGAGGTGCTCGGAAATCTCGACCGGATGGCTGCGCAGCGAAACCTCGTCCTCGTGGCTGTCATAGGGATAGCTGGTCGCCATCGCGCGCAGCGCGGCTTCGGACTGGATGGTGACGAAGCTCTCGTAGTCGTCGACGTTGAACACCGCCTCGGCCGAGTCGACCACCTTCCAGACGATAACCGCGGCGATCTCGATCGGGCTGCCTTCCAGCTCGTTGACCTTGAGCTTGCCGCTCTCGAAGTTGCGCACGCGCAGCGAGACCTTGCGCTTGATGTAGAAGGGATTGTTCCAGCGCAGGCCGGGGTCGGTGACGGTGCCGACGTACTTGCCGAACAGGCTCAGCACCGCGGACTGGTTGGGTTCGACCATGTACAGGCCGACCATGCAGAAGATCGCGAGGATGGCAATGACGATGGCCGCGGCGATGGTACCGAGGCTCTGGCCGTTGATGCCGCTGAAGAACAACCATGCGGCGACCAGCAGGGCGACGATCACCGCCAGCAGGGTCGGGATGCCGGGCAGCGAGCGGATCGGGTTCTCTTTCATGGCGGGAGCCTCGCGGGTGGTTGAGATCATTTGATATCAAATTGATATCACAATGCAAGTCGCGCCCGTCCGGTCAGGGCGTGATCCTGTACAGCGGCGCCGGGATGAACTCGCCGGTGGCGTAGAGGCTGCGGCCATCGGGCGCCCAACCCAGTGCCTCGGCCTGCGGCAACCACGGCAGCACGCTGGTCCGGGGCTGGCCGGACACGGCCTCGGCCCAGTTGTCGCCCTCTGCACGGTGGTACAGCAGCAGGTAGCGGTAGGTCATCACCGCGAGGGTGGTCCCGTCGGGCGACAGCGATGCGGCGGTGACCTGGCCGTCGTGTTTGGCCCGTTCGGGCGCGTGCTTAAGCCGCGTGGGGTCGGGCTCCGGCATGCCGTTGAGGATGGCCAGTGGCTGGGCGGTCAACAGCTCGCCGGCGGGCGGGCGCAGCGGCAGCGAGAACAGCTCCGGCGGTTGCCGCTTCTTGGACACCAGCAGGATCTCGCCACGCCGTGCGTCCACCGCCACCGCTTCGCAATCGCGGGCACCGTCGGGCCAGCGGAATGCGATCGACCATGCCGGCTTCAGGCGGGCATTGCGCAGCGTTGTGGGCTCTTCGACCACGTGCAGCTGAAGGGTCCGGCGCAGGCCGCCGTTGTCGCCGGTGTCGGCGATCAGCAGGTAGCGCTTTCCATCGAGTTCGAAGGTGGCGATGTCTTCCCAGTCGGTCTTGGTGACGTCCTCGATGCGGAACGTCGCAAGCCGGCCGCCACGGTCGTTGACCGCGAACAGCCGCGGCGGGTTGTCGCCGTCGTCGTGCAGCCACAACACGCCATCGTGTTTGTGCGAAGCCGCCAGGCCGCTGACCTCGCTGAGTTGCAGGTCGAGCAACACGCCGGACAACTCGCTGCCCGGCTGGTTGCCGGCCGCATCGTCCGGTTGTGCGCACCCACCGGCCAGCGCGAACAGCGACCCCAGCGCAACGGCGCGCGCTGTGGTGGCGAGGCGGGATCGGGACGCGGGCGGGCGTGATGGCATCGGCGAAGCATCGCACGCGGTGCGGCGCCCCGAAACCTCGATTCCGGCGACGCTGGCCCGGAAGTTAGACTAGCCGGCGCCTTCGACGATTGATTGGAACCCGCATGGTCACCCTCGGCACGCCGCTGTCCCCGCACGCCTTTCGCGTCCTGTTGCTCGGCTCCGGCGAACTCGGCAAGGAGGTGGCGATCGAATTGCAGCGCTTCGGCGTAGAGGTCATCGCGGCCGACCGTTATGCCGACGCGCCGGGGATGCAGGTGGCCCATCGCAGCCATGTCATCGACATGCTCGACGGCGCCGCGATCCGCGCGCTGATCGCCAAGGAGCAGCCGCAGCTGATCGTGCCGGAGATCGAGGCGATCCACACCGAGACCCTGGTCGAACTGGAGCGCGGATTCGCCGAGCAAGGCAACGACACCCGGGTGATCCCGACCGCCCGCGCCGCGCGTCTGACGATGGACCGGGAGGGCATCCGCCGGCTTGCCGCCGAGACCCTCGGCCTGCCGACTTCGCCGTACCGCTTCGTCGACACCCTCGATGACTATCGCGCCGCGGTCGCCGAAATCGGCGTGCCGTGCGTGATCAAGCCGGTGATGTCGTCGTCGGGCAAGGGCCAGTCGCTGGTTCGCACCGAAGCCGATAT
>JBOHYC010000073.1:0-5674 GCA_050737755.1 Lysobacter sp.
AGCAGCCGGTCGAGCACGTCGAGATGGCCGCCACGGGCGGCTTCGTGCAACGGACTGGCGCCGTGGGCATCGGCGATTGCCGGCGTGGCACCCGCGGCCAGCAGCGCGTCGACGACGCCGGCGTGGCCGGCCAGCGCGGCCTCGTGCAGTGCGCTGCGACCCTCGCTATTGCGGGCGTCGACCTTGGCCTTGAGTTTGAGCAGCAGCAACACCCCTGCCGCGTCGTCGTCCTCGCCGCTGGCGGCGGCCAGCAATGCCGGCTGGCCATCGGTCGGTTCGGGTCGGGCGCCGCGCTCGAGCAGGAACCGCGCGAGCCGCCAGTTGCCGGCGGCGCAAGCCACGCCGAGCGGCGAGAGGCCATCGTCGTTGAGCACTTCCAGTTCGGCCGCGGCATCGCGCAGCAGCGCGGCCACGCCCGGGTCGGAGCTGCGCGCGGCGAAATGCAGCGGGGTATTGCCCTCGGCGTCGGTCGCACGCGGGTCGGCGCCGTTCGCCAGCAACGTCATCACCGCGTCGGGCCGGCCGTGCCAGCTGTCGCGGGTAGCGGCCAGCAGCGGGGTCATGCCGGCCCGGGCGTTGTTGAGTTCGACCCCGCGCGCGATCAGTGCACGCAGCAGGCGCAGGTCCGGCAGCACCGCAGCCAGCACCGCGAGGCTGCGCTGGTCGCGCTCGTCGGCCGGCGGCGGTGCGTGCGGATCGGCACCTTCCTCGATCAGTTCCAGCGCGCGCTCGACCCGGCCACTGCGGGCGGCGGCATACAGCGCCGGTTCCAGCGGTTCCGCGGGTGGTGCGCGACGCAGGACGACATCATCGACCAGCGCGTCGTCGCCTGCGTCGGTGTGGCCGGAAGGCAGTTCAGGCGTTGCGTGATCTTCGACGGCGGCAGCGTCCACGAGCGCCGGTTCCACGACGCCCTGCTTGTTCGCGATCTGCTCATCCGCAAGCTCTTCTTCGAATTCGTCCTCGCCGAGATACCCCAGCGCATCGGCAGGAGCCACGCGCTGCAGCCATGCGTGCAGCGCCACCGAACCGGCCAGCAGCAGCACCGCCAGCAGCCAGCGCAGGCCGCCATCGACCAGTCCCGGCCATGCCAGCGCCACGATCGTTGCCGCCACTGCCGTCACTGCCAGCGACACGCCCAGGCCGCGCCAGGCGCCGGGATCGACCGCCACCAGCGCGCGCCAGTGGTCGCCAAAGGCGCCGCCATCGCGTTCCAGTCCCTGCCACAGCGGCCACAGGCGCCACAGCACGATCAGGGCGACGCCGATCACCACGCTCAGGCCGAGCACCGCCGGCAGTGACCCACCGCGCAACAACGCCGACAGCGGCCAGGCGACCGCAAGCGCCAGCGCTGCCACCACGCCCACCCAGAGCAGCAGCACCGGCGGCAACCCGTGGCGCAGCCGCGACGGAGTCACCGGCGCCCGGTTTCGCCAGTGCCGTGCCGCCAGCGCGAACAACGGCTGGGCGAGAGTTCCGGCGACGGCAGCGAACCAGCCGCCGAGACCGCCCAGCAATGCCAGCACGGCCGCACCGGCAGCCAGCCCGGCCAGCGGACCGCGGCGCTCGGGTCGCTCAGCCATCGGTGCCCCAGTCCTCGGTCATCGGGTCGGCCATGTCGGCCGGCAGCTGCAGATGGAAGCCGCGCAGGGCCAGGTTCTCACGCACCACCGTGGCATCGCCGCGGGCCAATTTGCGCTCGGGTGTCAGTGCCAGTTCCATCACGAACTGCAGCCGGCCCAGCGGCGCGCGCACGGGCTCGGGCACGCGGCTGAAATCATCGCGCGCGGCGAGGAACACGTAGGTGTCGTCCTTGCGGAGGCTTTTATAGACGTAGGCTTGCATGGCGGCCGGGGGAAAGCTGCACGGAAACTGTGCCGACAGCATACCCGCAGCCCACGGGCGCGCGAATCCGGCGTTCAGGCCCGATCGCACGCCTGGATGCTATCCCCCGCGCGGCGCCCCGACTTCCGCTCAGTGGTAGCCCGAGTCGGCCTCGACCTTGCCGCGGAACACCCGGTACGACCACCACGTATAGCCCAGGACCAGCGGCAGCAGCACCACCAGTCCAACCAGCACGAAGCCCTGCGACGACGGCGGCGAGGCGGCCTCCCAGATGGTCAACGCCGGCGGCACGATGTTCGGCCAGATGCCCAGCACCAGCCCGACGAAACCGAGCGCGAAGAAGCACAGGGTCAGCACGAACGGCGTGGCGTCGCGGCCCTCGCGCATCACCGCTCGCCACAGCGCGAAGGCGTTGGCCAGCGCCAGCAGCGGCACCGGCGCCAGCCACCAGAAATTTCCACCCTCGAACCAGCGCGCCATGATCCGCGAGTCCAGGAACGGCAGCCACGTGCTGACCAGCCCCATGAACGCGACCACCACGAACACCAATGGCCGGGTCAGGCCGCGCGCGACAAGCTGCATCCGCCCGTCGGTCTTGAGGATCAGCCAGCAGGCGCCGAGGAGCGCATAGCCAAACACCACCGCGACCCCGGTCAGCATCGAGAACGGACTGAACCAGTCGAACGCGCCGCCGACGTATTTGCCCTCCTGCAGCGGCATGCCCTCGACCAGCGCGCCAAGGATCACGCCCTGCGCGAACGCAGCGAACATCGAGCCCAACGCGAACGCCGCACCCCACGCCGGCTTGGCACGCCGCGCCTTGAAGCGGAACTCGAACGCGACCCCGCGGAAGATCAGCGCGATCAGCATCAGCAACACCGGCAGGTACAGCGCCGACAGCACGATCGCGTAGGCCTTCGGGAACGCCGCCAGCAGACCGGTGCCGCCGAGCACCAGCCAGGTCTCGTTGCCGTCCCAGATCGGCGCGGCGGTATTCATCATGTGGTCGAGCTGGGCCTCGTCCTCGGCGAACGGCGCGAGGATGCCGAGCCCGAGCACGAAGCCGTCGAGCACGACGTACATCAGCACGCCAAACCCGATGACGCCGAACCAGATCACCGGCAATACGGTCTGCAGTTCCATCAGCTCGCCTCCGCATCGTCACGGTCGCCGACCGACAGCGGCCGCGCCGGGGTCTTGTCGCCATCTTCGGTATCCGGTGCCGGCTCCTGCGGTTGCGGTCCCTTGCGGACCAGCCCGATCAGGTACCAGATGCCGGCGCCGAAGATCACCGCATAGGCGATCGCGAAGGTGATCAACGAACCCATCACCGCGGCCGCGGTGATGTTCGGGCTGACCGCGTCGCTGGTGCGCAGCAAGCCGTAGATCACCCAAGGTTGGCGACCGATCTCGACCACGTACCAGCCCGCCAGCAGCGCGATGAAGCCGGCCGGGCTCAGCAGTCGCCAGCCGTTGAGCAACCACTTCGATTCAAACAGCCAGCCACGCCACCATGCCCACGCCGACGCCAGGGTCAGCAGCAGCATCAGCACGCCGAGCCCGACCATCACCCGGAACGCCCAGAACACCGGCGCCACTGGCGGCCGCTCGCTGGCCGGCACCGCCGTCAGCGGCTGGATCTCGCCATCCCAGCTGTGGGTCAGGACCAGGCTGCCCAGCCGCGGGATAGCGACTTCGTAGTCATTGCGCTCGGCCTCCGCGTTGGGCAGCGCGAACAGCACCAGCGGCACGCCCTTGCCCGCCGGTTCGGCATGCCAGTGCGCCTCCATCGCCGCCAGCTTGACCGGCTGGTGTTCGCCGACATTGAGCCCGTGCAGGTCGCCGACCAGCACCTGCGCCGGTACCGCGACCAGCGCGAACGCCACCGCCAGCTTCAGCATCCGCCGCGACGGTTCGATGTGGATGCCGCGTCGCAGATACCACGCGCTGACCCCGCCGATCACGAAGCAGGTGGTGATGAACGCCGCCAGCGTCATG
Organism: Lysobacter sp.; assembly: GCA_050737755.1. Classification (GTDB taxonomy): domain Bacteria; phylum Pseudomonadota; class Gammaproteobacteria; order Xanthomonadales; family Xanthomonadaceae; genus Novilysobacter. The sequence continues at coordinate 3,844 of JBOHYC010000073.1, forward strand.
TGCACGAGCCGGTACGGGAACGACGGATTGAAGATGATTGCCGACCAGTCGACCGGCACGAACATGCCGTCGATGATCTCGTGGCCCTGCGGCGTCTGCATCCAGCTGTTGGCAGCGAGGATCCAGAACGTCGACAGCAGCGTGCCCAGCGCGACCATGCAGGTGGCGAAGAAATGCAGCCGGTCGGAGACGCGTTTCCAGCCGAACAGCATCACCCCGAGGAAACTGGCCTCCAGGAAGAACGCGGTCAGTACCTCGTAGCTCAGCAAGGGGCCGAGCACGGCGCCGGCACGCTCGCTCAGCACCGCCCAGTTAGTGCCGAACTGGAAGCTCATGACGATGCCGCTGACCACGCCCATGCCGAACGAGATCGCGAAGATCCGCAGCCAGAAGAAGTAGAGGTCGCGCCAGACGTCGGCGCGCGTGCGCAGCCAGCGCCACTCGATGAAGGCCAGCCAGTGCGCCAGGCCGATGGTGAACGCGGGGAACAGGATGTGGAACGAAATCACGAAACCGAACTGGATCCGTGACAACAGCAACGGCGACTGCAGCAGCTCGTCCACGCACACCCTCCGCGGCACGCGGGGGTGCGCCGCGCCGGCCATTGTACGCGCCGCCGGTTTTGCACCATCGGTCGTCGTACCGCCGCCCATGACCGCTGGCCGATCCGCCGCCGCGCAGGCGCTGCTACCCTGCGCCAAATTTGTTGCCGGAATCGTGCCGATGCCCCGTCTGTTGCCCCTGTCCGCCGCCCTGCTGCTGTCCGCCAACGCGTTCGCGCAGGCACCGGCCCCGACCGCCGCACCCGTTACCGCCGGCTCGACCCCGATCAGCCTCGAACAGGCCATGGCCGACCCCGACTGGATCGGGCCGCCGGTCGAGCAGGCGTGGTGGGCCTGGGACGGCAACAGCGCGCAGTACGAACTCAAGCGCGAAGGCGAGACGATCCGCGATACGTGGCAGGTCGGCATCAACGGTGGCACCCCGGTCAAGGTCGACGGCGCCGCACGCGCGCAACTGGATGGCGCGCGACCGGTGTACGACGCCAACCGCAAGCGCATGGCGTTCGCGCGCAACGGCGACATCTTCGTGCGCGACCTGCGCACAGGCGCGCTGACCCAGGTCACCCGCACCGACCAGCAGGAGTCGCGTCCGCAATGGAGCGCCGCCGGCAACCTGGTGTTCCGCGCCGGCAACGAATGGTTCCAGTGGCACGACGGCCAGGGCAGCAGCCAGGCCGCGATCGTCAAGGCCGAGAAGGATCCCGCGACCGAACCCAAGCCCGACGACCTGCGCGATCGCCAGCTGCGCCTGATCGACACCCTTGCCAGCGACCGCGCCAAGCGCGAGGCCGAACGCGAACAGGAAGCCGCATGGCGCGCCGCCGATCCCACCCGCGCGCCACTGCCGGCCTACCTCGGCGACGACGTCGAGATCGTCGACAGCGCGCTGTCACCCGACGCCAAGTGGCTGCTGGTGGTGACCGAGGCCAAGGGCGCCGAGGCCGGCCAGGCCGGCAAGATGCCCAAGTACGTGACCGAGTCGGGCTACGAGGAATTCGAGGAAGCCCGCGTACGGGTCGGCCACAACGCGCCGTTGCCGCACCGGCTGTGGCTGGTCGAGATCGCCACCGCCGCGGTCGACGAACTGCAGTTGCATGCCCTCCCCGGCATCGGCACCGACCCGCTGGCGGCGTTGCGTGAGCAGGCCGAGCTCGAATCGCTCAAGGGCGACCGCGCGGTGCGGGTCGAAAGCGAGGGCGGCGGCAGTCCGGCGATCCACTGGCGCGCCGATGGCAGCAGCGCCGCAGTGCTGCTGCGCGCGGTCGACA
>JBOHYC010000074.1:0-14238 GCA_050737755.1 Lysobacter sp.
ACCGGCGCTACCTGGTGAACTACTCCGACCAGCAGCGCGCCGCGGGCCGGTTCGAGCGCCCGACCAGCGTGCGCCTGCGCGACGTGATGGGCTGGCTCGACGAGAACGGCGCGGTGCCAAGTGACGTGCGCCTGCAGGTGTGGCTGGCGATGGGTTTCCTGCTGGTCTGCCTGGTCAATACCGTCGGGCTGCTGCTGGCCAAGTTCCTGCGCCGTTCCACCGAGATCGGCGTACGCCGCGCGCTCGGTGCATCGCGCCGCGCGATCTTCGCCCAATGCCTGGTCGAGGCCGGGACGATTGGCCTCGCCGGCGGCGTGCTCGGCCTCGGGTTCGCGCTGCTGGGTCTATGGGGCGTGCGCCAGCAACCGACCGGTTACGCCGAACTCGCCCAACTGGACGCCGGCATGTTGCTGCTCACGTTCGTCATCGCGGTGGTCGCGAGCCTGCTGGCCGGCATGTTGCCGGCATGGCGCGCCTGCCAGATCACCCCCGCCATCCAGCTCAAGAGTCAGTGAGGCACGTCATGGCCGATATCCGTCCCATCCTGTCGACCCTGCGTCGCCACAAGACCGCCGCCGCGCTGATCGTGCTGGAGGTCGCGCTGAGCTGCGCGATCATCTGCAACGCGGTATTCCTGATCAATGACCGCATGCAGCGCATGGACCAGCCGAGCGGGCTGGCCGAATCCGAGATCGTCCGGCTGCAACTGGCCGGCATCGGCCGCGGTGACAACGCCGAAGCGCTCAGCCGCGAGGACGTCGCGGCCCTGAGCGCCATACCCGGGGTCAAGTCCGTGGCGCTGACCAACCAGCTGCCGTTCGGCAATTCGTCGTGGAACAGTTCGGTCAACCTGGCTGCTGAACAGCAGATCCCCAACCTCAACGCGGCGACCTACCTCGGGGACGAGTTGCTCCTGGAAACACTGGGGCTGCGCTTGGTGGCGGGACGCGACTTCACCCCGGACGAGTACGTCGACTGGGGCGTGTTCAACGAACCGGGCTCGACGATCCAGCCGCACTCGATAATCATCACCCGCGCGGTGGCCGAACGGCTGTACCCCGGTGAAGAGCCGATCGGCAAGCAGCTCTATACCTGGGGCGAGGAGCCCTACCGGGTGGTCGGCGTGGTCGAACACCTGATCCGGCCCAATGAGCAGGGCGGCCGGTCGGAGGTCCAGCTGTCGATGATCCTGCCGATCCGGGTGCCGTTCACGCTGGGCAGCAACTACATCCTGCGTACCGATCCGGACCGGCGCGAAGAAGTGCTCAAGGCCGCGGTGGCGACGCTCGACAAGGTCAACCCGAACCGGATCCTGATGGACCACGAGACCATGGAGCAGACCCGCGCCGACTACTACGCGCAGGATCGCTCGATGGCCTGGCTGCTGGTCTCGGTGATCATCGGCCTGCTGGTGGTCACCGCACTCGGCATCGTCGGCCTGGCCAGTTTCTGGGTGCAGCAGCGGACCAAGCAGATCGGTGTGCGCCGTGCGCTCGGTGCGACCCGCGGGCAGATCCTGCGTTACTTCCAGACCGAGAACTTCCTGCTGGCGACGGTCGGCATCGTGATCGGGATGGCGATGGCCTACGGCATCAACCTGATGCTGATGGAACGCTACGAGCTGGCGCGACTGCCGGCGATCTACCTGCCGGTCGGCGCGATCGCGCTGTGGCTGCTGGGCCAGATCGCGGTGTTCGGGCCGGCCCGCCGTGCGGCCGCGGTACCGCCTGCGGTGGCGACGCGCAGCGTCTGACCCTCGCCTCCAGTACGCTTGCCCGATGCCTACCGTCCTGATCATCGACGACAACCCCTCCGTCGCCACGGCGCTGGAGGTGCTGTTCTCGCTGCATGACATCGACACCTGTGCGGCGGGCAGCCCGGAGGACGGACTCGCCATGCTCGAGCGCACTTCGGTCGACCTGGTCGTGCAGGACATGAACTTCCGTGCCGACACCACCTCCGGCGAGGAAGGGCTGGCGCTGTTCGGCGAGATCCGCGCGCGCTACCCGGACCTGCCGGTGATCCTGCTGACCGCATGGACCCATCTCGAATCGGCGGTCGACCTGGTCAAGGCCGGCGCCGCCGACTACCTGGCCAAGCCGTGGGACGACCGCAAGCTGCTGGCGACGGTCAACAACCTGTTGGAACTTTCGGAAGCACGACGCGAACTGCAGCGCCACCGTCAGGGCGAGCGTCGGCGCCGCGATGCGCTGGAACGCGAGTACGACCTGCGTGGCCTGGTCTACGCCGACGCCGCGAGCGAGCGGGTGTTGTCTCTGGCCTGCCAGGTGGCGCGCTCGGATTTGCCGGTGCTGATCACCGGCCCGAACGGCACGGGCAAGGAAAAGTTCGCCGAGATCGTGCACGCCAACTCGGCAGTGCGCGATGGCCCATTCATCGCGCTCAACTGCGGCGCGCTGCCGGGCGACCTGATCGAGGCCGAACTGTTCGGCGCCGAGGCCGGCGCCTACACCGGCGCCAATCGCGCCCGCGAGGGCAAGTTCGAGGCCGCCGACGGCGGCACCCTGTTCCTCGACGAGATCGGCACGCTGCCGCCGGCTGGCCAGGTGAAGTTGCTGCGGGTGCTGGAAACCGGACGCTTCGAGCGCCTCGGCGGCAACCGCGAGCGCACGGTCAAGGTCCGCATCGTCAGTGCGACCAACGCCGATCTGGCTGCGCTGATCGCCGATGGCCGCTTCCGCGAAGACCTGTACTACCGGCTCAACGCGATCGAGTTGAAGTTGCCGCCGCTGGCAGAGCGGCCCGACGACATCCTGCCGCTTGCGCGTCACTTCCTGCCGCGCGGCAAGTTGCTCGACGCAGGTGCCGAGCGCACGTTGCTCGGTCATGCGTGGCCCGGCAACGTGCGCGAATTGCGCAACGTGTTGCAGCGCGCGGCGTTGCTGGCCCGTGGCGACCGCATCCTCGCGGCCGACCTCGGCTTGCCGGCCCGACCCGCGGGAACGGTCGCATCCGCGAATTCCGATGAGCCCGACCGGTCCGACATCGAAGCCGCGCTGGAGCGCAACGGCGGCGTGCTCGCCCAGGCCGCCGCCGAGCTGGGGCTGTCACGACAGGCGCTGTATCGCCGGCTCGACCGGCTCGGCATCAAGCGCGACTGAGCCGACGATGCGCTGGTTCCGCCGACTGCCGCTGAGCCTGGTCTTCACCGCGCTGGCGCTGCTGCATGCCGCGGGCGTCGCCGCGCTGGCGCTGTGGATCGCGCCGTGGATGGAAGCAGCGTGGATGGCCTGGGCGGTCGCCGTCGCGCTCGACATTCCTTTGCTCGCGTACCACGTGCGCCGCACGTTCGCGCCGATGAACTCTTTGTTCCGCACCCTCGCAGGCACCGTCGCCAGCTACCGCGACGGCGACTACGGCTTCAGCCTGTCCCCGATCGGGCACGGCGAACTGGGCGAGCTGGTCGGTGCCCACAACCGCCTCGGCGACACCTTGCGGGAACAACGGCAGGCGCTGGTCCAGCGCGAACTGCTGCTCGACACGATGGTCCAGAACACGCCGGTGGCGATGCTGCTGGTGGATCCCTCACGGCGCGTCGTGCACGCAAACCTCGCCGCGCGCAAACTGCTGGGCGAAGGCCGCAAGCTGGAAGGGCAGTCATTCGAGACGCTGGTGGAACGCGCACCGGAAGCCCTGCGCGACGCGCTGGAACGCGGCGGTGACGGCATGTTCACCGTCGGGGATGAGGACAATGAGGACATTTATCACCTTGCCCGCCGCCAGTTCCGGCTCAACGGCCGCCACCACGAACTGGTGCTGCTGCGTGTGCTGACCGCCGAATTGCGACGGCAGGAAGTGCAGACCTGGAAGAAGGTGATCCGGGTGATCAGCCACGAGCTCAACAACTCGCTGGCACCGATCGCGTCGCTGGCGCACTCGGGCGCCGAATTGCTGCGACGTGGCCAGTACGAGCGCCTGCCCGTCGCGCTGACCACGATCGAGGAACGCGCCCGTCACCTCGAAGGTTTCATCCGCGACTACGCGCGCTTTGCCAAGCTGCCGGCGCCACGGCGCGAATCGGTCGCATGGGGACGCTTCGTCGCGCAGCTGCGGACCCAGGTCGAGTTCGCCTGCGACGACAAGGACGCCATCGAGAACGGTGTTGCCCGTTTCGATGCCGCACAGATGGAGCAGGGACTGCTGAACCTGCTCAAGAATGCCCACGAATCCGGCTCCAGACCCGGCGACGTGCGGTTGTCGCTACGTCGGGCCCACGATGCGTGGCGGATCGACGTGCTGGACCGCGGCAGCGGCATGAACGAAGCGGTGCTGGCCAACGCATTGCTGCCGTTTTACTCGACCAAGCGCCACGGCACCGGTCTCGGGTTGGCCCTGGCACGCGAGATCGCCGAAGCCCACGGCGGCCGGATCGCCCTGCTCAATCGAGAGAGCGGCGGCCTGTGCGTGTCGCTGGTGTTGCCCGATTAGCCTTATGCGATCCAGGCGTCTGTAGGAGCGACGTAAGTCGCGAACGCCACAGCATCTGCCGCCGATGGTCGACCCATGACCCGTGAGCCGCGCCCGCATCGGTGTAGCGCGCACTTCGACGGCCGGAATATCAGGGAATTCGCGACTTACGTCGCTCCTACAGCGGCAGCTGCCAGAAGGACCCGCTACTTCTTCGCCGGCCGCTGCCAGCCTTCGATCACCGTCTGGCGCGAGCGCGCGACGCTGAGCTTCCCTGCCGGCGCCGGATGAGTAATCACCGACCCCGCCGCGACCGTCGCACCCTCGCCCACCGTCACCGGCGCCACCAGCGAACTGTTGGAGCCGATGAAGGCGCCATCCTCGATCGTGGTACGCGACTTGTTCACGCCGTCGTAGTTGCAGGTGATCGTGCCGGCGCCGATGTTGACGCCGCTGCCGATCACCGCATCGCCGAGGTAGGTCAGGTGGTTGGCCTTGCTGGACACGCCCATCCGGGTGTTCTTGATCTCTACGAAGTTGCCGACGTGCGCGCCGTCGGCCAGCACCGTGCCCGGGCGCAGTCGTGCGAACGGGCCGATGGTGCCGGCACCTTCGACTACCGCGCCGTCGAGGTCGCAGTGCGCGCGAACCTCGGTGCCCGGACCAAGCTTGACGTTGCGCAGGCGGCAGAACGGGCCGATGCGTACGCCGTCGGCAAGCTCGACCGTACCCTCCAGCACCACGTCGACATCGATCTCGACATCGTGCCCGACCGTCACCTCGCCGCGCACGTCGATCCGTGCCGGGTCGGCCAGACGCGCGCCCGCAACGCAGAGCGTCCGCGCGGCCCGCAGCTGGTATGCCCGCTCCAGCTGCGCGAGCTGCCACGGGTCGTTGGCGCCCTCGACCTCGACCGGATCGTGCACGTGGACCATCTCGGCCGCGCTGAACTCGGCGGCGGCGGCGGCGAAAACATCGGTCAGGTAGTACTCGGCCTGGGCGTTGTCGTTGCCCAGGTGCTCCAGCCAGCGCCGCAACGGCTCGCCGTCGGCAACCAGGATGCCGGTGTTGACGGTGTTGATCTCGCGCTCCTCGTCGCTGGCGTCCTTCTGCTCGACGATGCGCGCGACATTGCCCTCGGCGTCACGCAGCACCCGGCCATAGCCACTGGGGTCCTTCAGGTCGGCGACCAGCACCGCGATCCGGCCCGGCGCCTGCAGCAGGGGTCGCAGGGTTTCGGCGGTGATCAACGGTACGTCGCCGTAAAGCACCAGCACCCGTGCATCCAAGGGCACGCCCGGCATCGCCTGCAGCAGCGCATGACCGGTGCCGAGCCGCTCGACCTGCTCCGCCCAGTGCAGGTCGGGCTGGTCGGCGAAGGCGTCGCGTACGCGCTCGCCGCCGTGGCCGTAGACCACGTGGATGCCCGCCGGCCGCAACTCGCGCGCGGTGGCGATTGCATGCCCCAGCATCGGTCGGCCGGCGATCTTCTGCAGCACCTTAGGCAGCGCCGATTTCATGCGCTTCCCCTCGCCCGCGGCGAGGATGACGACGTGCAGTGGTGCGGTCATGCGGACTCCGTTACTGAAACTGTTTGCGCCAATTCTAGCCGGCGTCCGCCTGCTAGGATGCGCCGGTGCCGAACCGACGATCGAATCCCGATATCCAGCGCGCGGATCGCAGCGCGTGAGCCTGTCGCGCCAGGGCCGCCACTACCTGCTGATCGGTGGCATCCAGTGGCTGCTGGACTGGGCGGTGATGGTCGCGCTCAGCCACTCGGGCCTGCCGGTCGAGCCGGCCAACGTCGCCGGCAGGATCAGCGGGGCGATGCTGGGTTTCTGGTTGAACGGACGCATCACCTTTGCCGGCGACGACACCCGGGTGGGCCGGCGCCAGTTCTTGCGCTTCGTGCTGATGTGGTTGCTGACCACCGCCATCAGCACCTGGTCGATCGGTGCGATCGATGACTGGGTCGGCCTCAAATGGGCGTGGCTGGCCAAGCCAGGCGTCGAAATCGTACTGGGCGGGCTCGGCTTCCTGCTTTCACGACACTGGGTCTATCGCCGTTGAGAAACAAAAACGCCGGCGCATGGCCGGCGTTTTTGCAACGGGCTCGCCCCCGCTCAGTGCTTCATGTTCTTGCGCAAGCGCTCCAGCGCCGACAGCTGCGCCATGACTTCGGCCAGCTTCTGTTGCGCCTCGGCGATCTCCATCGGTTCGGCACGGCGCGCAAGCACGCGCTCGGCCTCTTCCTTGGCGGCGCGGACGGCGGCCTCGTCGATGTCCTGGGCGCGGATCGCGGTGTCGGCCAGCACGGTCACGACCTGGGGCTGGACCTCGAGGATGCCGCCGGACACGGCGAAGTCCATCTGCTCGCCGTTCGGCAGGGTCACCACGACCTTGCCCGGCTTGAGTCGGGTGATCAGCGGGGCGTGCTTGGGCGCGATGCCGAGTTCGCCGAGCTCGCCGGTGGCGACCAGCAGTACGGCCTCGCCGTGGAAGATCTCTTCCTCGGCACTGACGATGTCGCAACGGAAGGTGGATGCCATCTGGTGTCTCGCTCTGCTCAAAGGGGAAGACCGCTGCCGGCGTCACGCGGTGCGCGGCGCCGGCGGGTGATCAGGCGGCTTCGCCGGTGATCTTCTTGCCCTTCTCGACCGCGTCCTCGATCGAACCGACCATGTAGAACGCCTGCTCCGGCAGGTGGTCGTACTCGCCGTCGACGATGCCCTTGAAGCCGCGGATGGTGTCCTTCAGCGGCACGTACTTGCCGGGCGAACCGGTGAAGACTTCGGCCACGTGGAACGGCTGGCTGAAGAAGCGCTCGATCTTGCGCGCGCGCGACACGGCCTGCTTGTCCTCTTCCGACAGCTCGTCCATGCCGAGGATCGCGATGATGTCCTTCAGTTCCTTGTACTTCTGAAGGGTCATCTGCACGCGGCGCGCGGTGTCGTAGTGCTCGTTGCCGATCACGTTCGGGTCCATCATGCGCGAGGTCGAGTCGAGCGGATCGACCGCCGGGTAGATACCCAGCGAGGCGATGCTGCGCGACAGCGCGACGGTGGAGTCGAGGTGGGCGAAGGTGGTCGCCGGCGACGGGTCGGTGTAGTCATCCGCGGGCACGTAGACAGCCTGGATCGAGGTGATCGAGCCGGTCTTGGTCGAAGTGATGCGCTCCTGCAGCACGCCCATCTCCTCGGCCAGGGTCGGCTGGTAACCCACCGCCGACGGCATGCGGCCCAGCAGCGCCGAGACCTCGGTGCCGGCCAGGGTGTAGCGGTAGATGTTGTCGACGAAGAACAGCACGTCGCGGCCCTTGCCGGACTCGTCCTTCTCGTCGCGGAAGTACTCGGCCATGGTCAGGCCGGTCAGCGCGACGCGCAGGCGGTTGCCCGGCGGCTCGTTCATCTGGCCGTAGACCATCGCCACCTTGTCGAGGACGTTGGAGTCCTTCATCTCGTGGTAGAAGTCGTTGCCCTCGCGGGTACGCTCACCGACGCCGGCGAACACCGACAGGCCTTCGTGCGCCTTGGCGATGTTGTTGATCAGTTCCATCATGTTGACGGTCTTGCCGACGCCGGCGCCGCCGAACAGGCCGACCTTGCCGCCCTTGGCGAACGGGCACATCAGGTCGATGACCTTGATGCCGGTTTCCAGCAGCTCGTTGGCCGCGGCCTGCTCTTCATAGGTCGGCGCGTCGCGGTGGATTTCCCACTGGTCCTGCGCGTCGACCGCACCGGCCTCGTCGATCGGGCGACCGAGCACGTCCATGATCCGGCCCAGGGTACCCTTGCCGACCGGCACCGCGATGCCCTTGCCGGTGTTGGTGGCAATCAGGTTCCGCTTGAGGCCGTCGGTGGAGCCGAGCGCGATCGTGCGCACGACGCCGTCGCCCAGCTGCTGCTGGACTTCCAGCGTGATCTCGGTGTTCTCGACCTTCAGCGCGTTGTACACGCGCGGCACGCTCTCACGCGGGAACTCGACGTCGACGACGGCACCGATGATCTGAACGATCTTGCCCTGGCTCATGATGTTTCCTCGTAGCTCTCAATTGCTGCTTTGCCGGCCGCACGTCGCGACCCGCAGGATGGGTTGTCAGACCGCCGCGGCGCCGCCGACGATTTCCGAAATTTCCTGGGTGATCGCCGCCTGCCGGGCCTTGTTGTAGACCAGCTGCAGGGTGTCGATCAGCTTGTTGGCGTTGTCGCTCGCCGCCTTCATCGCGACCATGCGCGCGGCATGCTCGGAGGCGACGTTCTCCAGCACCGCCTGGTACACCAGCGACTCGACGTAACGGGTCATCACGTGGTCCAGCACGCCTTCGGCATCCGGCTCGTAGATGTAGTCCCAGTCGTGGCGGGCGATCTGCGTTTCCGGCTCCGGCAGCGGCAGCAACTGATCGAAGCTGGCCTTCTGGGTCATCGTGTTGACGAAGCCGTTGTAGGCCAGGAACACGCGATCGATGTTGCCGTCGCTGTAGCCGTCGAGCATCACCTTGACCACGCCCACCAGCTGCTCGAGCTTCGGGGCGTCGCCCAAGTGGCTGACCGAGGCCAGCATGTTGACCTTGAGCCGGCGGAAGAACACCGAGGCCTTCTGGCCGATGGTGACCACGTCGACCTCGACACCCTGGTCGTGCCACTGGCGGATCTCGCCCAGCAACTTGCGGAACAGGTTGTTGTTGAGGCCGCCGGCGAGGCCGCGGTCGGACGACACGATCAGGTAGCCGACCCGCTTCGGGTCCTTGCGCTCGATCATGTACGGATGGCGGTAATCGGAGTTGGCCTGGGCCAGGTGGCCGATCACCTGCTTCATCACCCGCGCATACGGACGCGAGGTCTTCATCCGATCCTGCGCCTTGCGGATCTTCGAGGCCGAGACCATTTCGAGCGCGCGCGTCACCTTGCGGGTGTTCTGCACGCTCTTGATCTTGGTTTTGATTTCACGTCCGCCTGCCATCGTCGTGCCCGCCTTACCAGGTGCCGGTCTGCTTGAACTCTTCGATGCCCTTCTTGAACTGGGCCTCGATCTCGTCGTTCCAGTTGCCACTGCCGTTGACCTTCTCGACCAGCTCGCCCTGGGTGTTGGCGAAGTGGGCGTGCAGGCCTTCTTCGAACGCCATGATCTTGTTGACCGCGACGTCGTCGAGGTAGCCCTCGTTGACGGCGTAGATCGACAGCGCCTGCATCGCGATCGACATCGGCGCGTACTGCTTCTGCTTCATCAGCTCGGTGACGCGCTGGCCGCGCTCGAGCTGCTTGCGGGTGGCTTCGTCCAGGTCGGAGGCGAACTGCGCGAACGCGGCCAGCTCACGGTACTGGGCGAGCGCGATGCGGATGCCGCCCGACAGCTTCTTGATGATCTTGGTCTGGGCCGAGCCGCCGACGCGCGACACCGAGATACCGGCGTTCACGGCCGGGCGGATGCCGGCATTGAACAGGTCGGTCTCAAGGAAGATCTGGCCGTCGGTGATCGAGATCACGTTGGTCGGCACGAACGCGGAAACGTCGCCGGCCTGGGTCTCGATGATCGGCAGCGCGGTCAGCGAACCGGTCTTGCCCTTGACCGCGCCGTCGGTGAACTTCTCGACATAGTCCTCGGACACGCGCGCGGCGCGCTCGAGCAGGCGGCTGTGCAGGTAGAACACGTCGCCGGGGTAGGCTTCGCGGCCCGGCGGGCGCTTCAGCAGCAGCGAGATCTGGCGGTACGCCACGGCCTGCTTGGACAGGTCGTCGTACACGATGAGCGCGTCTTCGCCGCGATCCATGAAGTACTCGCCCATGGTGCAGCCGGCGTAGGCGCTGATGTACTGCATCGCCGGCGACTCGGACGCGGTCGCGGCGACCACGATGGTGTGGTCCATCGCGCCGTTCTCTTCCAGCTTGCGCACGATGTTGGCGACGGTCGAGGCCTTCTGGCCGATCGCCACGTACACGCACTTGATGCCGGTGCCCTTCTGGTTGATCACCGCATCGATCGCCATCGCGGTCTTGCCGGTCTGGCGGTCGCCGATGACCAGCTCGCGCTGGCCGCGGCCGATCGGGATCATCGCGTCGACCGACTTGTAGCCGGTCTGGACCGGCTGGTCGACCGACTTGCGCCAGATCACGCCGGGGGCGACGCGCTCGACCGGGGCGGTCGACTTGGCGTCGATCGGGCCCTTGCCGTCGATCGGCTCGCCCAGCGCGTTGACCACGCGACCGAGCAGCTCCGGGCCGACCGGCACTTCGAGGATGCGGCCGGTGGTCTTGGCGACGTCGCCCTCGACCAGGTGTTCGTAGTCACCCAGGACCACGGCGCCGACCGAGTCGCGCTCCAGGTTGAGCGCGAGCGCGAACGTGTTGTTCGGCAGCTCGATCATTTCGCCCTGCATGACGTCGGCGAGGCCGTGGATGCGCACGATGCCGTCGGACACCGAGGTGACCGAGCCTTCGTTGCGCGACTCCGCGGACAGCTTGACCTTCTCGATGCGGGTCTTGATCAGTTCGCTGATTTCGGACGGGTTGAGCTGGGTGGTTGCCATCTTCTTTTCCTGGTTGGGCGGGTCGGACCCGCCTTCGCGTTCGGCGGACATCGGTCCGCCCACGTGTTGCCTTGTCAGTGGGCCAGAGCGCCCTGCAGCCGTTCGAGCTTGCCTTTCAGCGAGCCGTCGATCACCACGTCGCCGGCGTCGATCACCGCGCCGCCGATCAGCGACGGATCAACCGCCGTCTCGATCTCGACCTCGCGGTTGAAACGACGCTTCAGACCCGCGCGGATCGCTTCCAGCTCGGCCGCCGGCAGCTCGCTGGCCGCGGTCACCCGCGCCTTCACGATCTGCTCGGCTTCGGCACGCAATTGCTCGAACAGCCCGGCGATCTCCGGCAGCAACGCCAGCCGCTGGTTCTCCGCGAGCAGGCCGATGAAGCGCCGCAGCTCTTCGTCGGCGCCGTCGGTGGCGAGCAGGACAACCGCGTCGTCGTTCGACAGTTGCGGGTGCGACAGCAGCGTCTGCACGCGCGGGTCGGCCGCGACCTGCGCGGCGAACGCGAGGGCCTGCGACCACGACGCGGCGCGGCCGTCGTTGCGCGAGGCCGCGAATGCGGCGCGTGCATACGGGCGGGCGAGGGTCAGTGACTGGCTCATTGCTTGGGGCTCATCGCTTGGGGCATCGGGTCAGTGCGCGGTCACAGCTGCGCGGCGAGATCGTCGAGCAGCGCCTTGTGGGCGTTGGCATCGATCTCGCGCCGGAGCAGCTTTTCGGCACCGCTTACGGCCAGCACCGACACCTGCTTGCGCAGGTCCTCGCGGGCACGGTTCTGTGCGGCGACGATCTCGGCATCTGCCATCGCCTTCTGGCGGGTGGCTTCCACCGCGGCATCGGTCTTGGCCTGGTCGACGATCTGGTTACCGCGCTGGTGCGCCTGCTCGATGATCTCGTTGGCCTTGACCCGTGCCTCGCGCAGCGCGGCATCGGCGCTCTGCTGCGCCTGGGCGAGATCCTGCTGGCTGCGTTCGGCAGCCGCCAGGCCCTCGGCGATCTTCTTCTGGCGCTCTTCGATGGCCGCGTTCAGCGGCGGCCAGATGAACTTCATCGTGAACCAGACAAGGATCGCGAAGGAGAGCATCTGACCGAAGAAAGTCATGTTGGGATTCATGACGGGTCCTCGACGTTACTGGCATGGACCGGCCGCAATGGCCGGTCCGGGGGCGCGACGACCCGCGCCGAAGCGCGGGCCTTCACACGGCTCATCAACCCTGGGTGGTCGCCTGGGCAGCCTGGGCTTCCTTGACGGCGCCGACCAGCGGGTTGGCGAAGCCGAAGAACAGGGCAACGGCCAGGCCGATGATGAACGCGGCGTCGATCAGGCCGGCGAGCAGGAACATGCGGCCCTGCAGCATCGGCACCAGCTCCGGCTGGCGAGCGGCCGACTCGAGGAACTTGGCACCCATGATCGCGATGCCGAGGCAGGCGCCGAGCGCGCCGAGGCCGATGATGATGCCGATCGCGATGGCGGTCAGACCCTGAACGTTGGCGATGAACTCCATGGTGCTTCTCCTGGTGTAAAGGTTGTTGCTTGAAGTGGATGGAACGAAGGTTGGAACTGGAAACCGGGTGTTGCGAAAACTCAGTGACTCTCGCGGGCGCCGGCGATGTAGACGACCGTGAGGATCATGAAGATGAAGGCCTGCAGCAGGATGATCAGGATGTGGAAGACCGCCCACGCCGCGTTGGCGATGATGCCCGGCACGAAGGTGATCCAGCTGGCGAACAGACCGGCGATCAGCATGAACACAAGCTCGCCGCCGTACATGTTGCCGAACAGTCGCATCGCCAGTGAAACCGGCTTGACCAGCCACTCGATGATGTTCATCAGCAGGTTGAACGGCGCCAGCACGACGGCCATGAAGCCGTGCGCATGGAACGGCGAGGTCAGCAGTTCCTTGCCGAAGCCGAAGCCGCCCTTGGCCGACCAGGCATGCCCGATCAGGATCAGGAACACCGAGGCGGAGATGCCGAAGGTGGTATTGAGGTCGGCGGTCGGGACGATGCGCGCATAGGTGTGGTGCGCGGCGTCCGCCCCGGCGATGGTGTGCACGCCCCAGCCGACAAGGTCGAGCGGAAGCAGGTCCATCGTGTTCATGAACACGATCCAGACGAAGATCGTCAGCGCCAGCGGCGTCACTGAGCGGCGGTCGCCATGGAAAGTGTCCTTGACCTGCCCATCGACGAACTCGACGATGATCTCGACGAAGGCTTGGCCCTTGCCTGGCACGCCCGGCGTCGCCCGACGCGCGAAGAACCCGAACCACAGGATGAACACCAGCCCCAGCACCAGGCCGACCAACCACGAGTCGAGGTTGAACTGCCCGCCGAACACCTCGACAGTGTTATGCGTCAGGTGGTGCTGGATGTATTCGTTCAGGCCGCCCGGACCGGTCTGCTCACTCACGAAAGACACCTTATCGTTTCAGAATCTGGGCCGGCACGAAGGCCAGCGTCGCAGCCAGCAAGCCGGCCAGCATCGGCAGTGGCGGCAACCCGAACCCGGCCATTCCGAGTACGAACACCACAAGCACCACCACCCACTTCAACACCACCCCGGCCAGCAGGCGCGCGATTGCCGCACCCGCGGGCTGGACTCCGCCGCCGAGCGCCATGAAGGCCGCCGCGGCGCTTCCCGCGACCAGCGCACCGCCCCCGACCAGAGCCCCAAGCGCCGAAGGCATGCCGTGGGGAATGAGGGCCAGCGCAACCAGCGCCGTCGCACCCGCCTGGAAGACAGTCGCGCGCAACGCCAGCCGGCGGCCTGCGGACATGGGATCGTGCACGCGGGGTTCGTCGGTCCGGAGGGTTGGGCGACAAGCGCCCGATGGAGCCGCGGAATTATAGAGTCGAAGGTCGCCGTCGGCAACCGCCAGAGGCCATCGTCGGCAGACCCGGCGTTCCACCCTGCTGAACAGGGTCGCAGAGCCGGGAACCTTCGGCTCGCCGCACCGGTCGGAACATTCGGCACGCCCGCCGCCTCTCTCTCCTCGTCAAGGCAAAACAGCAGCGGCGGGCACGCGAAGCCCCGGCCTCACCCGCCGGGGCTTCCTCTTTGCGGACCCGCCCGGCATCGAGCGCCGGCACCCGTCACTCGTAGCGCAATGCCTCGATCGGATCCAGACCGGCCGCCTTGGACGCCGGCATGATGCCGAAGACCACGCCGACCAGCGCCGAGAAACCCGCCGCGGCAATTACCACCCACACCGGCACCTGCGCCGGCGGGAACCCGGGAATCAATGCGGCGATGCCGGTGCCGGCAGCGAACCCGAGCACGATGCCGA